>JBIOYN010000060.1:0-6246 GCA_044870155.1 Acidimicrobiia bacterium | reverse complement strand
CAACGTCGACAAGGCCCGAATCAACGCCACGGCCGTCCCAGCTCCGGGCGAATTCCATCGTCGCCTCGCTCCACAGCGAACAGTCGAAGGAGGCCTTCGAGCTTCGCCTCAGCACTTCCACGGGTAGGACGTGGCCGAACAGTATCTCCATGGCCGCCGTCCGGCTGGAGAAGCCGCTGGCCCCGCCCAACTTCCGCATCTCGATCAGGACGCTCGGTTCCGTGAAGGGGTGGAGCACCTGGACATCCCGCCCCTGGGCCAAGCGGGTCACGGCCTCCCGGGTCGCTTGCAGGTCCCGGCTCCTCCACCAGGAATTCAGGGCCCGGTCCCAGCGGGCGGGAATCCCAACCATCCATCGGGCGAAGGCGTCCTTCACCTGACGCGTTCCCTCCGGTCGCAGCCAGGGGAACGACGTGGCGTCCCGGGCGCGCGCCACCCGAAGCCTGACCAAACGGGGCGACATGGCGAGCCCGAGACGGAGAATGTCTCGGGGCTCGGGTCGTCGCCGCCCGGCGGCCACAAGGTTGAGGGCCGAACCCCGGCTCGTGAACAGCTCATCGCCCCCGTGCCCGCTGATGAAGGAACCACCCCGGGCGACGTCCAGCAATGGCACCAGCACGTACGCTCTGGCCGGCCATAGCAGTCCGTATCGTCGCAGTACTTCGACTGCCAGCGGGCTGAGGACGCTGAGTTCGTCATGGATCTCGATCCGGTGCCACTCGGTCAGCCCGAGGTGACGCAGGATAAGTTCCTGCCAACTCGTCTCGTCCGCCTCTGGTATGTCCGGATAGACGAGAGTCGCAGGTATCGGGAGCGGGAGCCCCTCACGGCGGGCGACGTCGGTAGCCATTGCGAGTATGGCAGCGGAGTCCCGGCCCCCGGAGAAGCCGATGATGCAGGGAGCACGAACCAGCATCGGTCTGAGGACGCTCTCCAAGGCCACCACCGGCGATGTCCGTCGAGCGTGCCGGGGGAGGCTCCCGGCGGTGAGGTCTTCGCCGATGAGAAAGCCGGCGGCTACATCGAGCGGGCCGGGTCGATGATGGTCGACGGGCCCCACTCAGATGCAGTCCGATCCCCCAAGCGATAGACGCTGTCGCATCGCTCTCTCCGTCGCACGTCGCCGCCCACTGGGCGAGCGGGGGTCCCTTGCCGGAGGCTATCGGACACCGTCCTTGACGGCGTTCCCCGTCGGGCTGAGGGGACATTTGACACTGCGGCTCGGCGCCGTCTCCCGTGTTAGTGTTCGGCAGGAGCTTACGTTCGCCGACGATGAAGGATCTCGCCGGATTCGAGGCGGTAAGCGAGAGGGAGGGGCGGCGATGAAAACGCCCTACGAAAGGCCGGTCATCTGGCAGCTCGGGACGTTCGCCGAGCTGACTCAGCAGGCGACGGGCAAGGTGGGATGTCCCCATGACAACTCACAGTTCCTCGAGAACTTCTCCAAGACCGGTTGCGACTGATCCCACGTAGGCCAGATCGAAGGTCTTTCGGATAACAGGTTCTGTAGGGCCAGCTGGGACGTTCACTCGCGCTCGCGCTCCGGTTCGGACTCCGTGGCCAGCCACGCCGCTTGCATGAGTGTTGAGGCGAGTCCGTGGGGCCAGGGTGTCAACCATTCCTCCCGCAGGAGGTCGGGGTCGACCAGCTCGAGGTCGACACCTTGACCATTCCACGACGCCGCGAACCGCCGGCTGTGACAATTCCACGCCGCGTGACTGACGTGCGCCTTGGACCGCCGGGCGAGGACGGCGTCGGGAAGCACATCGTTGAAGAAGACCCTCATGAGGGCAGTCCGGTCGCCAAAGCCCTGCCGGCCGCCAGCGTGCGCGAGTGCGGCGAGGAAGGACGGGTCGGCGAATGGATGAATGGCCCGTGCGCCGGCGTCCTCGGCCATCAACGCGTATGAGTGCAGCACCATGCGAAACGCCCGACGGCGGGTGTACCACTGCACCCGGCGGTCCCAATGGGCAGGTTCGTCGGCGACGTCAACTGCCCAAGCTCGGGCGATCGCCGCTCTGGCGGCCGGGCGCAACCAAGGCAGGTCGAGCCTCCCTCGTCTCTCCCCAACCGCTCTGCGCACAGGCCGTGGGGAAAGCGCCAGGAGAACCCGGAGCGGATCGCGCCACTCAGGCCCAGTCCTCCTCGCCAGCACATCGGCTGCCCGCTGCCAGCGCCAGGTCCCGAAGACGCCGTCCCCATCGATGCCGGTCACGATCGTGCCACCGCGGGCTAATTCAACCATGGGCTGCTGGAAATGGGTGTTGGGAGGCCAGAGAAGTCCGTGACGGCGAAGCAGGCTTGAGGCTGTGGGTCCGACGACATCCAGTTCATCGACGATCTCCATGCGCAGCCATTCGTCGAGGCCCAGGTGACGCAGAACGCGCTCCTGCCATTCGTCCTCGTCGGCGCCCTCGGCTTCGGGGAACCGTTGGGTGACGGGGATGGGAGGCGCCAGACCTTCACGGCGGGCCAACCGGGTGGCGACAGCGAGTATGGCCGACGAATCCCGTCCGCCAGAGAAGGTGACGAAGCAGGGGGGGTGAACGACGGCGGAGAGAATCGCGCTCTCGAGTGCCGCCATGGGCCCACCCGAAGGTGGAGGGGGGAGCAGCGGCGCGCTGGAGTCGAGACCGCTCGGCACCCCGGCCGCCACCTCCAGTGGGGTGAGCCGGAAGGCATCGTTTCCACTCGACACGGGCACCCCCAGGAGCGGCACGACACTCTTTCGCCAGCGGTTCCGAATCCTAGCCAACAGGTGGTGGGGTACGGGAGCCTCCCGCTGTTTCAACGGCCTCTACTCTTACGAGGATTCCGCTTCTCCGCCTGCTCATCGGCTGGCCCGTGAACGATCACCGCAAGTGACCCTCGGCGCCTACGGGATGACGCTTGTGCCGCCCGTGTCGCCAGTCTCGCTGGTGCCGGTGGGTGACAGATGGCCAGCAGTTGAGTTGATTCGGGAACAAGGTTCAGTGGCGTCCGACCGCGATTTCGTCGACGAGCAGCGGGCCGAGCTTTGCCTGGGCGGGACGAGTCATCTGACAATGGTGGCAGAGGAGAGACGGGCCGTCTTCACGACACCGGAACCGATATCGGACGCCGAGTTAGTGCATCCCTTCCTCGCACCCGTGGCCGCGACGTTTGCCTGGTGGTGGGGTCGGGAGTCCTTTCATGCTGGAGCCTTCGCCATCGACGACGGGGTGTGGGCTCTGCTCGGAGCCAAGGAATCCGGCAAGAGCTCAACCTTGGCCGCGCTGGCGCTAGCCGGACAGGACGTGGTGTGTGACGACCTGCTCGTGGTTCACGCCGGGATGGCACTTGCCGGCCCGCGTTGTCTCGATCTGCGTCCCGCCGCCGCCAGCCGCCTCGGCGTCGGCGAGCGGATACAGCGGGGATCTCAGGAGCGATGGCGTCTGGCTCTGGGAGCCATCACCCCGGCCCTTCCTCTCGCCGGTTGCATCGTCTTGGAATGGGGCGACAAGGTTGAGGCCCTTCCGGTCTCCGGTTCCGACCGACTTCCGCGCCTGGCTGCTTATCGCAGCCTTCCGCTCCCGGTCCGGAACCCGTCGGCCCTACTTGAATTGGCCGTCTTACCGGCTTGGAGATTGCGTCGGCCGAGTCAATGGGAGGCGTTGCCCCAATGCATTGAAGCTGTCTTGGACATCACGACCCGCGTCTAAATCAGCTGGCCGGTCAGTCAAGGCTGGCGAGTACCTTAAGGCGAGCATCGGCACCAACGCCGGTGAGAGCCGAGCATGAGTGGAGGGTGACCGGACGCAAGTGAGCGCCAGAGGTTCGCTGCGGACCTACCTGCTCACCCGTCTGGCCCTCACCCTCCCCCTGCTCCTGCTGCTCCTCACCGCGACCTTCCTGCTGCTGCGGGTGGCGCCCGGGGACCCGGTGACGGCCACCCTGGGGGACCGGGTGTCGGACGCCCGGGCCGCCCGGGTCCGGGAGAGCCTGGGGCTCAACCAGCCGCTGTGGCGTCAGTACACGGGCTACCTGGCCGACGTGGCCACGGGGGACTTCGGCCGGGCCATCACCACCGACCGGCCCGTGCGCCAGACCATCGCCGACCGCTTCCCGGCCACGCTCGAGCTCACGCTGGCGGCCATGGCCGTGGCCCTGGCCGTCGGCCTCACCGTGGGGGCGGTGGCAGCCCGGTTCCGGGACACCGCCCTCGACGTGGCCGGGCGCCTGGCCGGCATCGTCCTCTACGCCGCCCCCATCTTTTGGCTCGGGATCCTCTTCCAGTACCTGTTCTCGGTGAAGCTGGGCTGGTTCCCGTCGTCGGGGCGGGCGGGCGCCTTCGCCGAGCCCCGGGACATCACCGGCCTCTACCTGGTCGACTCCGTCCTGACCGGCAACTGGGCGGCGCTGTCCGACGCCACCCGCCACCTGGTGCTCCCGGCCGTGACCCTGGGGCTCGTCATCGGCGGGATCGTGGTGCGCCTGGTGCGGGTCAACATGCTCTCCACGCTGCGCTCCGACTACGTGGAGGCAGCCCGGGCCCGGGGGGTGGGCGAGCGGGCCGTCGTCGTGCGCCACGCCTTGCGGAACGCCCTCGTGCCGGTGGTGGCGGTCGTCGGCCTCCAGTTCGCCCTGCTGCTTGGCGGGGCGGTGCTCACCGAGACCACGTTCAACTGGCCGGGGATCGGCCTGTCGCTCTACCAGTTCCTCCAGAACCGGGACTACACCGCCGTCCAGGGGATCGTCACCTTCTACGCCTGCTTCGTGGTGGCCGTGAGCCTGCTCATCGACGTGGTCACGGCCTGGATCGACCCCCGGATCCGGTACTCGTGACCGCAGCCGGTGTGAACAGCCTCGGCCGGCGGGTGGAACGCCTCGGGCGCCTGTGGCGGGGGGCGACCCCCACCACCCGGCACCTGGTGGTGGCCGGCGGCGTCCTCAGCGGGATCTTCGCCGTAGTGGCCGTGCTGGCACCGGTGGTCGCCCCCTACGGCCAGGCCGAGTTCGCCGGGATCCCCCAGCTGGGCCGGCCGTCCCTCGACCACCTCTTCGGAACGACCAACCAGCGCTTCGACGTCTTCTCCCGGGTCGTCTTCGGCGCCCGCCTGGCCTTCCAGGTCGTGCTCTTCTCCACCACGTTCGCCCTGGTCGTGGGCGTGCCCCTGGGCCTGGTGGCCGGCTACGTGGGCCGGCGCCTGGACCGGGTCCTGGTGCTCATCATGGACGCCCTCTACGCCTTCCCCAGCCTGCTGCTGGCCATCGTGGCCGCCTTCGCCCTGCGCCGCTGGGTGGGACCGGGCGTGCCCGCCGCCGCCTTGTCCATCTCCGTCATCTACATCCCCCAGTACTTCCGGGTGGTGCGCAACCACACCCTGGCCGTGCGGGAGGAGCCGTTCGTGGACGCCGCCCGGGCCATGGGGGCCAAGCCGGTGACGGTCATCACCCGCTACATCGCCGCCAACGTGGTGTCCTCCGTCCCCGTCATCTTCACCGTCAACGCCGCCGACGCCGTCCTCACCCTGGCCGGGCTCGGGTTCCTGGGCTACGGCGGCACCTTCCGGGTGGCGGAGTGGGGCCACGACATCTCGGTGGCCATCACCGACATCGGCACCGGGTACTGGTGGACGTCGCTCTTCCCCGGGCTGGCCATCCTCCTGCTGGTCACGGGCCTGTCCCTCCTGGGCGAGGGGATCAACGATGTCCTCAACCCCCGGTTGCGCCGGGCCGGGATCGGGACGGGCGCCCTGCCCGAGAACATCGACACGGCGGCGCCGGCGGCGGTTCCCGACGAGCCCGCCGACCCGGCCGGCGCCGGCGACGAGACGGCCCTCGAGCGCCTCCCCGACCTCGCCCCCGTGCCCCTCCCCGCCGGCACCCGGCACGGCCGCGGGCCGACGGGGACTCCCGCCCTCGAGGTCTCCGACCTGACGGTCACGTACCAGACCCCGCGGGGGCCGGTGCGGGCCGTGAGCGGGGTGAGCCTGGAGCTGGCCGCCGGCCACAGCCTGGGGCTGGTGGGCGAGAGCGGGTGCGGCAAGTCGACGCTCGGCCGGGCCATCCTCGGGATCCTCCCCCGGGGCACGGAGCAGACCGGCCGGGTCCTCCTCGACGGTGACGACCTCACCGCCGACCCAGGCCGCTGGCGAGACGTCCGGGGCGACCGGCTGGCGCTCGTGTTCCAGGACCCGGCCACCCGGCTCGACCCCCTGATGCGCATCGAGGACCACTTCACCGAGACCGTCCGGGCCCACCGCCCGGCCATGAGGCCCGCCGCCG
>JBIOYN010000059.1:0-14411 GCA_044870155.1 Acidimicrobiia bacterium | reverse complement strand
CTGGATCACGCCGCCCCCACCCTGTGGCCGGCGGTCGTGGCCCTCCTGGCCGCACCCGCCGTCCTGGGGGCCGACGCCGCCTACAAGAAATGGCGTGGTTCGTTCTCGTCCCGGTCCTCGCCCTGTTGTGCGCCCGCACCGTGCGGGCACGCCGCGGCACCGGACCGGGCGTTGGGGCGAGTCCGGTGATGGAGGGCCTCGATCAGTTGCCGAAGGTCCCGGGAAGGGAGGGCCGGCCGGCCCTGTCCCCACTGCGTGGCGCGGCGCACCATCGAGAGGAGAGCACCGGACCTGGAAAGGGCACCATGGACAAGCCGGAGAGGGAACTGGAGCACGCGGCGGCGAGGCTGGCCCGGGCGATTCGCGATGGGGATGCCGAGGGCGTCGACCGCTGGCAACTGGTCGTCTCCCGGCTGCCGCGGCACCCGGGGCGGCAGCGAGGCTGCCGGAGTGACCGGAGGCAACCATGCACCTGAGCTACTTCTACCGCAAGCCGGCCGTCACCATCCCGGCCGGCGGGACCCTGGCTGCGGCCGCCGAACTGATGGACCACAAGGCTGTCGGCGCCGTGGTGGTCGTCGACGACGACGACCGGCCGCTGGGCATCGTGACCGACCGGGACATTGCCGTGCGCGGCATGGCCCGCCGCCTCCCGCCCGACGCCCGGATCGACGCCGTCATGAGCACCGAGCTGGTGACCCTGCCCGCCGACGCCGACCTGGCCGAGGCGGTGGCCGCCTTCGACCGGTACGCCCACCGCCGGATACCGCTCGTCGAGAACGGGAGGATCGTTGGCATGGTGACGGTCGACGACCTCGTGGTGGGGGCCGTCGCCGACTTGACCCGCCTCCTGCGGCCGGTGCTCGACCAGGTCCTCTTCGGTCACCCCGAAGCGAAGGTCCCCGTCCCCACCACCTGAGGCCCCGTCATCCGGGAGGTCTGCCCCCGTTCGGAGCGGGAACGCCGATCGGAGCCACCGGCGCGCAGGTCCATCGTCTGGCGAGGCGCCCTTCCGTCCCGATGCGGCGGCTGGCGACGGTCACCTCCTCGCCGGCGCTCTGAACCCTGCATCGCCACCTCCCACGCTCGCACCCCGCACCACTCGCCCCTGCAGCGTTCCACGGTGGGGCCTGGCCCTCCAGAGCCATTCGGCTCTTTTGTCGCACGGCGCCGGTCAGGCGGCCAGGCGCGACTGCACCCCGGCGACGACGGCGCCCCGCACGGCGTACACCTGGGCCAGGGCGCCGGCCGATCCGGACGGTCGCCGCTCGATGATGACGGGCAGCGAACGTCCGGCGGTCGCCACCACGCCGGTCAGCGCCCTGAGCACCTCGACGCCGAGGGACTCCCCCGGCCGGGCTCCGCACCCGCAGCCCGCGTGCACTTCCGCCAACCGGCCCCGGAAAGCAGCGGCGAAGGTCGCCGCAAGCTCCGGTCCGCCCACGTCGGTGGCGTGGGACACGTCAAGGCAAAAACGCGCCTCGGGAAGGGCGGCGAAGAGAACCGAGAGCTCGACCGGGGACGAGCCGTTGGCCTTGCGGCCGTCGTTGTTCTCGATGAGGAGACGCTTCCCCAGGGGAAGCCAGGTCGCCGGGGTCACGATCATCTCCGGATGGACGACGACCGGCACCTGCAGCGAAGCCAGTTTGCCGACCAGTTCCGCCTCGGAGAGGGACCCGAACGCCACCGGGGCATGGACGGAGATGCGCCGGAAGATACGCCGTCCGCTCTGGAGGGCCGCCGCGACCGCGTCCAGGGCGGCGGCGTCGAAGGCCGAGAGCTCGACGATGTTGCCGCCGGCGGCGGCCGCTCCCCTCACGCCTGCCTCCAGGTCGTCGCCGGCCATCGCCCGGGTGGAGTGTCCCACCTCGATCGTCCAGGTGCTTCCCATGATCGTCTCCTTCTCCCAACCCGATTGTCGGGTGGGCCGGGCGCGGGAGAAGAGAGGCGAAAGTCCGTATCTTGGCGCCGTCCGGCCCTCCGCCTGGGCCACGGCCACCGGCCAGGAGCACGCCGACGACGACTGGGAGGAGCACGGCCATTGATGCCGGACACCGGATAGCCTCCCCTTCTCCCAACGGGAGGACCGGAGGTGACGGCTGATGGCCGGTGACCCGTTCGCCGAGTTCGCACGCCACATGGAGGAGGCCCTCGGCGCCCTGGGCCGGGTGACCGAGCAGATGGCCGAGCTGGCCAAGACGGCGGTCGGCGAGGTCCGCACCGCCGCCGCCCACCCGACCCGGATGGCGGGGCCGGTGCGCCGGGGCGCCGAGGAGGCCCTCGACCTCGGGACGGCCTGGATCGACCCGATCCGGCGCCTGAGCGAGGAGCAGCACCGCTTCGCCGATCAGATGGCGACGTGGGCGGAGCGCCACCGGCAGTTCGCCGCCGAGGTGGCGTCGTGGGCCGAGACCCAGGCGGCATTCGCCGAGCACCTCGCGTCGTGGGCCGACCCCCTCCTCACCTACTCCGAGCAGCTCGCCGACGCCATGAAAGGCCTCATCCGAGCGGCCATACCCGCCCCGGAGTCCGAATCGGGCCCTCGGTGACGCCCGCCGGGGACTTTCGGCACTGACCCTGGTCGGCACCGCCCTTCACCATGGGAGGTGGAGGTGGTGCCGATGTCCTCCACCGCCCTGCTGGCTCTGGCGGTGGCCGGCTGGTTGGCCTCAGGTCTGGTCGTGTCCCTGGTCATGGGCCGGAGGACCCACGACACGTGGGGATGGTTGGGCCTGGGTGCGCTGTTCGGCCCGTTCGCCCTTCTCCTCGCCCTCGAAGCCTGGGACGAGGAGCGCTTCCACCATCACGAGGAGGTGGTGCGACATGGCCCTCGCCGCGCCGCATGAGCACCCCGGATACATGCGTTCATCTCTGGCGGACGGGTCGCACGGATGAACGCTTCTTGGCGTAGTTGGGCGCCCCGTCGTCACTCCACGGTGACCGTCTTGGCCAGGTTGCGGGGCTTGTCGACGTCGCAGCCCCGGGCGGTGGCGATGGCGTAGGCGAGGAGTTGGAGGGGGACGACGTCGATCACCGGGGACAGCAGGGGGAAGCCGGCCGGCGCCGGCGGGACAGCCAGCAGATGGTCGGCCGCCTCCGCCGCTTCGGCGTCGCCATCCTCCGCCACCAGGACGAGCGTGGCCCCCCGGGTCCGGACCTCGGCGAGGTTGGACAGCATGCGGGCCCGGGCGGGGCCCGACCCGACCACCCCGACCACGACGACGCCGGGTTCGATGAGGGCGATGGGGCCGTGCTTCAGCTCCCCGGCCGGGTACGCCTCGGCCCGGAGGTAGGCGGTCTCCTTGAGCTTGAGAGCACCCTCCAGCGCGACGGCGTATCCGGGACCGCGCCCGAGGAAGAAGAAATCGCGCCTTTGCGCGAACCGGGCGGCGACGGCAGCGACGTCGGGTGCCCGGCGCAACGTCTCGTCCACCAGGAGGGGAAGCTGACCCAGCGCCTGGCGGATGCGCCGGCGGCGGATGGGCGCCAGTGTGCCCCGGGCCTCACCCAGGCCCAGGGCCAGCCCCTGGAGGGCGACGACCTGGGCGACGTGGGTCTTGGTGGCGGCCACGCCGATCTCGGGACCGGCCTGGGTGGTGATCACGGCCTTCGCCTCCCGGGCGATGACCGAGTCGACGACGTTGGTGACGGCCAGTACCGGCACCTTGTCCCCCGCCACCTGGCGGAGGGCGAAGAGGGTGTCGACAGTCTCGCCCGACTGGCTGACGCCGACTACGAGCGTGCCCGGCTCCACCGGCCGCTCCCGGCCCCGAAGCTCGGAGGCGACCTCGCACTCGACGGCCACGCGGGCCCAGGCCTCCAAGGCCGGGCGGGCGGCCAGGCCGGCGTGCAGGCTGGTGCCGCAGCCGACCACGAGGATGCGCCGGATCGCTCCCGGGTCGAGGGCGGCGAGTGCCTGCTCGGGGGAGAAGCCGGTGTCGTCCTCCCGCCGTCCCCCCAACGTGGCGGCGATGGCGCGGGGCTGCTCGTGGATCTCCTTCAGCATGAAATGGGGATAGTCGCCCCGCTCGGCCGCCTCCGCTGACCACCCCAGACTCCGGCGCTCCCGGCGCAGGGCGGCACCGTGGGGATGGACGAGGCGCAGGGTACCGGGGCGCACCTCGACGACCTGACCGTCGTCCAGGGCATAGACGTCGCGGGTACGGGGCGCGAGGGCGGGGATGTCGGAAGCGACGAAACCGGCGGTGGGCGTCCGGCCCACGACCAACGGCGAGCCCCGGCGGGCGGCGACCACCACCTCGGGATGACGGGCATCGATGACCGCCAGGGCGAAGGCCCCCTCGACGGCGGCCAGGGCGCGGTGCACGACGCCGCCCAGCTCGCCACCGCCCTCGGCGGCTTCCTCGACGAGGTGAGCCAGGACCTCGCTGTCGGTGTCCGAAGCGAAGACGTGACCGGCGACTTCGAGCTTGCTCCGCAGCTCCCGGTGGTTCTCCACGATGCCGTTGTGCACCAGGGCCAGTCCGCCGCCGCAGTCGGCGTGGGGATGGGCGTTGCCTTCGTCGGGAGGACCGTGGGTGGCCCAGCGGGTGTGGCCGATCCCCGTGGTGGCACCGGCGGGGGCGTCGTCCAGGGCGGCGGTCAACGCCGAGAGCCGCCCGGCCCGCCGCCGGCGCCACAGCCGGCCGTCGACCTGGAGGGCGATGCCGGCCGAGTCGTAGCCCCGGTACTCCAGCCGGGCCAGCCCGTCGAGGAGGACGGGAAGCGCCGGCTCGATCCCGGTCACGGCCACGATGCCGCACATCAGGGACACCTCGTGAGGACGGGGAGAGAGGGTGTCGTCATCGGTTCACCTGGACCTTTTCGCAGGGCTTGCCGTTGGAACGGGTACAGACGGTGGTCGTGGTGGTGGGCGGGGGCGCCTCCGCCGGCGGGAGGGCCGGAGCGGCGGCCAGATGCCTGGTCACCCAGATGGATTCGCCGAGGACGGCGCCGGGGGCCGGGGCGGCCGGGCGGCCGTTGGCGGCCCGGTCGATGCGTTCCAGCAGACCCATCCCCGACCAGTTCCCCACCTCCAGGCGACGCAGGCTGATCCGCTCCTGGGTGGGATCGAGGAGCGGGATGCTCTCCTGGTCGTCCTGGTGGAAGGCGAGCGTGAAGCGGCGGGCCACCTCCTCGGCCAGGACCTGGCGGATGCCGGGGTCGTTGACGCGCTCGGCGCCGTAGGCCCCGAACGGGTAGGCCAGGGCCACCGGGCGCCGCCCGATCCGCTTCCGGATGGCGTCGCGGTTCCGGTCGAGGTCCGCCGCCACCCGCCGCCGGTAGTCGGCCAGCGTCTCGCCGGGCGCCAGGCTGGTGAGCACGGGCAGGCGGGCGCCGCCTTCCACCTTCTGCTCCCGGTGGGAGTCGTCGGTGTGGGCCTCGATGTCCCAGCGCCCGGAGCGGGCCGCCTCCCGCAGCCGGTCCCAGCCGGCGTAGTAGACGCCGGGGCTGGAGGCGGCCGAGCTGATGACGAACATCGTGGCCTTCATCTCGGCCGCCGCCAGCAACGGGTCGGCCCACAGCAGGGCGTCGGTCCGCCCGTCGTCGAAGGAGATCATCACTGCGTTGTCGGGCAGCGGCGTGCCGCCGGTGAAGGCGCCGGCCACCTCGGCGGCGGTGACGGCGTGCATACCGGCGGCCCGCAGCGTGGCCAGGTGCTCCCCGAAGCGCCGGGGCGAGACCACGAAGCCGCCCTCGCTGTCGGACGATCCGATGCCGTGGTACACGAGCGCCATCACCTGGTGCCGGTAGCGGGGGGCGGCCGCCGTCGCCAGCAGAAGCTGGCCCATGGAGAGCGCAGGGAGCCCGGGCGGCGAGACGGCCACGACCAGGCGGTCCCGAACCAGCCGCCCCTCCGGGGTGAAGGTGCCGTAGGCCAGGAAGGGCACCACCGAGAGCGGCAGGGCCAGGAGCCCGACCACCACCTGGCGCAACGGTCTGCGCCCGCCGGAGCTGGTAGGGGCCCTCAAGCCCGGGCCCCCACCAGCTCCCGCGCCGGTGCGCCGGCGGGCACGCCGGCCTCCCCGGCCGGCAGGGCGGTGACGAGCGCCGGGTCGACCGGGTGGTGGTCGACGGTGGACGCCCTCGTGCCCCAGCGGGTGTCGCGCATGGTGAGGATGCCCCAGTACGTCTGGAAGACGAGGACGGCCATGTACAGGACCACGAACGTCATCCCGTGGTGCCACAGGCCGTCGTCGCGCTGGAAGGCGTAGAACAGCGAGTAGAGGAGGGCCATGGCGTAGGTTCCGATGAGGTAGAACCACAGGCCCGAGACGCTCCCGCCCACCAGGCGGCCGAGGACGGCGTGGAGGACCACGAAGGGTGCCAGGAACGGGAACACGATGGAGGCGTAGGTGAAGAGGGCGGCGAGGGGGTTCTTCCGCCAGAAGAGCCGCACCACGTAAAGCGACTCCCGCAGCCACGACTTTTTCCACCGCAGCTGCTGGCGGAAAAACTTCCGCAGGCTGTCCGGCGCCACCGTGTCGGCCCGGGCCGTCGACTGGTAGACGACCCGGTGCCGGGACAGCACCCGGTTGGTGAGGGCGCGGTCGTCACCGAAGGTGGCGGGGCGGCCGAGGAAGGTCTGGAACTCCCAGTCGTGAAGCAGGGGCCGCACCACCGACGCCCGGTAGGCCGCGCAGCATCCCGAGGCGCAGGTCACGGTGCCCGACAGCAGCGACTCCATGCTCTTGATGACCCGGAAGGCGGAGTAGTACCGGACCTGCTGCATCTTGGTGATCCAGTTGACCATGCTGTTGCGGACGTAGGCGTGGCCGACCACCGTCCCCACCCGGGTGTCGGCGAAGGGCTGGACGATGGCGGTCACGGCGTCGGGCTTGAGGTAGGAGTCCGAGTCGACGAAACACAGGATCTCGCCCCGGGCGCGGCGGATGCCCTCGGCCATGGCGGCGCGCTTGCCGTAATTGCGGCCGAGGTCGACGGCGTAGACCTGCGGCCAGCGGGCCTTGGCTTCCAGCATCCGCTCCCAGGTGCCGTCGGTGGACCCGTCGTTGACGGCGATGACCTCGAGCAGCTCCGCCGGGTAGTCGACGGCCAGGCCCGACTCGATGGTCCCGATGATCCCGTCCTCTTCGTTGAAGGCGGGGACGATCACCGTGACCGAGGGCCGGAAGCCGACGTCGGGGACGGGCCGGTAGAACAACGCCCCCACGAAGCGCCCGAGGATGTAGAAGACAACGGTGATGGAGTAGCCGGCGAACAGCGGGTCGCGGCTGAGGGTGGCGAAGGTCAGGTCCTTGGTCAGCCAGACGAAGGCGAGGATGACGGCGGCGTAGGCGGCGATGACCACCTGGGTGGCGAGCCGGAGAGCCCGCGAGGGCCTGGTGGTGCCGTCGGGTCGGAAACGCCGGGCCCGCTTGGGCCCGTAGCCGCCGGTCACAGGAGCACCACGTGGTCGGCCCGCCTCCCCCGGGTCACCCCGACGGCGTCGAACACCAGGGGGGCGTGGGTGACGACGGCGTCGTAGTCGATCCCGGCGTGGGCCGTGAGGATGACGACGCAGTCGGCGCCGGCCAGGAGCTCGGGCGTGAGGGGCACGGACCGGAGCCCGGGCAGCTGCTCGGTCGGCGTGTCGACGGGGAGGCGGACGAAGTCGCCATGGCGCCGGCCCGCCAGCACCGCCCAGGGGACGAAGGGGTCGTGGTAGGCGCAGTCGGCGCCGGCGGCCACCAGGCGCTGCAGGACGTTGAGGGCGGGCGACTCCCGCACGTCGTTGACACCCGCCTTGTACGTGAGCCCGAGGACGACCAGGCGGGAATCGCGCAGGGGCCGGCCCACGCCGTTGAGCACCTCGGTGACGCGGCCCACCACGTGCTCGGGCATGCGGTTGTTGACGGCCCGGGCGTGCTCGACGAAGCCGATCCCGAACCCGAGATGCTGCTCCACCTGCCACGACAGGTAGCTCGGGTCGATGGCGATGCAGTGTCCGCCCACCCCCGGCCCGGGCCAGAAGGCCATGTAGCCGAAGGGTTTGGTGGCCGCCGCTTCGAGCGCCTCCCAGATGTCGACGCCGATGGAGGGCGCGATGGTGGCCAGCTCGTTGACCAGGGCGATGTTGACCTGGCGGAAGGTGTTCTCCACCAGCTTGGTCATCTCCGCCTGGCGGGGGGAGGACGTCCGGACCACCTGGTCCACGAGGGCCCCGTAGAAGAGAGCGGCGATGTCGGTGTCGAGGGGGGTCACCCCGGCCACCACCTTGGGGGTGTCCCGCAGCCGGCGCCCGTCACCGGGGTTGATCCGCTCCGGGGAGTAGGCGAGCGAGAAGTCCCGGCCTGCCACCAGCCCCGTCGCCTCCAGCACGGGCCGGACGACCTCCTCGGTGGTCCCCGGGTAGGTCGTGGACTCCAGCACCACCAGCTGGCCGGGCCGGAGCACCTCGGCCACAGCCTCCATGGCCCGCACCACCAGGGACAGGTCCGGTTTCCCGTCCCGCAGGGGGGTGGGAACGGCGACGAGGATGACGTCGGCGGCGATGAGCACCCGGGGCTCGGTGCTGAACTGGACCCGGTCTTCCCAGGCCAGGTCGTCGCCCGCCCACGTGAGCTCGTGGTCGGGAATACCGGCCACGTGGGACCGGCCTTCGCGCAGGCCCTTGACCTTCTCGGCGTCGGAGTCGACGCCGATCAACCCGAATCCTTCCGTCCAGGCGGCGACGAGGAGGGGAAGGCCGACGTAGCCGAGTCCGACGACGGCGACCGTGGCACTGCGATCGGAGATGCTCTCCATGAGAGCGAGGAGAGCCGGAGGGGTTTCCTCCCGAGCGAGGGTCTGAGAGCGCGGCAAAGTCAAATCGCCTCCCGATTGTTGGCGGGCCCCCAGCTCCGACAACGGGTATCGGACCCGCCCGCGCCGGCCTCAACCGATTGCCGCCCTCTTTGAGTTGGCGTTAACGGCGCCGGCTCGGACTTGGACCGGTATGACGGCTAACGGCGTCTCGGGGCACATCGGCCTTGGGGAATCGGGACTTTGGGCCCTCCCCGACCGGGTCCGGTTCTGATGATGCTCTGAGGACCCGCCCGACAGGGGCGCTCGTCCGCAAGGAGAAACCGATGTCCGTACCTTCGAGCCGTGGCGCCCAGTCATCCCGTTCGTCCACCCGTGTCGTCCCCCCTTCCACCAACGGCAAGGAAGTCCACGTCGGCCGGTTCTCGGGCTACGGCGTCCGGCCTCTCGTGCCTCGCGACCGGGCGACCGGCAAGAGCCACTGATTCGCCTGTCCCGGGAACTGTTGGTTTCCCGGACGGTTCTGGTGACGGATCTTCTCGGATGCTGAGGATTTCCGTCACCAGAAGGGCCGGCGCGCCCCGTCAGGCGGGCGGCTCGAAGCGGTACCTCGACCCAGGGGCCACGCCCGTCCCCACCTCCCTCGCGATCCACGACGATCCCGAGCGGCCGCACGGCTCCTCGAACTCAGGAACGCCGACCGGGTCAACGCCGGCAGTCGGTCGACCCCCCGCGCTGGCCCTCGCCGTGCGGCGGGGGCCGCTCCACGCTGGTCGGCGCTCAGGCCAGGAGGACCGCCGCCCCGGTGACCCGGTCGTGGGCCAGGTCGGCGAGGGCCCGGCCGGCCTCGTCGAGCGGGTAGGGCCGGGTGGTGACCCGCAGGCCGATCCGGGCGGCGAGGGCGAGGAACTCCTCGCCGTCGGCCCGGGTGTTGGCCGTCACGCTGCGGACCTGGCGCTCGTAGAACAGGTGGCGCTGATAGTCGAGCGCCGGGATCTCCGTCACGTGGATGCCGGCCAGGGCCAGGGTGCCGCCCCGGTCGAGGGCAGCCAGGGCCACGGGCACCAGCTCGCCGGCGGGGGCGAAGAGGATGGCGGCGTCGAGGGGTTCGGGGGGCAAGGCGTCGGCCGGTCCCGCTGAGGCGGCGCCGAGGTCGAGGGCGTGCCGGCGGCCATCGGGCGAGCGGGTGAGCACGTGGACGGTGGCGCCCTCAGCCATGGCAACCTGGGCGGCCAGGTGTGCGGAGGCTCCGAAGCCGTAGATCCCCAGGCGACCTGCCGGGGGGAGCTGGGCCCGGCGCAGGGCCCGGTAGCCGATGATGCCGGCGCACAACAGCGGCGCCGCCTCCTCGTCGGTGAACCCGGGCGGCAGGCGGTAGGCGTAGGCCTCGTCGACGACGGCCCACTCGGCATAGCCGCCGTCGGCGTCCCAGCCGGTGAAACGGGGGTCGGGGCAGAGGTTCTCGGCGCCGCGCCGGCACCAGCGGCACCGGCCGCAGGTGGCTCGCAGCCAGGCGATCCCCACCCGGTCGCGGGCCCGGAAGCGGGTGCAGCCCGCACCCAGGGCGTCGACGGTGCCCACGATCTCGTGGCCGGGGACGACACCGGGCCGGCGGGGGGCGAGGTCGCCCTCGGCCAGGTGGAGATCCGTCCGGCACACCCCACAGGCCGCCACCCGCACCCGGATCTCGCCGGCGGCGGGTTGCGGCACGGGCCGGGTGACGGGCCGGAGCGGCTGGGAGTCGATGGGCCCGGGCCGGTCGACCGCCCACGCGCGCATGGGTTGAGGCTATTCGGCGGCGAAGGCCTGGAAGAAGGTCGGGAAGGTCCCGAGCACCCCGAGTCCGACAAGGACCAGGGCGATGGTGAGCGCCCGCCCAATCTCGAACGGCCGGCCCCGGAGGACGACGTGGAGGACGGCCCAGGAGATGAGCCAGACGAGAACGGCCATGCCCGTCTTCCCCGACAGGGGGCCGACGTCGTCCTTCCAGCTCAGCCAGTCCTTGAAGCTGGCGCTGGCCTCGGCCAGGGTGGTGAAGACGCCCATGGCCAGGCAGCCGACGCCGCCGGCCAGGACGGCGGCAGAGACGGGGCCCTCGGGCCGGTCGGGGCCGCCGATCCCGGGGAGGACGGTCTCGACGTGGCGGGTGTCTTCGACGGTGCGCATCGTGAGGCTCCTCAGGTGACGGGTGCGACTTTGGTGATGAAGGCGCCGAAGGCGCCGGCGACGATGGCGAAGAGGAAGGAGAGGACGAACAGCGTCATGGCCGCCTTGCGGGCCTTGTCGTGGCGGATGAGGTTGACGCCGTAGTAGACGACGATGAAGGCGGCGACCGTGGCCAGGATGGGGCTCAGCCAGGCGATGTGCTCCTTCCACTCCATGCCGAAGGTGTGCCAGTCGGCGGTGGCGGGATCGGCCAGGAGGGTCGCCTTCGGGCTGGTGGCCGCCGGGTCCCGGTACCACGGGTACACGATCCACGTCCCGGTGATGACCGTGCCCCAGGCGGCGATGGCCATGGCCACCACGCCGATCTTGAGTCGGCGCATCCGCTCGGCGGTTCCCGCCGGTGTCACCCAGGCGTAGCGCAGGCTGTAGAGGCCCGCCAGCCCGCCGGCGAAGGCGAGGAGGAACAGGGCACCGAACCCCATCCCGTGGATGAGCGCCCACCATTCCCGGTCGGTGAAGTGCATGCCGCCTCCTTCAGGTCTACGGCGATTCTCCGGCGCCGGCGGATGCAGCGGCGAGGGCCGAAAGTCCTGGTTTCGGGGGCCGTTCGGTGGTCAACTCCCGCACCACCTCCCCCGCCGGCGCCAAGCGGACCAACCAGTGGGCGCGGGCGCGGGGACGGGCAGGGCGCCGGCGTCGTCGGACCGTCAGTGCGCGCCCCCCCGGGAGCGGGAAGCTCCAGACGTCGGGCATGGAGCCGCTACTCCGGCTCCTCGATGTACAGGTAGAGCATCCGGCAACCCTCCGGACCGGCGTGGGCGATGCCATGTTCCACCCCGGCGGGGATGTGGACGTAGGCACCGGGGCCAACCCGCTCGCCGGAGATCGAGGCGTGACCGGACAGCACCCAGATGTGGTGTGCCGCCCGGGTGTGCCGGTGGGGCTCGAGGCTTCCGCCCGGATCGACGTCCATGAGGCCGGCCACTGAAGGCCCTGAACGCCACAGCAGCTTGGAGCGGGCCGCCTCCAGTCCCGTCAGGCGGACAGCGGGGAGGGCATCGATGTCGCCGGCGTGGCGGATGATTGTGGTGAGGGGGAGGGTGGTGTCCATTGCGTCTCCTTCTCTGGCTGGCCGGGGCTGGCGCCAGGGGGATCGACGAAGCAGCTCGGGTGCCGGTAGTGCTCGTCGTGGTAGTAGGCCACCAGGCGGCTGATCAGGTGTTCGGGGCGGTCGTCGAAGATGACGACGGCCCCCGTTTGCTTGTCGATCCGGTGCACGAGATCGGCGATGGTGTCGGCGATGCCCCCGGTTCCGGTCAGGACCCCGATCAGGCGGCCCTCGTCGTAGGCGATGGCGAACTCGCCCAGCGTCCCCGAGTGCCCGCCGACGACGACGATCATGTCGGACGAGCGGATGGCGACGACCTCCCGGCCCATGAGGCCGGAGCCGGTGTAGACGATGAGGTCGTAGCCCTCGACCGGTGACGAGTACCGCCCGACGTGCTCGGAGGCGGACAGGGCCGGTGAGACCCCGACGACCAGGCCGCCGCGCTCCTTGGCGCCCACCACGGCCTGGTGGGGCAGGCCCGGGCACGCTCCGGTGATCAGCGAGCAGCCGGCTTCCGCTACCGCCCGGCCCAGGCGGCGGGCCTTGCCACGGATGGCCTCGTCCCCGGACCCGTCCGCCGATCCCATCACTCCGATGACGAGCTTGGCCATAAACGCCTCGATGTGGTCTTCAGAGCTCCTGGGCGGCTTCCATGAGCAGGAGGGCGAGCGAGAGATCCAGGCAGAACTGCGTGCGTTCGTCACCGGGCGGAGCGGCGGCGTGGTCGCACGAGAAGGTGCCGTCCTCCCCGAATCGGAGCGCGCCCTCGCAGGTGATGGGGTGGTGGGGCGACACCATGGTCGAGATCCCGGTGGCGGTGCAGGCCGAGAGCCTGGCCTGGAAGCCGACGGCCTCGTCGAGGTCGGGATCGTGGTGGCTCACTGGCCCGATCGCTGCCGGAAGTTCACAAGCACGTCCTGTTCCTCGAGCACGGCGTCGATGGCGTCGAGGAGGTCGTCGAGCTCTTCGGTTTCGACGCGCGGCGAGCACCGCACCGAGGGCTGGTCGTGCGCAGGTGCGGTCCGTGTGGCCCGAGTCCGGCTGGGAAGCTGCTGACGGGTTCTCATCGCTCCTTCTCCACGTCCTTGCTGCCGTCAGTGTGCGGAGTGGGCGGAGCCCCGGGAAGGGTCGAAGGTCCCGGAAGGGCCCGAACCGACGGCCCTCAGCGGGGGTCTTTCGACCCTGGGGAGGTCGGCGCCGGAGGCCGACGATAGGGATCATGGACACGGGGGAGCAGCCGGGCGGGCGTCGCCCGCGCCTGGCGTGGTGCCAGGCGGAGACCGACGGCCGGCCGGTCACCTACGCGGTGGCGGGAGAGGGACCGGTGCTCCTGTTCCTGCACGGCTGGGGGCTCGGATACCGCTCCCACTGCCGCTCGCTCGAGCAGCTGGCCGCCGCCCGGTCCCGCGTCTATGCCCCCGCCCTTCCGGGCTTCGGGGGCACGCCCCGGGTCATCCCCGTCATCGTGGAAGACGCCCTCGGCAACCTGATCCGCGACCCGGTGGCGCTGTGGCGGGCAGCGGCGCTCGCCCGGCTGGCCGGACTCACCCGTGAGCTCGAGGACCTGCGCCGGCGCGGCCTTCCCATCGTCGTGCTCTGGGGCAAGGCCGACCGGCTGCTCCCCCGGGCCTCCATGGAGTCCCTGTGCGCCGCCGCCGGGGTGTCAGCCGAGGACTGCGTCACGGTGTCGGGACACCACACGTGGCTGCTGGCCGACCCCGGCGCCTTCGCCGAGATCATCACCAACGTCGTCGGCCTCGGGGACTGGCAACCGGCCGACGGCGACGGGACGGCGGCATGAGGCGGCGTCCCGCGCCCGTCCTCCTCGGACTCGGCCTGCTGGTGCTGCTCACCGGCTGCGGCGGCGGCGGTAGCGGCCTGCCCGCCGTGGAGGGGCCGACCAGCGAAGTCCTCGAGCTGGTGGGCAGCGAGTTCAAATACGAACCCGACGCCATCGCCGTGGCCGCCGGCTCGGTGCCCGTGGTTCTGCGCAACGTCGGCCTCGTGGTCCACGACCTCCGCATCGAAGGGAAGCCCCGGTTCCTGGTCGAGGCCGGGGCGGGCCAGACCGCCAACGCCACCTGGCGGCTCCCGGAGGGCCGCTTCCGGATCTACTGCTCCATCGAGGGGCACCGGGCGGCAGGGATGGAAGGGATCCTCGAGGTCCGGGCGCCGGCGTCGGACTGACCCAATTCGGCTTCTAGTCCGGACGGACCAAGAGAATCGGGCCCTTCGGCTCTGCTCTTCGGCCCCCCACAGGCGGATCGTGGGTGGTGCGAGAAGAGGAGAGTGTCATGCACGACGTAACCGGGTCTTCCATGTCCCCCCTGGCCGAGGATGCCCACCTGCTCGTTCCCGTGCTGGAACGGGCCGCCCGTGAACCCGACCGGGC
>JBIOYN010000058.1:0-10628 GCA_044870155.1 Acidimicrobiia bacterium | reverse complement strand
GGAGTCCACCACCGGCGTCGAGGCCCTGGTCCGCTGGCAGCATCCCACCCTCGGCCTCCTGCCCCCGTCGGAGTTCATCGACGTGGCCGAGGAGACGGGTCTGGTCGTGCCGCTGGGCGACTGGGTGCTGCAGGAGGCGTGCCGGGAGCTGGCCCGGCGCGATCCCCGCGGAGGCCTCCGGCTCTCCGTCAACCTGTCGGCCCGCCAGCTGGGCGTCCCCGAGCTGATCGACACCGTGCGCGACGTCCTGGACGAGACCGGCCTCGACCCGTCCCGCCTGTGCCTGGAGATCACCGAGAGCGTGCTCATGGACGACGTGCAGTCGTCGATCGACGCCCTCCTCGACCTGAAGGCCCTCGGGGTCCGCCTGGCCATCGACGACTTCGGCACCGGCTACTCGTCCCTCAGCTACCTGCGCCGCTTCCCGGTCGACGTCGTCAAGCTCGACCGCTCCTTCGTGGCCGGCCTGGGGGTGGACTCGGCCGCCACCGCCATCGTGGCCGCCGTGGTCAACCTGGCCCACGCCCTGGGCATCGTGGTGGTGGCCGAAGGGGTGGAGACCGAGGCCCAGCTGGTGGCCCTGCGGGCGCTGCGCTGTGACCGGGCCCAGGGGTACTACTGGAACCGCCCCCTCCCCGCCGATGAGCTGCCGGGCTGGGGCCGCCTGCCCTGCGTCGCCTCGCTGGCCCCCGCCCCCATGGACCTGGGCCAGCTCCTGGTGGAGCGCACCACCGCCCTGCGGTCCGAGACCGGCCGCAACGTCGTCCTCCAGACCCCGCCCAACCTGGCCGCCGCCTTCGGGGAGATCGGCGCCGTGCGCAGCGTCCTCGACCACCTGCTGGCCAACGCCGTCAAGTACTCGGAGACCGACCGGCCCGTGGTGGTGAGCGCCGCCGGCGACCGGCGCTGGGTGCGGGTCAGCGTGGCCGACTTCGGGATCGGCATGAACGCGGCCGAGGCCACCCGCTGCTTCGAGCAGTTCTGGCAGGGCCGCCAGCCCGACGGGCGGCGGCGCCAGGGCACGGGCATCGGCCTCTACATCGTGCGCTCCCTGGTCGAGGCCATGGGGGGCTACGTGGGAGTGTCGACCGCCATCGGCAAGGGCTCCACCTTCACCTTCGCCCTGCCCCGCTCAGCCCGGGCCGTCAACCGCACCAGCGCCCCCGCCACCGCCGGCGTGGGCGAGGAGTCGTCCATCCGGGAGTTCATGCGTCAGATCGGCGTGCCCATCAGGAGGGGCTCATGACCGTCGCCGTCGCCATCGCCAACCTCGTGCTCGGAGTGGCCTACACCGGCTACGGCGTCATCACGGCCATGGAGATGCGCCGGGACTGGCGCTCGTTCGGGTTCTCGCACTTCGGGGCGGCGTGGATCGCCATGGCCTTCACCTGCGGCCCCCACCACCTCGCCCATGGCATCCATGTGGCGCTGGAGGGCCGCCCCGGCGGTTCCCTCGATCTCCTGGCCGTGGTCATCGGCCTGCCCGTGGGCGTGGTGTGGCTCAGCCTGCGCCTGGAGGCCTTCTTCGGCGGACGGGGGGATCGCTTCATCCTGGGCGAGCCCGGCTGGCTGCGCGCCGTCCCCGCCGCCTCCGCCCTCTACCTGGTGGTGCTGGCCGCCGGCACCGCCATGCGCCTGGATGGCGTCGATCTGCCCGGCGACGCCTTCTCCGTGCTCCCCAACCTCCTGCTGGTGGCGATCTACATGGCCATCGGCTGGTTCATCGTGCGCACCCAGCTCCGCAACCATCCCCTCATGGGCGGGTGGTCGGTCTCGGGCCTTTGCCTGTCGGCCATCTTCCCCACCTGCGCCCTCATGCACGGCGTCTTCGCCGTCTACGCCCTGGCCGGCGTCTACCACCACGACCTCCACGGCGGGGTGGTCGACTGGCTGTCGGTGCCCGCCGGGGCCTACTTCCTGTGGGTCGTCCGGCGCCTGTACCGGGACTCGCTGCGGGACTGGAACCAGGGTCCCGACGAGGTCGACGTGCCCAGCTTCAGCGGCTTCACCGGCCTGGAGAACGCGTCCCCGCCCGTTCCGGCGAAGAAGCCGGTTTCGTCAGTCCAGCGATGAGTCGGCCCGCAGCGTGACCTCGTCGGTCGGGGTGACGTGGGTGGCCGGGACCTGACCCAGGCGGCCGGCCTGGAAGTCCTCCAGGGTCTGTTGGATCTCGGCCCTGGTGTTCATCACGAACGGGCCGTACCAGGCGATGGGCTCCCGGATGGGGCGCCCGCCGAGCAGGAGCAGCTCCAGGTCGCGCACCGGGCCGTCCTGGTTGGGGGCGGCCTCGACGGTGACCACGTCGCCGGCACCGAAAACGACGAGCTGGCCCATGACCGCCGCCCGGCGCTCGGTGCCCATCAGCCCGTTGCCGGCCAGCACGTAGGCCAGGGCGTTGAACTCGGCCGGCCACGGCAGCTCGAGCCGGGCGCTGGGGGCGAGGGTGGCGTGAACCATGATCATGGGGGTGTGGGTGGAGCCCGGCCCCCGGTGGCCACCGAGGTCGCCGGCGATGAGGCGCACCAGGGCGCCGCCGTCAGGTGAGGCCAGCAGCGTGACCCGGCCGCCCTCGAGGTCCTGATAGCGGGGCGGGATGAACTTCTGCGCCGCCGGCAGGTTGACCCACAGCTGCAGGCCGTGGAAGAAGCCGCCGCTCATGACCAGCTCCTCGGGCGGCGTCTCGATGTGGAGGATGCCGCCCCCGGCCGTCATCCACTGGGTGTCGCCGTTGGAGATGAGACCGCCGCCACCGGTGGAGTCCTCGTGACGGATAGCGCCGTCCATGATGTACGTCACCGTCTCGAAGCCCCGGTGGGGATGCCAGGCCGTGCCCTTGGGCTCTCCCGGGCCGTACTCGATCTCGCCGATCTGGTCCAGGTGGATGAAGGGGTCGAGGTCGCCGAGGTCGACGCCGGCGAAGGCCCGCCGCACCGGGAAGCCTTCCCCCTCGAACCCCCGGGGCGCTGTCGTCACCTGGCGCACGGGCCGGGGCCGAGCGGCGGCCGGGTCGGGAACGGCCAGCGCCGGGAGGGTGCTCAGATCGTCGACGGTGACGGCCGGCATCAGGCCGTCTCCCACACGAGGACCTCGGCACCGGCCGGGCCGGCGGTGAGCGCGGGGTGGCCGGCGGCGGTGAGGCGGACGGCGTCGCCTTCGGCCAGCTGGCCGGCGCCCTCGAGCGCGGCGTCGCCCCGGGCCACGAAGAGGTGGACGTGGCGGGCGTCGGGCACCGCCACGGTCTCACCCGGCTGCAGCCGCCCCGCCCACAGCACGGCGCTCTCCTGGCGGATGGCGATGGCGGAGTCGTGGCCCCGGCCCGAGGCGACGGGAACGAGCCCGCCCCGGTCGAGGTTGGGGTTGATGTCGAGCTGCTGGTAGGAGGGGTCGACGGATTCGGTGTCGGGCAGCACCCACATCTGGACGAAGTGGACGTCCTGGTCGCCGCTCGGGTTCATCTCCGAATGCCAGATGCCCCGGCCCGCGCTCATCCGCTGAGCCAGGCCCGGATAGATCATCCCCTGATGGCCGGTGGTGTCCTTGTGCTCCAGCTCGCCCTCGAGGACCCAGGTGATGATCTCCATGTCCCGATGGGGGTGGGTGGAGAAACCGGTCCCGGCCCGGACCCGGTCGTCGTTGTTCACCAGTAGCAGCCCGTGGTGGGTGTTGGCCGGGTCGTAGTGGTGCCCGAAGCTGAAGCTGTGGTGGGAGTCCAGCCAGCCGGCGGCGGTGTGGGGGCGCTCCCCGGCCCGGCGGACGTCGAAGGTAGCGGTGGCGGCCATGGGCCTGATCGTCTCCTGTCGTGGGGTGGGGTCCTACCCCACCTCGTGGCCGTACATGGACAGCAGCGGGTCGGCCAGCAGTTCGAGCCGGGCACCGTCGGGGTCGCGGAAGTAGACCGAGGTGCCACTCTCCTCGTGGGTCTCCACGCCGGCGGCCTCGAGCTTGCCCTTGAGATGGGCCCACTTCTCCGGAGCCACGGCGATGGCGATGTGGTGCAGGCCGCCCAGCACCTCGGCGTAGGGACCGAGGTCGAGGCCGGGGAAGTCGAAGAAGGCGAGCAGGTTGCCGTGGCCGATGTCGAAGAAGAAGTGGTTGGAGCCTTTGTAGTCCCGGTTCTCGAAGATCTCGGTGAGGGGGAACTCGAGGAGGTCCTGGTAGAAGCGGACGGTGCGCTCCACGTCCGAGGACAGCAGGGCGATGTGGTGGACACCGCGGGCCGATGACTCTGGCCGCTCACCCGAGGGGCGCAGGTAGCGCTCCTTGATGTCGGCCCGGGCGGCCTCGACGGCGGCGAGATCGATGTCGGTGCTGCTCATGGAACCTCCCTGGCTGACGTGCGCCCGGACCAACGCCGAGGACCACCAGAGAATTCCATCACCTTCGCGACCCCAATGAAGACCAGCGCTCCGATGCCAGAATGCAACCGCATGCCGACCACAGCGGAGGAAGGCGCGCTGGCCGCCGGGGACTTCTCCGCCTGGCTCGCCGGGATGCGGGCCGCACTCGACGGCGAGGCCGATGCCCTGGTGCCCTGCGCCGGCTGCACCGCCTGCTGCACCGCGTCGCAGTTCGTCCCCATCGGCCCCGACGAGACGGACACGCTGGCCCACATCCCGCCCGAGCTCCTGTTCCCGGCGCCCCGGCTCCTCCGCGGCCATGTGGTGCTCGGCTACGACGAGCGCGGGCACTGCCCCATGCTCATCGACGGATGCTGCTCGATCTACGAGCACCGCCCGCGCACCTGCCGCACCTACGACTGCCGGATCTTCCCCGCCGCCGGCCTCGAGATCGACGGCGAGGAGAAGGTGCTGATCGCCCACCGGGCGAGCCGCTGGCGGTTCAGCTATCCCACGCCTGCGGACGAGGCGGACCACCACGAAGTCCGAGCGGCGGCGGCGTCCCTCACCGAGCACCACGACAACGTGACCGAGGTGGCCCTGCTCGCCATCGCTCAGGCCGGTTCCGAGGACGCCGGCCGCTAAAAAATCATCGGGTTGCGCCCCTGCAACAAGCGTCAGCTGGAAGTAACCTCAGCCCCCGTGAGCGGAGGGCGGACGCCGGTCTGCCCGTCGTGCGGCGGACCGGTTCGACTGGGGGCGCGGTTCTGCCCGGAGTGTGGCGCCACACTGCCGCTCGCCTGTCCGGGTTGCGGCCAGCCCGTCGACCCCTCGGCGCGGTTCTGCGAGGCCTGCGGATCGCCGCTGGCCGCAGGAGGGGCGGCCACGACGGCGACCACCTCCCTGCCCGTAGCCGAACCGGCCTCCACCCCCACCCCGCCGGCGGCCGCGCCCCTGCCGCCGGGGGTCACGCTGCCGGTCTCCTTCGGAGCCGGTCGCTACCAGGTGCGCCGCTTCCTCGGGGAGGGCGGCCGCAAGCGTGTGTACCAGGCCTACGACCGGGCCCTCGACCGGGAGGTGGCGCTGGCCACGGTCAAGACCGAGGACCTCGACCCCGCCGCCCTGGAACGGGTCCGCCGGGAGGCGCAGGCCATGGGCCGCCTGGGTGACCACCCCCACATCGTCACCGACTTCGACATCGGCGACGAGGACGGGCGGCCCTACATCGTCAGCCAGTACATGCCGGGCGGGTCGGTGGAGGAGCTGCTGGCCGGGACCGAGAGGCACCGGCTGGCGGTTCCCGACGCCGTCCGCATCGCCGACGAGATCGCCTCCGCCCTCGAGCACGCCCACGCCCGGGGCATCGTCCACCGCGACATCAAGCCGGCCAACGTGTGGTTGACGGAGGGCGGCTCCACCCGGCTGGGGGACTTCGGGCTGGCCGCCGCCGCCACCAGCACCAGCCGGTCGCGCCTGACCAAGGAAGGGATGATGGTGGGCACGGTCGCCTACATGGCGCCCGAGCAGGCCTTGGGCCAGGAGGTCGACACCCGGGCCGACCTCTACTCCCTCGGCGCCCTTCTCTACGAGCTCCTCGCCGGCCGGCCGCCGTTCGTGGGACCCGACGCCGTGGCCGTCATCTCCCAGACCATCAACACCCCGCCCATGGCCCCGTGGTGGCACAACCCCGACGTCCCCCGCGACCTCGGCGCCCTGGTGCTCGAGCTGCTGGCCAAGACCCCTGAGGAGCGCCCGACGGCCGCCACCGACGTCCGCCAGCGGCTGGCAGAGTCGATGACGCTCCCGACCGAAGACGCCGGCTCGGCCCCCGAGACGGCCACACCCACCAGCGCCCGGCGCACTGCCCGGCTCAACCGCCTCAGCCGCTTCGTCGGCCGTTCCGAGGAGCTGCGCGACCTCAAGCGGGCCGTGGAGGCCAGCCTCCAGGGCCGCGGCGGCCTGGTCATGATCAGCGGCGAGCCGGGCATCGGCAAGACCCGCCTGGCCGAGGAGGCCGGGATCTACGCCCGCCTGGGCGGCGCCCAGGTGCTGGCCGGCCGCTGCTACGAGGCCGAGTCCACGGTGCCCTACATGCCCTTCGTGGAGGCCCTGCGGGCGTACGTGGCCACCAGGCCGGCGGATGTTCTGCGGGAGGAGCTGGGAGACGCCGCCTCAGAGGTGGCCAAGCTCGTGTCCGAGGTCCGCACCATCCTCCCCGACGTCCCGGAATCGTCGCGACCGAGCGGCGACGAGGAACGGTACCGCCTCTTCGAGAGCGTCTCCTCCTTCCTGGTCAACGCCTCCCGCTCCGCGCCGATCATGCTGCTGCTCGACGACCTCCACTGGGCCGACGCCCCCTCGCTGCGCCTGCTCCAGCACCTCTCCCGCCACCTGGCCGACAGCCGAATCCTGGTCGTGGGCACCTACCGGGACGTGGAGCTGTCCCGGCGCCACCCGCTGGCCCAGGCCCTGGTCGAGCTGCGCCGGGACCAGACCTACCAGCGGATCCTCCTGCGGGGCCTGTCCATGTCCGAGGTCCGCGAGTTCCTGGAGGGCTTGACGGAACGGGAGCTGGAGCCGTCCGAGGAACCCCTCGTCCCCGCCTTCTACCGGGAGACCGAGGGAAACCCCTACTTCGTGGAGGAGGTCGTCCGCCACCTCCTGGAGACGGGCGGCGCCTTCTGGGAGGGCGGACGCTGGACGATGGACCTGGCCTCGGTCGAGTCGCTGGCCATCCCCGAAGGGATCCGGGAGCTCATCGGCCGGCGCCTGTCCCAATTGTCGTCGGCCTGCAACGACGTACTCACCCGAGCCGCCGTCCTGGGAGCCCAGTTCGATTTCGCCGTGCTCGAGCGGATGACGGGCCAGGAAGAGGACACGCTCCTGGCCGCCCTGGAGGAAGCGCTCCAGACCCAGCTCATCGAACAGGCCGGCGCCCAGCACGGCCAGGCTCTCTACCGCTTCGGCCACGCCGTGATCCGCCAGACGCTCTACGAGGACCTGAGCCTGCCCCGCCGCCAGCGGCTCCACCTCCGGGCCGCCGAGGCCATCGAAGCCGTCTACGCCCGCAACCTGGTGCCCCACCTCCCCGCCCTGGCCAACCACTTCCGCCAGGCGGGAGCGGCCGCCGACCCCGCTCGGGCCGTGGAGTACTCGGTGCAGGCGGGCGAGGCGGCCCAGGCGGTGTTCGCCTACGAGGATGCCGCCCGCCACTGGGAGGCGGCCCTCGAGCTGCTGGAGGACCAGGGTGGCGACGCCGCCACCCAGGCCGCCCTGCTGGCCCGCCTCGGTGACCTCCACTTCGTCTCGGGACTCGACCTCGCCGCCAGCATCGCCTGCCTGGAGAAGGCCTTGCGGCTCTACCAGCAGCTCGAGCGCCCGGACCGGGTGGCGCAGATGCACTCCCGGCTGGGACGCGACCTGTCCAGCTACCCGGTCATGCTCGACATCCCCCGGGCGCTGAGCCACTACCGGGCAGCCGAGGCCATCGTGGCTGACCAGCCCGAGAGCAGTGCCCTCGGCTACGTCTACTTCGGGCAGGCGGACACCGCCCTGTGGGCGGTCCGCACCGAAGAGGGCCTGGCCGCCGCCGAACAGGCCCTGGCCGTCGCCGAGCGGGTGGGCAACGACCGTCTCCGTCGCCACGCCTCCACCCAGCAGGGTTATCTCCTGGTCGCCGCCGGTCGGGCGGGCGAGGCCTCCGCCCTCCTCGAGTCGACCTGGCAGGAGGCGGACGCGGCCCGGGACGCCACTGCGGCCTTCACCGCCACCTGGGTCGCGGCGGGCACCGCCTTCGACCTCGGCGATCCGGACTCCGCCCGGGCCTGGTGCCGCCGGGAGCTGGCGACGGCCCGCCTCACCCAGGCGCCCCATCCCCGGCGCACCCTCCTCGACGAGCTGGGCCGGGCCGAAGCCGCCGCCGGCGATCTGGCCGCCGCCCGCAAGACCCGCGACGAGGCGGGCGAGAGCCGCTACGCCGCCCCGGTGATCGCCTTCTACGAGGGCCGCTTCGACGAGGCCCGGGCCCTGTGGGAGAACCTCCGGGAGCAGGAGCGGCGGGCCGGCAACCGCCGCGACGAGTGGACGAGCACCTTCCGTCTCGGGCTGCTGCGGCAGCTGGAGGGGGACGTGGCCGGGGCCGAGGCCCTCCTGTCGGCGGCCCTGGCCATCACCACCGAGGGGAGCCAGCGCAATGCCGAGCTGGCGACCCGCATCGAGCTCGCCGTCCTCCTGGCCGACTCCGCCCGCACCGACGACGCCCGGGGCCACCTGGCCCGGGCCACCGAGCTGGCCTCGGAGGCGGAGGACGTGCGGGGCCAGGGCGCCCGGTTGGCGCTGGCCGAGGCGGCCGTCCTGGGCGCCGAGGGCCGCTTCGACGACGCCCTGGAGCGGTGCTCGGCGGCCGCCGAGGGGTTCCGGCGCTTCGCCCTTCCCTTTGACGAGGCGGCATCGCTGCGCCGCGCCGGGCTCCTGCTCCTGGCCAAGGGCGACGGGCTGGGGGCGGTCCAGAAGCTGGCCGGGACGCTCGAGCTCTACCGCCGCCACGGCGCCGGCACCCGCTGGATCGAGCCGGTGCTGACCGAGAAGCTGGCCGCTCAGGGCATCGACCCGGCGGAGAAGCTGGACTCCGTGGGCCTGGTGGCGGCGGCCGTGGTCGACGAGCGGCCCGACCTGCGGGCCCACACCTCGCCGGAGGGGACGGTCACCCTCCTCTTCTCCGACATCGAAGCGTCCACGGCCGTCAACGAGCGCCTCGGGGACCGTCGCTGGATGGAGGTGCTGCGCACCCACAACCGGAACGTGCGCCAGCAGCTCGCCCGCCACGGCGGCTTCGAGGTCAAGTCCCAGGGCGACGGCTTCATGGTCGCCTTCTCCAGCGCCCGCCGGGCCCTGGCCTGCGCCATCGACATCCAGCTGGCGCTGGCCGAGCACGCCCGCCGGCACCCCGAGGAGGCGGTGGCCGTCCGCATCGGCCTGCACACCGGCGAGGCGGTGAAGGAAGGTGACGACTTCTTCGGTACCCATGTCGCCCTCGCCGCCCGGGTGGCGGCGGCGGCCCGGGGCGGCGAGATCCTCGTGTCCTCGCTGCTCAAGGAGCTGACCGAAGGCTCGGGGGAGTTCACTTTCGGGCCGGGGCGGAGGGTGGCCCTCAAGGGCCTGACCGGCACCCGGCAGGTCTACGACCTGCACTGGCGGGCCGGGCCCCCGGACCTGGCCGAGGTCCGGGCCCCGGAGCCGGCGGTGGCCGTCGTGGAGACGGCACCGGCACCGGAGACGGCGCCGGTGAGACCCCGGCGGCTGCGCACCGTGCTCGTCGCCGATGTCGATCCCGCCGTCCACGATGAGCGGCTCCGGGGCGTGATCGGGGACCAGGGAAACCTCACCGCCGTGGACGCCGGCGTGATGGTGACCTTCGCCTCCGCCGCCGATGCTGTCTCCTGCGCCATCCGCCTGCAGCGGGACCACCGGGATGAGGCGGCGGCCCCGCCCCGGATCGGCCTCCACGCCGGTTCCGCACCCGACCCGGGGGAGGCCGGCGGGCAGGACGGCGTCGCCGGAACCGCCCGGGCCCTGTGCCGCCGCGCCGAGCCGGGCACGATCCTGTGCTCCGAGGTCGTCAGCGGTCTGCTGGCCGGGCGGCCCCGCTTCGCCTTCGCCTCGCTGGGGGCGGTGGAGGCGGAGGGCGGAACCGGGACTGTGGCCACCTACGAGGTCCGCTTCGACCTCGAGGAGGTCTCCTTCTCCATGCAGGTCGCCCTCGCCGGCCGCCAGACGGAGACGGCACGCCTTGTCGAGCGCCTCCAGGAAGCCGGCGCCGGCCGGGGTGGGCTGGTGATGCTGGCCGGCGAGCAGGGGATCGGCAAGACCCGCCTGGCCGACGAGGTGGCCACCCGGGCCGAGCGCGACGGCTTCACCGTGCTGTGGGGCCGGTGCTACGAGGGCGAATGGCCGCCCCCCTACGGTCCCTTCGCCGAGGCCCTGGAGGCCCACTCGGCGGTGGCCGACCTCGGCGAGCTGGCCGAGGACCTGGGCCCCGCCGCCGGCGTCGTCGCCCAGGTCGTCCCCGGCCTGCGCCGGGTGGTGGCCGACGCCGCCTCCGCTCCCGTACCGCCGGAGGAGGAGCGCCACCGTCTGCTCGACGGCGTGGCCCGCTTTCTGGTGGCCCTGTCGCGGCGGGCCCCCGTCCTCCTGCTGCTGGACGACCTCCACTGGGGCGACCGCAGCACGGTGGCCATGCTGCGGCACCTGAGCCGGCTCACCGCCCCCGAACGGCTCCTGGTCATCGGGACG
>JBIOYN010000057.1:0-3829 GCA_044870155.1 Acidimicrobiia bacterium | reverse complement strand
GCGGCGTTGTTGACCAGGACGTCGACGGGCCCGAGATCGGCCTCGACGGCGCGTACCATCCGGCCGGCGGCGCCGGCGTCGGAGATGTCGGCCCGGACAGCGAGGGCGCGCCCACCGAGCCCCTCAGCCTCCTTGGCCGCCGCCTCGGCGCCCTCGGCCGACGAGTGGTAGTGGAAGGCGACATGGGCGCCCTCGGCGGCGAAGGCCAGGCCGATGGCGCGGCCGATCCCCTGCCCGGCGCCGGTGACCAGGACCACCTGTCCGGCCAGCCCGAGGTCCACCCGTCCTCCCTTCGCGGGACGTCTTCATCGCACGTTACGGGCTGGCCCGCCCCTGAGCCCCAACCGGTCCCCGATTGCTCGTCGCTGCGGATGCCTGAGGTGCGCGCGGATGAGCCGCGTATGCAAATGGGCGCTCCAGCGCTGGTCGGACTGGGTTCCACCGCGTTCTGGCCCTGACCCTCGCCTTCATCAGGCGGCAAGGCGGGTTTGCCGACCCTCCCCAACCCCGGGAACCGAGTCGGAGGTAGACTTTTTCGGCCATGAGCGAGCCCGCCTACACCGAGCCCGACGAGTCCGGCCACTTCCACCTGCGGGTGGCCGGTGAGGGCAAGACCTTCGCCGTCGAGCACGACGAGCAGGGCTACTTCCTGGTCGAGGTCCTGGACTGGGACAGCCTGCCCGAGCACATCCGCCATCGGGTGGAGGAGAGCCGGGCGCACCCTGAACGCCTCGTCAGCATGACCCTCGATGACCTGGAGGATTGACCCGCACGCCAGGGCTACTTTGTTCAGTTTGCGAGACGACCCGACGCAAGCCCGGCTGTTCCGACGGCTGCGCGCCCTGGTCGTCGTCATCGTCACCGAACCCGGGAGCAGAACCGTCCGCCGGCGCGCCTACCAGGGCGGCGGCTGGCGCGTGGACGTGCCCGGCGAGGACTGGATGATCCTCTGGGACGTCGACGACGGCGAGGTCGCTATCAGGTACATCGGTCCCGCCCTCTGAGCAGGCCGCCACCGATCGGTCGACCGGGCCCCGACTGAGCCACGCCGGTCCGGCAGTAGGCTCGACGGCCCGTCGACATCGAAGGAGGCGCGCCATGAGGACGCTCGAGAGCTACCTGGTCGGAAGCTGGTACGCCCCTGCCGAAGGCGGCGCCGTGGTGCGCGACGCCACCACGGGCGAGGACGTGGCCCGGGTGTCGAGCGACGGGGCCGATATGGCGGCGGCGGTCGAGCACGCCCGCCGGGTGGGCGGCCCGGCGCTGCGCCGCCTCACGTTCCACCAGCGGGCGCAGATGCTCAAGGCCCTGGGCAAGCATCTGACCGAGCACAAGGAGGCGCTCTACGACCTGTCGACGGCGTCGGGCGCCACCCGCGCCGACGCCTGGCTGGACGTGGAGGGCGGCATCGGGACCGTCATGGTCTACGCCTCCAAGGGGTTGAAGGAACTCCCCAACGCCACCTTTCTCCTCGACGGCGACCCCGAGGTGCTGGCCAAGGACGGGTCCTTCGCCGCCATACACATCGCCGTGCCCCGGGAGGGCGTGGCCGTCCTCATCAACGCCTTCAACTTCCCGTGCTGGGGGATGCTCGAGAAGCTGGCGCCCGCCATCCTGGCCGGGGTGCCGGTGCTGTCCAAGCCCGCCACCCCGACGGCCTACGTGGCCGAGGGGGCGGCCCGCCTCATGGTCGACTCCGGCATCCTCCCCGAGGGCGCCTTCCAGTTCCTGTGCGGCGGGGTGGGCGACCTCTTCGACCATCTCGGCGGCCAGGACTCGGTGGCCTTCACCGGTTCGGCGTCGACCGCCGGCCGGCTGCGGACCCACCCCACGGTGGTAGCCCACTCGGTGCGCTTCAACGCCGAGGCCGATTCCCTCAACGCCTCCATCCTGGGTCCGGCGGCCACGCCGGGAACCCCGGAGTTCGACCTGTTCGTGAAGGAGGTGGCCCGGGAGATGACGACCAAGGCGGGGCAACGCTGCACCGCTATCCGCCGGGCCCTCGTGCCCGCCGGCCACGTCGACGCCGTGGTCGAGGCCCTCACCGCCCGGCTGGCCAAGGTGACGGTGGGCGACCCCCGCAACGAGGAGGTCCGGATGGGCCCCCTGGCCAGCCTCGACCAGCGCGACGAGGTGGGCCGGGCGGTGTCCAAGCTGTCCGACGGGGCCGAGCTCGTCACCGAGGCCAAAGTCGAGCCGCTGGGGGCCGACGCCGAGCGGGGCGCCTTCCTGCCGCCCACGCTGCTGGTGGCCCGGGACCCCGCCCATCCCTCCCTCCACGATGTGGAGGCCTTCGGGCCGGTGTCGACCGTCATCGGGTACGGGGATGTGGACGACGCCGTCGACCTGGCCCGCCTGGGCGGGGGCAGCCTGGTGGCCTCGGTGTTCACCCCCGATGCCGGTGAGGCCCGCACCCTGACGCTGGGCCTGGCCGCCCACCACGGCCGGGTCCTGGTGGTCGACGAGCACTGCGGCAAGACCCAGACCGGACACGGCTCCCCCATGCCCCACCTCGTCCACGGCGGTCCCGGGCGGGCCGGCGGCGGCGAGGAGCTGGGCGGCGTGCGGGCCGTCCACCACCACCTCCAGCGCACCGCCGTCCAGGGTTCGCCCGACCTGCTCACGGCGCTGTCCGGCCAGTACATGCCGGGCGCCACCCGCCGGACGGGCGACGCCCACCCCTTCACCCGCTACTTCGAGGATCTCGAGGTGGGCGATTCACTGGTGAGCGGGGAGCGCACCGTCACCCTGGACGACATCGACCGCTTCGCCGACCTCACCGGCGACCGCTTCTATGCCCACACCGACGAGGTGGCGGCCAAGCGGAGCCCCATCTTCAAGGGCCGGGTGGCCCACGGGTACTTCGTCATCTCCGCCGCCGCCGGGCTGTTCGTGTGGCCCGATCCCGGTCCGGTGCTGGCCAACTACGGCCTGGAGCGCCTGCGCTTCACCACCCCCGTCTACCCCGGCGACACCCTCCACGTGATCTTCACCTGCAAGGCCAAGTCACCCCGCCAGGGGGCTGACTACGGCGAGGTGCGCTGGGACACCGAGGTGGTCAACCAGGAGGGGACGGTGGTGGCGGCCTACGACGTGCTCACCATGGTGGCGATGCGAGCCACGTAGCGGCGCTGGAGGTGGGGCCCGGGGGCCCCCGCCGACGTCGCAATGAGCCGCCAGGCGAAGAGCCCCTAGGACAGCCGAGGGCGGCTGAGCCGGCGGCCGATGATCAGGCCCCCGAGGGCGCCCAGGCCCGAGGCGATGAGGGCCCACACGGCCAGCGGCGCGCCCTCGAGCCCCCGCCAGGCCAGCGTGGCCAGCGTGTAGCCGGCCAGGAACAGCGCCGTGGCCAGCGGCAGGGCCAGGAACACGAGAACGAAGACGATCGGCCCCATGAGCGGGCCACATTACAAGCTGCCGAAAAGGGCACCGGGTGCAGGATTCGGGCCAATCCACGCCGTACCTGTTGAGGAACTGAAGTTCACCCCTCGACGGTTCGCGTTCATCGGAGGCCTTGTGCCGCACCCCTCTTCCCTCGCCCTGCTCCGCCGCCGGCGCCCCCTCGCCCTGATGGCCGCCGCGCTCACCGCCCTGCTGCTGTCGGCCGCGGTTCCCCAGGTCCGGCGGGCGCAGGCCGCTCCGGGCCCGGCCGCTCCCGCCTCCGGGTACTGGTTGGTGGCCTCCGACGGGGGCATCTTCACTTTCGGCGACGCCGCCTTCTACGGCTCCACCGGCGCCATCAAACTCAACAAGCCCATCGTCGGCATGGCCCCCACCACCTCGGGCAAGGGCTACTGGATGGTCGCCTCCGACGGCGGCATCTTCACCT
>JBIOYN010000056.1:0-20183 GCA_044870155.1 Acidimicrobiia bacterium | reverse complement strand
GACCAGCTCCGAGGCCAGGATCTGGCCGCCCTCCGCCGCCCCGCACAGTCGCGACGCCTCGACCACCGGCCGACCGTGGTAGTCGCCGCCCTCGGACGTCACGTCCCCGGCCGAGATCCCGATCCGGATGGCCAGTTGGACGGCGGCCGGCAGCGAGCGGTTGAGCCGGTCGATCGCCTGCTGCATGGCCGCGCCGGCGGTGACGGCGTCGGAGGCACCGGTGAACGTGGCCATGACCCCGTCACCCAGCCCCTTCACCACCCGGCCGCCGTGGGCCTCCACGGCCTCGGTCAGGACCCGGTCGTGGTTGCGCCTGAGCTCTTCAGCCCCCTGGTCGCCGAGCCGCGACCGCAGCACGGTGGACTCGACCAGATCGGTGAAGAGCACGGTGGCGGTCGTCCGGGCCATTCAGGGCTCTCTTCACGTCGCCGGTTCGGGGGAGGAACTAGTGCGAATGCGAGTGCAGCGAGTGATCGTCAGCCGGGCAGACGTAGATGCCGGTGATCTTGCCCTCGTCGTCCCACTCGAACCGGTCGAAGCAGGTGTGCCAGCCCGTCTTGTGGGCCGAGCCCTTCATCAGCTCCCAGTCGCAGGCCCAGGACTCCCGGCCGTTGCCCCCTTCGGTGGTTCCGACCCGGACGCTGAGCGGATCCACCACGGTGCTCGACTTCAAATCGCGCAGCTTCCGGAGCACCGCCTCCCTGCCCTCGGAGCGCTCGTTGTCGCGCTCCACGTCGACCAGAAAGACGTTGGTGGCGAGCAGAGCGCCGACCAGATTGCCGTCCCACTGGTCCGCCTCGGTGTTGCACCAATCGAGGTAGCCCTTGAGCAGCTTCTCGTTCTTGTCGCTGGGGATGTTCACGGGTGAGCTCCTTCCGCGGGAAGCTCGACAGCGTCTTCGGTGCCGTGCAGAGTGTACGGGTCAATCGGCACGTATGCCGGTGAACGGAGGGCCAACACCGATGACACTGGCCGAGCAGACCCCGCAGCTGAACCCCCGGGAGGACGCCGACCGGGCGACGGCGCAGGCCGCCGGGAGAGTCCTCTTCGCCGTCAAGGGCATCTACGGGCTGTCCAAGCACAGCATCCGGTTGCCGCTCAACGAGACCGAGTGGATCGAGTCGGGCCAGATCTGCGCCACCGCCGACCCCGACGCCGACCCGTCCTGCAACCTGGGCGTCATCGACTACGAGCGGGGCGCGCTCACCATCCGCTACGGAGCCCAGGCCATCTTCCCCGGGCTCTACGAGCTGCTGACCGAGGGCCGGTACGACCCGGGGCTCCTGCACCCGATCCGGGCCGTGGCCACCGACCAGTGCACCCTCACCCCGGACTACCGGGCCTGGCGGGCCCTGGGCTGCCTCGAATTCCTCCCGGGTTCGATCTGGTCCGGCGCCGACGGCGGCTGAGACGCTCGGATCTCCTCCAGTTCGGAGGAGTCACTATTGGCTCTGGCCGACGGCCGCCCCGTCCACGTCGGGTTCGACACCCGGTTCACCATCAACTGGCCCGAGCAGCTGGGCGGCGGTTCCGTGAACCTGGACCTGGTGGGCGGGATGGTGCTCGTCCCCCTTCTCGGCACGTAGCGCGGAGGGACTGCCCGGGGACGTGCTGCCCTACCTGAGCAACCGGCCCCCGGCCTTCGCCTTCCTCACCCACTACCGGGACGACCGGGACCTGGACCGGATCGGCGCCTCCGCCTTCCTGCGGCGCTACAGCGACGGGGAGGACTCGTTCCGCCAGAAGATGTGCTCGTTCCCGCCCATCGTCTGCGGTGAGATCACGGTCGGCTTCGGCCCGCTGCGGGGCGAGGTCGTCGTCGTCATGCGCATGCCCGAGGAGGTCGTCGGTCCCGGAGGCCCGCAGGCGGTGGTGGACGGCCTCGGCGTCGTCCTGCGGCGCGGTGCGGCGGTGGTGGGCCTGGGAGCGCTGACGGCGCCGGCCACCGCCGGCGGCCGGCGCCTCCTGCGCCACCTCCCCCGGGGCGTCACCCTGACCAACGCCAACGCCTACACGGCCGCCGTGGTGCGTCGCAACGTCGAGGAGGCGGCCACCGTCAGCGGGCTCGGGCGCCGGGCCCGGGTGGCGGTGGTGGGCTGCACCGGGTCGGTGGGGGTGGCGACCAGCCACCTGCTGGCCGGCGACGGCTATGACCTGGTCCTGGTGGGACGGACGGAGGAGCGGGTCCGGCGGAGGCTGCCGGAACTGGTGGGACGGGCCCGGGTGGCCGGGCGTCTCGACTCGGTGGCCGACAGCCACGTCGTCGTGCTCCTCACCGCCGACCCGACGGCCCGCCTCCAGCCCCACCACGTGGCTCGGGGCACCACCGTCATCGACGTGGCCCAGCCCGGCAACATCGACCCGGCCGGCCACGGCGCCTTCCACCTCCGGGGGGCGGTGGTGGTGGAAGGCGGCCTGGTGCGGATCCCCGGCTACCGGTGCACCGTCGACATGGGGATGCCGGCGGCCGACGTCACCGCCGCCTGCGTGGCGGAGTCCTACCTCTTCGCCCGCGAAGGGATCCGGGAGCACTCCGTGGGCTGGCCCGCTCCCGAGCTGGCCGAGCGCCTGGAACGGGTGGCGGTGCGGCGCGGGATCCACCCGCACCCGCTGGACCTGCCGCAGGCAGCGAACGTGCGTTTGTAGTCATTTGGGGCTACTCCAGGTAGTCATTCCTGACTAGCGGAAAAATGACGCGAACGTGCCATGTACGACAAAGCGGACATTCTGCAAAGTGGAGGAGGACGAAAGAACGACGAAAACCGTTTCCCAGGAGGCCGAGATGAGCGAGAAGCTGCTGACCCCCGGCGAGGTCGCCGAGCTGTTCAAAGTCAACCCCAAGACCGTCACCCGCTGGGCCCGCGCCGGCAAGATCACCGCCATCCGCACTCTGGGCGGCCACCGCCGTTTCGACGCCGACGAGATCCGCAGCATCCTCGACAACGCCCACGCCGCCGCTTAAAGGGCGCACGGCTGGCCCCGCCCGCAGCGGCGGGGAATACTCGGGTCCGTGCGCGGTGCGCCCTGCCCGGGCTGTGGGAGGCGGGTCCCGGAGGGCATCGCCACGTGCCGATCCTGCGGGACGGCCGCCGGCAACGACCTGCTGCCCCTGGCCGTCGGCCGTCCGACGGCACTCTCCTCAACCAGCCGTGCCCTGACGTCCGCCGGCGTCTCCCCGTCGGTGCGCCGGCGGCCTCTGGTGCTGGTGCTGGCCGGGGTGGCGGTCCTGGCGGGTCTCAACCTGGTGCCCAGCGCCGAGGACCCCACGACCGTGGCCCCCCCGGCGGCCGCCGCGGCGGTGGCCGACATCCCCCACCCGCCGGCGGCCGGCGTGGTGGCCCGGGCCGAGGAGGCGGCCAGCCGGCCCGGTGGGGTCTGGCCTCCGCCCGGTCCCCTGCGGGACCGCCAGGAGTACACCACGGTGTGGACGGGCGGCCACATGATGTTGTGGCGGGGCCCCCAGACCGGCCGGGCCCTGGACGGTTCGGCTTACGACTCCGCCAACCGCCGCTGGCGCTCGGCCAGTCCCGCGCCCATCGAGAGCCGCTCGCACCCGGCGGCCATCTGGGACGGGCACGAGGTGCTGGTGTGGGGCGGCCTGTCCGCCACCGGCATCCCCTTCGCCGACGGCGCCGCCTACGACCCCGTGGCCGACCGGTGGCGACCCATGGCGACGTCGCCGCTCAATGCCCGGGTGGCGCTGGTGGCGGCGTGGACGGGCCGGGAGGTGCTGGTGGCGGGCTCCCGGCCGGGATCCGGACGGGCCCGCTGGAGCACGGGAGGCACCGATGCCGCCGCCTACGACCCCGTGGCCGACTCCTGGCGGCGCCTGCCCACCATGCCCGTCAGCCTGGCCGAGGGCGTGGCGGCGTGGACGGGCAGCGAACTCATCGTCTACGGCGGCCTGGCCACCCCGCCCGGGGGAATCGATCCCGCCGGCGGCAGCCGCCGGGCCCGGGGCGCGGCCTACGACCCGGTGCGGGACCGCTGGCGCCTGCTGCCCCTGGCCCCCCTCACCAGCCCGTTCCTCACCGCCGCCTGGACCGGCCGGGAGTTCGTGGCGTGGGACGACGCCCGGCGGGCGGCCAGCTTCGACCCCCGCTCCGACCGCTGGAGCGCGGTGGGCGGCCTCGCCTCCCACGACGCCCCCCGCTGAGGGCTAGCCGCCGAACGCTGAGGGCTAGCCGCCGAACGCTGAGTGCAGGGGGTGGAAGGTGCGGGTGGGCACGATCTCGGGGGGCAGGTTGGGCTTGACGTTGTCGTCGAACCACTGCTGGGCATCCTCTTCGGACTCCCACATCTCGACGACGCGCCAGCCGCCGCCCGGGTTGGGCCCGCCGGCATGGGCGATGAAGCCTGGTGACGACAGCATGGTGGGCTTCAGCTGGCCCAGCATGGCGGCGTAGATCTCCTCGGTCAGGTTGGGGACTTCGCCGATCATCAGTACGGGCATGGGGTCTCCTTGTCTTCTAGGGGGTGACGAGCGGGACATGCTCGGGTGGCCCGAGGTCGATGCCCGCGTCGTCGAAGGCCAGCTTGAGGCGCAGCCGCAGCTCCCGGGCGACGGCCCATTGCTCGCGGGGGAGGGTGGTGACCACGGTGCGCACGGCCAGGGAGAGGGTATCGAAGCTCTCCACCCCCCACACCTCGGGCCGGCCCAGGATGCGGGGCGCCCACTCCGGATCGGCGGCCATCTTCTCCACCACCCGGCGGATGAGGTCGATGGCGGCCCGGGTGTCGGTGCCGTAGGGGACGGGAACGTCGACGAGAGCCCGGGACCACTGCTGGGACTTGTTCCCCACCCGGTGGATCTCCCCGTTGGGGACGTGCCACATGATCCCGTCCACGCTGCGCAGGCGGGTGCTGCGCAGGGACACGCTCTCCACCGTCCCCGTGGCCTGGCCGGTGTCGACCACGTCGCCCACGCCGTACTGGTCCTCCACCAGCATGAAGATCCCGGAGAGGAAGTCGCGCACCAGGGCCTGGGAGCCGAAGCCGACGGCGACACCGACCACGCCGGCGCCGGCCAGCAGCGGGCCCAGGTTCAGTCCCAGCTCGTCGAGCACCATGAGGACGGCCACGGTCCAGATGACGGTCCCGGCCACCGACGACAGCAGCGTGCCCAGCGCCTCCGCCCGCTGGGAGCGCCGGGTGCTGAGGTCGACGGTGGCGTCACCATGGAGGCGGCGGACCAGGCGGTGGACGGCCCGGCGGACCAGTCGGTGGATCACCCAGGCCGCCAGCAGCAGGAGGACGACCGTCAGCGGGCGGGCGATGAGCATGTCGGCGGCCCGGGCCAGGGCGGGCCGGCGGGTGGTGGAGAGCACCAGCTCGCACAGCCAGCTGGAGTCTTGGGGCGGCCCGCAGGGCGGGCCGGAGCCCGCCGCCTGGGCGAGAAGGAAGAACATGGGCATTCACCGGGAGGGGGATCGAGGTCGGGGACCGCTCCCTCCTACCCGTTCTGGCACAAGGGATTCACGTTTTCGTGAACCCCCTGGTCAGGCCCTGTGGACAGTTACAGCTCGAGGGCGCGGGGGTCGGCGGGGACGTCGACGGCGTGCTCCTGGAGGGCGGCCAGGGGGACGATCTCCAGCGCCCGCTCATGGGTCGAGGCCAGCACCACGGGGGCGGCGGCGCCGTCCTGGTGGGCCCGCAGCCAGTTGGCCGCCGTCACGCACCAGCGGTCGCCAGGCACCAGGCCCGGGAAGAGGTACTGGGGGACGGGGGTGGTGAGGTCGTTACCGGTCCGGCGCTGGTGCTCGAGGAACTCGGCTGTCACCACCGCGCAGACGGTATGGCTGCCGAGATCGTCGGGCCCGGTGTTGCAGCAGCCGTCCCGGTAGAAACCGGTCAGGGGGTCGGTGCCGCACGGTTCCAGCTCGCCGCCCAGCACGTTGCGCTCGCTCATGCTTCCTCCCCTCCGGGTCCCTCAGGGATGAGGGAAGCATTATCACAACGACAGGCGCGCCGCCCCCGACGTAGCCTCGGCGCCATGAGTTCGCTGGAGAAGACCGACGCCCAACTGACCCAGGCCCGGGCCGACGCCCGCCGCCTGGCCAGCCTGCAGCGCCGGACCTGCAGCGCAAGCTCCTGGCCTTCGACCGGGAGCTGGCCGACGGAGAAGCTCAAGGCCCTGGTGGGGCTCGAAGCACGCGTCGACGAGGCCATTCGGGCGGAGCGGGCGGAGCGGGCGCAGATCCTGGCGCCGGAAGCAGGCGGTCCCGACGCCTCGTGACCAGCCTCGGCCCCCGACTGGTGATCGGCGGCACCCACTCGGGAGTGGGCAAGACGACCGTGGCCACCGGCCTCCTGGCGGCCCTGCGCCGGGCCGGCCACGACCCGGCGGGCGCCAAGGTGGGTCCCGACTTCATCGACCCCGGCTACCACTCCCTGGCCTGCGGCCGCCCACCCCGCAACCTCGACGCCTGGCTGTGCGGCCCGGCGGCCGTCCCCGCCCTGGCCGGCCGGGCGGCGGCGGGTGCCGGCCTGCTGGTGGTGGAAGGCGTCATGGGTCTCTTCGACGGGGCCGCCGACAACACACCGTCGTCCACCGCCGACGTGGCCCGCCTGCTCGACGCCCCCGTCGTCCTGGTGGTGGACGCCTCGGCCATGTCGGCATCGGCGGCGGCCGTGGTCCACGGATTCGCCACCTTCGACCCCGGAGTGCAGGTGGCGGGCGTGATCCTCAACCGGGTGGGCTCCGACGGCCACGAGATCCTGCTACGGGAGGCCCTGGCCGGCAGCGGCATGCCCGTGCTCGGCGCCCTGCGCACCGACGACCGCCTGACATGGCGTGACCGCCACCTCGGCCTCGTCCCCGTGGCCGAGCGTCCCGAGGAGGTGGCCGTCGCCCTCGACCGACTGGCGGCGGCGGTGGCCGAACGGATCGACCTGGAAGCGGTGGTAGCCCTGGCCCGGAGCGCCCCGACCCGCACCGTCGATCCCGTCGCCCTCCCCACCGGCAGCCCCTGGCGGACCAGGGTGGCGGTGGCGGGGGGGGCCGCCTTCACGTTCACCTATACCGACACGCTCGACGCCCTGGCCGCCGCCGGCGTCGAGGCGGTCCCCTTCGACCCGCGGCGGGACGAGTCCCTCCCCACCGGCGTCGACGGGCTGGTGGCCGGTGGGGGCTTCCCCGAGGTCTACGCCGCCGAGCTGGCCGCCAACGGCCCGCTGCTGGACGACGTGCGCCGGCGGGTGAGCGCCGGCCTCCCCACCTGGGCCGAGTGCGGCGGGCTCCTGTGGCTCGGGCGGCGCCTGGATGGCCACGCCATGGCCGGCGTCCTGCCCGCCGAGGCCACCATGACCGAGCGCCTCACCCTCGGCTACCGGGAGGTGACCACCGCCCGGCCGTCGCCCGCCGGCCCCGTCGGCACCGCCTTCCGGGGCCACGAGTTCCACTACTCCGTCATCGAGCCGGCGGGCGACGCCCTGCGTCTCTCCAGCCGCTTCGGGGCGCAGCCCGAGGGCTGGGCCACCCCCACGCTCCTGGCCACCTACGTCCACCACCATCCCGGCGGCGACCCCGGGCCGCTCGGGCACTTCGTGGCCGCCTGCGCCCGCCACCACCGGGGGGTGGCAAGCTGACCTGGTGGACTTCGCCCTCTCGGCCACCGCCGCCAAGCTACGTGACGCCCTCGGTGACTTCATGGAGGAGCGCGTCGTCCCTGCCGAGGCCGTCTACCGGGCGCAGCTGGCCGAGGGTGGCGACCCCCACGGGCACCCGCCCGTCCTCGAGGAGCTGAAGGCCGAGGCCCGCGAGCGCGGTCTGTGGAACCTGTTCCTGCCCCACAAGACCCAGTGGACAGACGGCCTGTCCAACCTCGACTACGCCCACCTGGCCGAGATCATGGGCCGCTCCCCCATCGCCTCCGAGGCGTGCAACTGCTCGGCGCCCGACACCGGCAACATGGAGATCCTCACCATGTTCGGCACGGCCGCCCAGCAGGAGGAGTGGCTGCTGCCCCTGCTGGAGGGGAAGATCCGCTCCGCCTTCGCCATGACCGAGCCGGCCGTCGCCTCCTCGGACGCCACCAACATCGAATGCCGGATCGAGCGCGACGGCGACGAGTACGTGATCAACGGCCACAAGTGGTGGACGTCCAACGCCTACCACCCCCTGTGCCGGATCTTCATCCTCATGGGCAAGACCGATCCCACCGCCCCCGCCCACCGCCAGCAGTCCATGGTGCTGGTGCCCAAGGACACCCCCGGGGTCAGCGTGCAGCGCAACCTCGAGGTGTTCGGCTTCACCGACCGGGAAGGCCACGCCGAGGTCATCTTCACCGGCGTGCGGGTGCCGGTGGCCAACCTCCTGGGTGAGGAGGGCGGCGGATTCGCCATCGCCCAGGCCCGCCTCGGCCCCGGGCGCATCCACCACTGCATGCGGACCATCGGGGTGGCCGAGCGGGCCCTGGAGCTGATGGTGGAGCGGGTGAAGAGCCGGGTGGCGTTCGGCAGGCCCCTGGCCGAGCAGGGCGTCATCCAGGAGTGGATCGCCGACGCCCGCATCGAGATCGACCAGGCCCGCCTGTACACGCTCTACACCGCCTGGCTGATGGACACCAAGGGCAACAAGGCGGCCCGCACCGAGGTGGCCGGCATCAAGGTGGCCGTGCCCGCCATGGCCCTGCGGGTCATCGACCACGCCATCCAGGCCCACGGCGGGGGCGGGGTGAGCCAGGACTTCCCTCTCTCGGAGATGTACGCCCACATCCGCACCCTGCGCCTGGCCGACGGTCCCGACGAGGTGCACCGCCGCACCGTGGCCCGCCGGGAACTGGGGAAGTAAGGCGCTATTCGGCGCAGTAGGAGCCGCCGTAGAGGGCCCGGACCGTCGCCGTATCCCCCGGGCCGCTCACGACCCCGGCCAAGGGAAGCTGGTAGCGGCTGCCCTGGACGGTGAACCGGACCACGCCGGCGGCGGTGTCCTCGCTCACCACCACCCGGTCGCCGTAGGCGGCGCGCAGCTGGGCCAGGGTGGAACCCACGCCGATGCCCTCGGCGGTCTTCAGCGCCGGCGTGGGCGGCGGTTCGGAGGTGCCGTAGGTCCAGCCCACCATGGTCAGCCCGCCGCCCGGTCCCGGGCCCAGGAGCACGGTCAGATCGCCCCACGACACGCGGCGGGTGGCGCCCGTCGAGCACGACTCGGCCGGGAGCGACTCGTCGAAGGTGGGCGGCCCCAGCGCCTTGGTGAGGGCGGTGCGGGCCTCAGCTTCGCCCGCCCCGAAGGCGAGGTCGCCGAGGCCGTCTGGCTTGAGGACGACGGCGGCCGAGCTCGCCGGCGCCGACGAGGCGGTGGTCACGGTGGTGGTGGCGGCGGCGCTGGTGCTGGTGACGGCGGGCCGGTCGGCCGCCTCGTTCCCGTCGTTGCAGGAGCTCGGCGCCAGCAGCGCCACCAGGGTCACCGCCAGGGCTGTCCGGCGCACGGCCGCAGACGTTAGCCAGCCCGGGCCCCGCCTAGGGCAGGAGCATGATCCGCAGGGCGGTCCGCACCGTCTCCAGGCCCGCCCCCCAGGGGACGACGACCCGGTCGGCCTCGGCCCGCATCCCCTCCTCCAGGAGGCAGCACTTGAGCAGCGTGGGCCCTTCGGGAGGGGCGGGGGCGAGCCGGGCCGGGCAGAGCTCCACGTGGCCCTGGGGTCCGTCGCCGTAGAACCAGCGGTGGAGCTGGCGGGAGCGGTCGCAGCCGATGAGGGTCCAGTCGGCGTGCGCCGGCCGCTCGTCGAGGAAGGAGACGTCGCCGGCGAGGTTGACGCCACCGCTCCGACAGGGCAGGAGGTAGTGGGGTGCGGGTGACTTCGCCGCCAGCTGGTGGATGTCGATGGTCTCCAGCTCCAGGTGCACGGGGGGCAGCGACTCGTCGTAGTCGATCACGCGCTGGGCCAGGTCGAAGAGCTTGGGCGGCTCGGGCGGCACCACCTCGATGATCCGCACGGTGACGGGCTTCGGCTCGTGGATGAAGTTCACATGCTGGTAGCGCCCCTCGATGACGTACACCCGGCGGTCGAGACCGGAGACGGCGGCGGCCCGGGCCAGGGCGGTGGCGTTGGCCGTGTCGGTGCCTGGCGCCACCACGTAGGCACAGTCTTCGGGACCGGCGATCCAGTCGATGTCGGTGATGGGGTTGAACAGCTCCTCCCGGGCCGCCTCCCGGACCCGGGCCAGGGCCGTCTGCGGCCCGGCACGCAGGACGAGGAACTCGGTCCGCCGGTACGCCTCCCGGCCGATGAGCACGGCCCGCACGGCGTCCTCGTCGAGGGGCCCAGGCCAGGACTGGACGCTCACCCCCCGGTACGGACGGCAGATGTAGTTCTCCGGAAGCTTCACCGCGGGCCCAACGTAGCGGCGCCGGTAGCCGAAGTCGCCCTCTGATCAGGGGGGATAGAGCGGCGGACCGACGGGTTCCTGTGGTGGGATCCACTGCCACGTGCCGGGGCCGCCGCGGTAGGTGTAGCCGAGGTGGCTCTTCTGGTAGTGGTGCCACCTGCACAGGCGGGCCATGTTCTCCAGGCTGGTGTCCTGGGTGGCCGACCAAGGCGCCCGGTGATCGATCTGGAGACCCCAGCGCACGCCGCACCAGGGCACCACGCAGGTGGGGTCGCGGTATTCGAGGGCCGTCCGGATGTGGGCCGGGATGGAGCGCCCGGCGTGAGCCACGGCGGTGATCTCCACGCCCTTGGTGAGAAGGACCTTGAGGATGCAGTCCTCCGCCATCCGCTGCGCCAGCGCCACCGGGATCGGCCCCAGGCCGGGGACCTCGCAGCGCTCTCCTTCCACGGTGTAGCCCCGCATCAGCGCCTCGTAGTCGACCGTCACGTGGACCATCGCTCCCGCGACCCCCGTGTCCCCATCGTCGTCCCTGGTGGTCAGAGCGATGTCGACGAGGGCGTCGGCCCGGTGGGCGTCGGGGTTCTCGTAGAAGCGACCTCGGAACGCCTCCAGGATGATCTCGTCCCGGCGGGCGTCCACCGCCGCCAGCAGCATGGCCCCCTCGTCAGCGGTCAGCCGGGCGCTCAGGTGTACGGCGCCGTCCCGGTCCATCCACGACCGCAGATACCGGCTCTTGTGGATCCGGCGGTGCCGCTCCTCCGCGTCGGTGAGCACCGACGCCTTGAGCCGCCGGCACTCCTCCTTCAGATCCTGGAACGACAACTTCCCGGCCTTGTCCACCAGCTCCTGCTGCGCCTCGGGCACCTCGGCGGCGGCATCGACGATCTCCTTGGCCTGGACGTCCGAGAGGTGACCGGCTCGATACGCCGAGGCCACCAGAGGTAGCTGCTGCAGCCTGTCGGCCATCTCCATCGTGCGTATGGCGGGCGGCACCGGAATTCCGGATTTGGCCGCCATCCACGCCGCCGCCGAGCGAAACCCCTCCCGACGCCACAGGCCGGACCTGGCCACCGCCTGGGTGGCCACCACCCGCCCGGCAGAGCTGACGTTCTCGATCTGCACGAACAGGCTCACCAGCTCCGCCGCCACGTCGGAATCCAGCGACCGGGCATCCAGGTCACCAACCACCTGACGAAGCGTTTCCAGCGCGTCGACGACGTTGTCGAACATGATCCGACCCTACCGACCAGGTGTGACAGTTCAGCGCTCCCCTGCCCCGAGGAGCAGGTCGCGGAGGGCCTGAGGCATCTCCCACGACCTGACCCGTAGCGCCGGTCCGCCGCCCGGGTATGGTCGCTGCCGTGCGGGAGGTCTTCGCTCACGACGCCGTGCTGGCCCTGGAAGGGGACGGTGACGTGCAGGCGCCCGGGGCGGCGATCACCGTGGCCCTGTGCGGCCACTGGGAGCACGAACCGCCGTGCCCGCTGGCGCCCCACCACACCGCCCCCGACCGGGACGGCGACATGGTCCGCCTCCGGGTCCTCTTCGCCGCCGAGCCCGAGGACGAGGCCGAGGTGCGGCGCCGGATCCGCGACGCGGTGGCCAGAGCGCAGCTGACCGCGCCGGACGGCACCGCCACCCGCTGGCGGGTCGTCTCGACCACCCCCGGCATCGTCCGGCCCGAGGAGTCCGAGCACGGGCGAGGCCTGTCGGCGGGCTGATTAGAGCCAGGCCGGCGGCCAGCCGCTGATCGACATGGCGGAGCCGTAGTGGCTCCGGCCGCAGTCGCCGCCACCCAGGTGGGCGGCGAAGTCCTCGGGGAAGTGCTCCCGGGCGGTCCGCAGCGGCGCCGCCGGGAAGCGGGCCAGGGCGCAGTCGGTGCCGGTAGCGGCGACGCCGGCCAGCTCCAGGGCCTTGTCGAGATGGGCCTCCTTGATGCCCTTGTTGTCCCGCAGGCCGGCCAGGACCCGGTCGAAGAACTGGGTCTCGCCCCGGCACAGCGGGCACTTCCCGCACGACTCGGCGGCGAAGAACCGCTCCACCTCGGCCACCGCGTCCACCGCGCAGCGGTCCTCGGGGAGGAGCCGGACGGCGGCGCAGCCGAGCATGCTGCCCCGGCCGGACATGGCTTCGGGGTCGAGGGGCACGTCGAAGTCGGCGGCCCTCAACCAGCCCGCCGCCGGGCCGCCGACCTGGGCGCCGCGGAAGGGCACGCCGGCGGGGCCGCCACCGCACACCTCCAGGACCTCGGTGAAGGGCGTGCCGCCCGCCACCTCGTACACGCCGGGTCGGGCGCAGCCTGCCGGCAGCGTCACCAGCAACGTCCCCGGGTAGCCGCCCGTCCCGACCTCCCGGAACCACCCTGCTCCGTAGCGGGCGACCAGGGCCACATGGGCCAGCGTCTCCACGTTGCTGACGGCCGTGGGCTGGCCGTGGAGGCCGTGCTCGGCGGGGTAGGGCGGCTTGGCCCGGGGCTGGGGCCTGGGGCCCGCGTGCTCGAGGAACTCCAAGGCGCAGCTGTCCTCGCCGGCCACGTAGGCGGCGGGAGCGGCCACCAGCGACAGCGCCACGTCACCGGCCAGCCCGGCGGCGAGGACCTCTTCGATGGCCGCCGCCGTCTGCTCCAGGGGTTGGACGGCCTCCTCGTTGACATAGCAGATGACGTGACCGGCCCCGAGCGCCACCGCCGAGCACAGGGCGCCGTCCAGCACCAGGTGGGGACGGGTGGCGAGCAGGTAGCGGTCCTTCAGGCTCCCGGGCTCGTCCTCGGCGCCGTTGACGACCACGTGGCGGGGCGGGGAATGGGCGAGCGCCGCCTCCCACTTGGTGGCCAGGGGGAAGGCGGCTCCCCCCCGGCCCCGCAGACCCGACGCCTCCACCTCCTGCTGCAGCCAGCCGGCGCCCTCGCTCCGCACCTGCTCCAGGCCCGAGTAGCCGCCGCCGTCCCGGTAGGCGGCCAGTGACGGTCCACCGGCGGCCAGGAGCCGGACGGACGTCATCAACCGTCCTCCGGGAGGAGGCCCGCCTCCAGCATGGAGAAGATCAGGTTGCGGGTCATCTTGTCCGTCCCCGCCGTCAGGCGCTCGACGGTCGTACCCTCCGCCAGGGCGGCCACGATGTCGTCGACGTCGTCGGGCTCCACCCCGCAGTACCACACCTGGTCCTCCACGCAGACCACGTTGGGCCCCTTCTCGCAGGCGGAGAAGCAGATGTAGTCCCGGACGTCGACACCGCGCAGGTCACCGGCGTCCCGGCGGGCCAGGAGAGCGGCCAGGACCTCCGGCGAGCCCCGCTCCTCGCAGTCGACGTTCACGCACACGAGCAGCGTCCGCCCGGTGCTCAACCGCTCCCTCCCCGGCCGCCCGCATGCATGCCCGGACGATACCGTCCCTGTTCTCGCCGCCGTCCCCCGTGGCAGCCCTACCCGCAGTGCTTGGCCTGGTCGGCTGCGGCCACCAGCGCCGCCCGGGCCAGCCACCACGATCTCTGTGACATTCCCGCGCGCCGTGTGTTCAGGAACGTCACAAGAAACGGCTCGAGGCTGACGGCTGCCTACAGCGGGGCGTCGGCGAAGTTGACCTGCACGTCCTCGAAGCCGAGGGCGCCGAGGAGCTGGCGGAGCATGGCGGCGGTGTTCTCCTGCGCCCGCGCCGTCAGCCCGGCGTCGGCGGCGGCGGCGGTCAGCCGGGGCTGGGCGGCCAGGTAGAGCGACCGCTCGCCGGTGGGGCTGTCGGCGAACACCGATCCCAGCCGGTCGAGCAGGCCCCGGTCCCGGTTGACGACGCGGCTCTGCACCGGGTCGACGACCGGGTCGGAAAGATGGGCGGCGGGGAGGTTGACGGTCACCGAGCGCCGGTCGGCGGAGACGGTGACGGCGGAGAGGTCGAGGTTGGAGAAGTCGACGCCGGCGTCCACGCTGCCGGTGGCCAGGAACAGCGTCCGGTCGCCCTTGATGAAGTCGGGCACGTAGCGGGCGTCGTGCTCGATGTCGATGTACACCTGGAAGGTGCCGGTGGCGGCCCGGAACTCGTGGAGGTCGGCCAGGGCGGTGAGGACGGCGGGCCCGGTGCGGTCGACCTCCTCGGTGTGGAAGGGGTTCGACAGGCTGGGAAGGAGCCCGGTCAGGCGGTCGAGACCGAGCAGGGCCAGGCCCACCACCAGGAGGACGGCCACCACCCGCGTCGAGCGGAGCCCGCGCCGGCGGCGCCGGGGGCGGCGCCAGGCGGCGGCCGGGGCCTCGACGTCGGGCCGATCGGGAGCGAGCACACCCATGACAACTCCTTCCAGGACAACGGATCCGACCGCCGTTACCAGGCGAGAGTAACGGGACCGCGGTGCGATTTGTCCGGGGGGCCGGGATCGGCCCTCAAGCGGGGGGCGCTTTCGTCCGATATGGCGGCGACGACACGAGGAAAGGCCCCACGGTGCGCAGCGAGGTCATTCGGCCCTACCTGGAGAAGCTGCTGAGCGAGATGCTCGGCCAGGGCGTGTCTCCCGACGAGACGGGCGCCTACCCCATCCGCACCGGAACCGGTGGCTACTTCGTGTCCCTCGACGACACCGGCGCCCCCATGATCCGGGTGTGGACGCCGCTCGCCCTCGACATCCGCAAGTCGGCCAAGCTCCTCGACACCCTCAACCAGCTGAACGTGAGCGCCACCGGGGCCCGGGCCTTCTGGGTCGACGGCCAGGTGGTGGTGGCCACGGAGATGGTGGCCGAGACGATCCACCCCCAGGACCTCCACCTCGCCTGCGGCACCGTGGGTGAGGCGGCCGAGCGTTTCGGCCCCCAGCTGGCAGCCCAGTTCGGCGGCCGCACGCTGTTCCCTCCCGCCATCCCCGCGGCGGAGGAGGAGGCGCCGGCCCCGGCGCCCGAGGAGCCCGAGGTGCTGGCCCTCCCCGCCGGCTCCAACAGCCGCCGCGTCTACCGGCACTCCGGCTACCTCTAAACCGGCTAGGGCTCCACTGCCTCCAGCAGGCCCAGGATCGCCTCCCCGTAGGCCTCCAGTTTGGCCGGGCCGATCCCGCTGCAGCGGGCCAGGTCGGCCAGCGTCTTGGGATCGCGCTCGGCGATGTCGTCGATGGTGGCGTTGGTCAGGTACACGTAGGCGGGTTTGCCCTCCGCCCTGGCCTGGGCGCTGCGCCACGCCACCAGGGCCGCCCGGGCGGCTTCGGCTCGCGGTGAGGACGGCGGGGGCCGCTCGACCCGGGCCGCCGGGGGCGCCCCACCCCGAGGTCGGGACACGGCGGCGGGCGACGGAGGCGGTAGGGGGAGCTCGGGGGCGGTCCGGGTCAGCTCGATCAGGAAGGGCGAGGGCGCGGCGGCGTCGCCCAGGACCACCACCCGCTCCCGGCCCCGGGTGAGAGCCACGTGGAAGATCCGGCGTTCCTCCTCCTCGTCGTCGGCCAGGCGGTGGGGGAAGAGACCGGCGTCGGCGCCGAAGACCACCACCGCCGGCCACTCCCGGCCCTTCACCCGGTGCACCGTGGCCAGGTGGACGCCGTCGTCCCGGCCGGGGGCGGCCAGCACCGAGCGGAGCCACGCCTCGAACGTGGCCGGGTCGGGATGGAGGGCCGCCACCTGGAGCAGGGCGGCCAGGTCGTCGCCGTTGGCCGAGCGGTCGAGCGTCCCCTTGGAGGCGTCGAGGGTGTCCATGGCCTCGCCCAGCCCAATTCCGTCGCGCACGTGGCGCAGCAGCGAGGCCGTGGTCGCCCCGGGCGTCCGGGCCGCCTCCGCCAGGCCGTCCAGGTCCCCGGCGTAGCGGGCCACCCGCTCCGGGTCCTTGGGGAAGGCGTCCTTCTCCTCCAGCCAGCCGGCCAGGCCCCGGATGGAGCGGAGCGAGGTGGTGGCGTCCCGGGTCAGCATCTCCAGCACCCGGGGCGAGATCCGGCGTGACGGCCGGCGCACGGTGGCCCGCACGTCGGCCCGGGTGATGGTGGCGGGGTCGGCGGCGATGCGCAGGTAGGCCAGGGCGGCGGCGGTCCCGGCCCGCTCCAGCAGCCACGGCCCCACCGCGCTGCGGCACGGGATCCCGGCCTCGGTGAGGAGCACCTGGGCGGCGAGCAGGGACGAGTTCACCCTGGTGAGAACGGCCATGCCGGCCGGGTCGACGCCGTCCTTGCGCCAGCGCTCCACGACGTCGACGGTGGCCGGGCCGAGGTCGGTGTCGGGCAGGAGCCGGAGCTCGAGCGCCCCCTCCCCGGACGGGCGGCCGGCGGCGGCCCGGATCGTCTTTCGGATCCGCCGGCGGTTGTGGGACAGGAGATGGCCGGCGGCCGTGACCACGTCCTCCGGGCAGCGGTAGTTGACCTCCAGGTCGTAGGCGGTGGCGCCGGGGAAGTAACGGGGGAAGTCGATCAGGAACCCCGGGTCGGCGCCGGCGTAGCCGTAGATGACCTGGTCGTCGTCACCCACGCCGAAGACGTCGGCCGCCGGGCCGGCCACCAGGCGGACGAGCAACAGGTGGGCGGGGGTGAGGTCCTGGAACTCGTCGACGAGCAGCGTCCGGGCCCCGGCCCGCACGCCGGCCCGCAGCTCGGGGTCGGCCAGGAGGAGGGCGATGGCCCGGTAGATCTGCTCGTCGAAGTCGAGGAGGTCGAGAGTCTCCAGCCGTTCCCGGTAGGCGGGGAAGACGGCGGGCAGCCCGGTGGCGTCGGGGTAGAGGCGCTCGGCCTGGTCGGGGGTGCACAGCCCGAGGCGGACGGCGGCCAGGGCGTCGAGGTAGGGGGCGAGCGGATCGGTGTTGACCTTGCGCCGGGTGGTCACCAGCCCGGCCAGGATCTCGCGCTGCTCGCGCTCCTCCGCCACCCGGAACCGGCGACCGCCCTCCCGCTGGCACACATGCAGGCCGAGCGAGTTGAGGGTGCGGATGGTGGGCTGGAAGCCCGCGGTGCGCTCCCGGAGCTGCTCGGCGGCGAGCACGTTGTAAGCCACCGCCGTCACCAGCTGAGGTTCGTAGCCCCGGTCGCAGAGGAGGTGGCGGATCCGCTCGGTGAGGACGCGGGTCTTGCCCGAGCCGGCGGGGGCGATGATGCGCGCCGGCCCGCCGGGATGGGCCACGGCGGCCAGCTGGTCGGGGGCCAGGTCGGCGCTGGGGGGAACGTGGCGGGCGGGGGTGAGCAGGCCGGCGTCGATCGAGTCGCGGTGGACGACAGCGTGGCCCCCGAGGCCGGAATCGAGCTGGACGGGCGTGCGGGGGCCGCCGTCGCAGAAGGCGGGCCGTCCGTCCGCCAGCGCCACGTCGGCGGGGCCGTCGGGGGTGAGCTGCGCGCCCAGGCGGCTCGCCCGCACGCCGTGCCACCACACGGGCCCGCCGGGTCGGGTGGCGACGTCGTAGTTGTTGGCCCACACCAGGAACTGGAGGCGCTCGCGCTCGAAGGTGAAGCCGGGGTCGAGCAGGTGGGGGGCGACGAGGCAGCGTTCCGGCTCCCGCAGGGCCTCGGCGGCCACGCCCAGCTCCACCACCACCCGCCGGCGGTTGGTCCACGCCTCCTGGAGCCGGTCGGCGGTGGCGGCCGGCTCGGCCAGCGCGGCGTCGTCGATCACCACCACGTCGACGGGGGCGAAGGGCGGGGGGATGGTCGCTCCGGGGCGCACCACCAGTCCGCGTCCCAGGGCGTCAGGGCCGGGAAACGTCATGGGCGGCATCATGGCGGGCCGCTGCGACAGTTACACGGCTGGAATTCGGTCCAGGAACCGCTCGAGCGCCATGGTGAACTCGTGGGGGCCCTCCAGGTTGGAGACATGGCCGACGTCGGGGAGCACGACGAGGTGGGCGCCGGGGATGCCCTCGGCCAGCGTGGTGGCGGCCGGCACCGGGGTGAGGGCGTCGTCCTCCCCCACCAGGACCAGGGTGGGAACGGTGATCCCGCCGAGTCGGGCGGTGACGTCGGCCCGGGTCCGCATCGCCTCCAGTGCTCCGATCCAGGCTTCCACCGGGGCGGCGAGCATGAAGGCCCGCACGGTGCGGATGGCCCGTTCCCGCTCCGGGCCCCGCTTGCCGATGATGGCGTCGAGCATGCCCTCAGCCAGGCTCGACCGCTCCCCGCCGCCGGCCAGGAACGTCTGCTGATCGGCCCGGCGCTGGCGGCCCTCGTCGGTATCGGCCTCGGCCCGGGTGTCGGCCAGTACCAGGGCCCCCACCAACTCGGGGCGCCGGAAGACCAGGTCGAGGGCGATGTAGCCGCCCATGGAGAGGCCGGCGAGCACGACGGGCCCCGGGTCGAGGGCATCGAGCAGCCCGGCGACCTGGTCGGCGTAGCCACTGATCGTGTAGTCGGTCCTCTCCGCGGGCACCTCGGAGGCGCCGAAGCCGTACAGGTCGGGGGCGATGCAGCGGTGTCCCCGGGCCACCAGATGGTCGAGCTGAGGCCGCCACATGGCACTCTCGAACGGGAAGCCGTGGATGAAGCACACGACGGGCTCGCCCCCGCCCTCATCCAGGTAGCGCGTCCGGCGGCCGTCGACTTCGAGATCAGGCATGCGCGAGAAGCTACCCCGGGGTCAGGTCTGGGTACCCTCGGGCGGCGGCGGGCCGGGTGGGGTCGTGCCGTCGAGGACGTAGACCGGGGTGCCGTCGGGCACCTGGTCGGGGAACCAGTCGGCGGCGCCCATGGGGATGCGGACGCAGCCGTGGGAGGCCGGTTCGGGCGGCACCTGCCGGAAGCCGTGGATGGCGACGCCGATCCCGACCATGTAGTACACGGGCCGGTACATGCGCCCGAGCGGGCTCTTCCGCCAGCCCGGGAGGCGGTAGCCCACCCGGTAGGAGCCGGCCGGGGTGACAGCCGTGCGACAGCGGCCGCCGTGGCAGAACCGCTGGCCCGAGCCCGTCGACACGGGTAGCACGCGGCTCAAGGTGTCGTTCTGGAACAACAGGAGCACCTGGTGGGGCAGGTCGATCTCCACCCGCGTGGGACCGCCGCCCGGCACCAGGGCGAGCGGGGGCGTGGTCACGTTGGTCAGGGTGTCGGCCACGTCCTGGGTGACCCGACCCGTGCGGGGCAGGTTGGCGAGCTTCTGGAAGGCGACCACGGCGTCGGCGGTGTTCTGGTCGTAGGCATCGTCGACGGTCATCAGCCCGAACCGGAGGGCGGCCAGGCGCTCCTCCGCCCGCTGGACCTGGGGACCCCGGTCGCCGGGTCCGAGCCCGGCGGCGGGGACGGCGCCGATGGTTGGTGGGGGCGGCGGTTGGGGAGCCGGCGGGGGTTGCGTCGCCGGTGGCTGCGTGGTGGGTGGCGGCGGTGGAGGCGGCGGCGGTCTTGAGCCCGGCGCCTCGTCGCCCGCCGGGCTCGTGGCCTCGGCGTTGACTTCCACCGGGCCGCCCGAGCAGCCGGCAAGCAGGAATGCGAGGACGACCACGACGCTGCCGATGTGCTTTGCCCCAGCTGGCACGTTCTTCACCCTTTGTCAGTTCCTGGGTGGTACGTACCGCTGGAAAAGCCTGACAAAACCTCAGGCGTCGGGGAACTGGGAGCGGGATTCGAGGACGGTGTCGGCGAGGGCGACCGTGGCCACCTCGCAGTCGAGGAGCCGCATGGTGTCGTAGATGGCGAAGCCGGGTCCACCGAGCTGGCCGAGTCGCTCCCCGTCGCCCGTCAGGCCGTGGCCAAGCATCGGGCCACGCTGGCCGAGGCGGGCCTCGTCACCTCCGACCGCCAGGGCCGGGAGCTGCGCTACCAGCTCAACTCCCGAGCCGCTGGCGGAGGCGGTGTCGTGGATGGCGTCGGTGGGCGGGCAGTGGGACGAGCGGCTCCAGGCGCTGACTTCCTACCTGGAGACGGGGACTCCCCGCCCCAAGCGCCGCCGGGCCGGGTTCTGAACCGCTCGCCGCCGGCGTTCGGAGGTCAGC
>JBIOYN010000055.1:0-2778 GCA_044870155.1 Acidimicrobiia bacterium | reverse complement strand
GCCGCCGACGAGCGGCAGGTTCGACAGCAACCCCCCGCCTCCGCCGGTCAAGCCTCCGAGGAGGCCGCCGCCGGCGCCGTCGTCAATCGTGTCGCCGAAGCCAGGCTCGTCGACTTGGAACGTGTCGTTGTCGACCAGGGCATTGGAGTCCTGATCGAGGTGATGGGCCAGGGCGGGCACCGAACCGACCAGCACGAGGCCGAGGCCGAGAGCGGAAGCCGCCATACGGTGGATGGTCTTGGTCAAGTCTCTTTCCTTCCCTGCCGCCACCGGTACCCCGGTAAACGGGCCTTCAGAGTCGGACTACCACCGCGCCCCGCAATGAGGAAAATTCGACCAAACACAACGGAATCCTCCCCTGAGGCACATGCGGTGCTCTGTTGCTCCTTGTGCGCACGCCGCCCGCAACGGCGCGCATGAGGAGGATTCGTCGCAAACTGGACGAAACCCTGTTTCTTACGCCGTCTACAGACGCTCGACGATGGCCTCGGCGAACTCGGACGTCCTGACCTCCCGGGCGCCTTCGGTGAGCCGGGCGAAGTCGTAGGTCACGATCTTCTCGGCGATGGTCCGCTCCAGAGCGCCGTTGATGAGGGCGGCGGCCTCGTCCCAGCCCAGGTGCTCGAGCATCATCACGCCCGAGAGCAGGAGGGAGCCGGGGTTGACCTTGTCCTGGCCGGCGTACTTGGGCGCCGTGCCGTGTGTGGCCTCGAACACCCCGTGGCCGGTGGTGAAGTTGATGTTGCCGCCCGGGGCGATGCCGATCCCACCCACCTGGGCGGCGAGGGCGTCGGAGATGTAGTCCCCGTTCAGGTTGGTGGTGGCGATGACGTCGAACTCCTTGGCCCGGGTCATGATCTGCTGGAGGAAGGCGTCGGCGATGGCGTCCTGGACGAGGAGCCGCTCGCCCGGGTTGCCACCGGAGTCCTCCCAGCTCACGGCCGCATCCGGGAACTCGTCCTTGACCAGCTCGTAGCCCCAGGCCCGGAAGGCGCCCTCGGTGAACTTCTGGATGTTGCCCTTGTGCACCAGGGTCACCGACCGCCGGCCCTTGCGGAGCGCGAATTCGATGGCGGCCCGGATGAGGCGCTTGGAGCCCGTCTCGGAGATGGGCTTGAGCCCGATGCCGGAGTCGGGCCGGATGTCCCAGCCGAACTCGTCCTTGCAGAACTCGATCAGCTTCTTGACCTCGGGCGTGCCTTCGGCGAGCTCCTTGCCGGCGTAGACGTCTTCGGTGTTCTCCCGGAAGATCACCATGTCGACGTCCTGGGGGTTCTTCACCGGGGAGGGCACGCCGGTGAACCAGCGCACGGGGCGGAGGCAGACGTAGAGGTCGAGGATCTGGCGCAGGGCCACGTTGAGCGAGCGGATGCCACCGCCGATGGGTGTGGTGAGGGGGCCCTTGATGCCGACGATGTGGGAGCGGAAGGCCTCCACCGTCTCCTCCGGCAGCCAGCTGCCGGTGGCGTTGAAGGCCTTCTCGCCGGCCAGGACCTCCATCCAGGCCATCCGCTTCTGCCCGCCGTACGCCTTCTCCACGGCGGCGTCGAGCACCCGCTGGGCCGCGGGCCAGATGTCGATGCCGGTGCCGTCACCCTCGATGTAGGGGATGATCGGCTCGTCGGGCACGGACAGCACGCCGTCGGTCACCGTGATGCGCTCGGCCATGGGTCGCTCCTCTTCCCGGGATGGGGGAGGATGCTAACGGTCCGCTTCTAGAAGTCGGTGAAGACGAGGTGGTTGTTGATCGTCCGGGCGCCGGTCACGACCCCCCGGCTGGTCAGGGCGAAGAGCGCGTCGCGCAGGACCGCCGGCGTGGCCAGAGGCCTGTCCTCCAGGTAGAGGGCGGCGACGCCGGCGGTGTGGGGGGAGGCCATCGACGTCCCCGAGTGGGTCTCCGTGGCCGAGTCTCCCTCGGCCCACGCCGACTCGATGTCGACACCGGGGGCGAACCAGTCGACGCAGTTCCCGTAGTTGGAGAACATGGCCTTACGGTCGGCGCGGTCGCTGGCCCCGGTGGTCATCACCTCGGGCACACGGGCGGGCGAGTACCCGCAGGCATCCTGGGCGACGCCGAGGATGTTGCCGTTGCCGGCGGCCACGGCGTAGGCCACGCCGTCGGCCACCGAACGCTTCACGGCGTCGTCCAGAGTGGGAGAAGCCGCCCCGCCCAGGCTCATGTTGGCCACCGCCGGCCTGCCGGCGGCGTGGTCGGCCGTGACCCAGTCGACCCCGGCGATGACCCCGCTGGTGGCGCCGGAGCCATTGCAGTCGAGCACCCGGACGGCCACCAGGTTCACCTTCTTGGCCACGCCGAACGTCTTTCCGCCGATGATCCCGGCCACGTGGGTGCCGTGGCCGTGGCAGTCCTGGCCGTTGTGGCCGTCGGCCACGCCGTCGAAGCCCACCCGGGCCCGGCTGGTCCGGCCGGCGAGGAACTCCGAATGCGTGGTCCGGATCCCGGTGTCGATGACGTAGGCGGTGACGCCGGCACCCATGTGCGTGTAGGAGAACCTGCTGTCGAGCGGCAGCAGCGGCTGGTCGATCCGGTCGATCCCCCAGGGGGCGGCGGTCTGGGTCGTGCTCGCCGACACCTCCTGGTCGGGTTCGACCCGGCGGACGACCGGATCCGACTCCACAGCCGTGGCGCTGGCGCCCGAGAAGATGGCGGCGTAGCCCTTGAGGGCGTGGGTGTAGATGTGGGTCACCTCGGCGCCGTAGCGCCGGGTGTGGTCGGCGGCCACCGCCGCCGGGTCCTCGACGGAATCGTCGAGGACG
>JBIOYN010000054.1:0-6442 GCA_044870155.1 Acidimicrobiia bacterium | reverse complement strand
AGAGAGGCGCAAAACTCGTAGGCCGGGCAACTTCCATGAGCCGCCGCGGGCGGCCATAGTCTTCCCATGACCTCAGCGCAGCACGCCCCCAGCCCGGCCGAGCAGTCCAGCGAATCCACCATGCTCGCCGCCGCCGTGCCCCTCGTCCCCCTGGGCCGGCCCCAGGTGGCGGCCGCCGCCCGCCTGGCCGAGCACGGGGTGCGCCACCCGCTCCGGGTGGCGGCCGCGGGGGCCCGCCTGGGCGGGGAACTGGTGGGAGTGGTCCGGGGAACGTCCAGCCGGGCCCCGGCCAAGGGCGACCGGCGCTTCTCCGACCCGGTCTTCACCGACAACCCCGTCTACCGCCGGGTCCTGCAGAGCTACCTGGCCACCGCCGGGGTGGCGGACGACACCGTGGGCCGTCTCGGCCTCGACCCCAAGAGCGAGGACCGGGCCCGGTTCGTGGTCGGTCAGGTGGTCGACGCCCTGGCCCCCACCAACTCCCTGGCCGGCAATCCGGCGGCGCTGCGCAAGGCCGCCGCCACCAGGGGAAAGAGCCTGGTGGCCGGGGCCCGCAACCTGGTCCGGGACGTGGTCCACAACGGCGCCATGCCGACGTCGGTCGACTCCCGGCCTTTCGTGGTGGGCGAGACGGTGGGCGTGAGCCCGGGCGCGGTGGTGTTCCGCGACGAGGTGGCTGAGCTCATCCAGTACCAGCCCATCACTCCCCAGGTGTGGGCCCGGCCGATCGTGGTCATCCCGCCCGAGATCAGCCGCCACTACATCCTCGACCTGGCCCCCGGCCGCAGCCTGATCGAGTTCCTGGTGGGCCAGGGCCACCAGGTCTTCGTCCTCAGCTTCCGCAACCCCACGGCGGAGCAGCGGGACTGGAACCTGGACACCTACATCGCCACCGCCGAAGAGGCCATCGCCGCCGCCTGCCGCATCACCAAGAGTCCGGACGTCCACCTGGTAGGCGTCTGCGCCGGCGGCGTGACCACCGCCGCCCTGGCCGGCCATCTGGCCGCCATCGGCGACCGGCGCATGCACGACCTGACCCTGCTCGTGACCGTGCTCGACACGGCGGCGGAGACGATGGCGTCGCTGTTCCTGTCCGAATGGTCGGCGTCCATGGCCGTGCGGAGCTCCAAGCGCAAGGGGCTCCTCCCCGGCCGCCAGCTGAGCCGGATGTTCGCCTGGATGCGGCCCAATGACCTGGTGTGGAACTACTGGGTCAACAACTACCTGCTGGGCAACGACCCGCCGGCGTTCGACATCCTGGCCTGGAACGCCGACATGCCCAACATGACGGCCGGTCTCCACGCCGACTTCGCCGCCCTGTTCCTGGAGAACCCCCTGATCGAGCCGGGCGGCCTCAGCGTGCTGGGCACTCCCATCGACCTGGCCAAGATCGACCAGGACGCCTACGTGGTGGCCGCCCTCACCGACCACATCACGCCCTGGCAGGCGTGCCACCGCACCGTCGGCATGCTCGGTGGCAGCAGCCGGTTCGTGCTCAGCTCCAGCGGCCACATCCAGGCCATCGTCAACCCCCCCACGAACCCCAAGGCCAGCTACTGGGCGGCGGACGACCCCGCCGGCCGCCCTGAGGCCTTCCTGGCCGGCGCCGAGAAGTACACCGGCTCGTGGTGGGTGGAGTGGTCCGAGTGGCTGGCCACCAGGGGCGGGGTCGAGACGCCGGCCCCCCGCAAGCTGGGAACCCGGGGCCTGCCCGTCCTCGACCCGGCGCCCGGACCCTACGTCCGGACCTGAAGCGGTGGCCGAAGGCGTACAGGAGGCCGCCGGGCTCGGCGGCCGGGTGACGCCCGGCGTCGTCGAGGTCGACGGGCTGCGCCTGCGGGTGTCGGTGGCGGGAGACCGTCGGGCCGGCGACGGGGACGCGCCAACCCTGCTCCTGTGCAACGGCATCGGCGGCGCCATCGAGCTGTGGGAGCCGCTGCGGGCCGCCCTGGGCCACTACCCCAGCATCGCCTTCGACGCCCCGGGGGTGGCGGAGTCGTCGGTGCCGGCCTTCCCCCCGACCATGACCGGCCTGGCCGGGATCGTCGTCCGGCTCCTCGACGAGTTGGCCATCCCCGAGGTCGACGTGCTGGGGGTGTCGTGGGGCGGCGCCCTGGCCCAGGAGCTGGCCTACCGCCACCCGCAGCGGGTGCGGCGCCTGGTGCTGTGCGCCACCGGCGCCGGCGGGATGATGCTCCCCGGCCATCCCCGGGTCATGGCCATCCTGGCCACCCCGCTGCGTTACTGGTCGCCCACCTACCTGACCCGGGTGGCGCCCGTCCTCTACGGGCCGGACATCGTCGATGATCCCGAGATGCTCTCCCGCCAGCGCCACATCCGCTTCACCCGCTCCCCGTCGGGCCGGGGCTACCTCTACCAGGTGCTGGCGCTGCGCCGGTTCGTGAGCGGCCTGTGGCTCCACCGCCTCCGCCAGCCCACGCTCGTCCTCCACGGCGACGCCGACCCCATCGTTCCGGTGGCCAACGCCCGCATCCTGGCCGCCCGCATCCCCGACGCCCGGCTGGTGACGGTCCCCGGCGGCGGACACCTCTTCCTCCTCACCCGGCCCGAAGCCATGGCCGAGCTCATCACCGATTTCCTCCGAGCCTGATCCGGGCGATCCGGCGTTCCTGACGGGCACCTGTCGCCCGTGAGGCACGCAGGTTGGTTCAGTCCATCGGGCGGGACAGGCCGAGGAGCCTGACGGCCTCGCTGGCCATGTACAGCTCGGCCAGCCCCCGGGGGTTCTCGAGGCTGCGGCCGGTCAGCTCCTCCAGGCGCTGAAGGCGGTTGCGGACGGTGTTGCGGTGGCAGTAGAGGGCGGTGGCCGCCTCGGCCGTCGAGCCGGCCGCGGCGAACCACACCCGGAGGGTCTCAAGCAGCAGCTCCCGGGCCTCGGGGTCGAGGGCGAGGACGGGCTCGAGGACGATGCGGGCGGCCCGCCGGCCGGTGTCGGCATCGCTGGCCAGCAGGGCCCGGACGGGATGGTCTTCGAAGGCGAGGACCCCCTTGGTGCCCGGGGGCAGACAGGCCCGGGCGATGTCGGCCAGCCGGAGCGCTTCGGGGGTGCCGGTCAGGTCGCCGTAGACGGGTGAGAGGCCGATCCGAGCGGTCGCCGCCGCCTCCAGGACCGCCCGCAGCGCCGCCGGCGTCACCGTGGGTCCGAGCGACACGACGCCCAGGTAGCGGGCCCGGCGGAGCCGGAAGGCGCTGATGCCGCCCCGACCCCGCAGCTCGTCGGCCACCGCCCGCTCCGCCGGCTCGGCGCCGGCGGGATCGACCGAGACGAGGACGAACGAGCCGTGCAGGGGCAGCCCGAGCGTGGCGGCCGCCTCGGGCAGGGACGGGTTCTCGGCCGCCAGGCCGGCGAGCACGGCGTCCACGACCAGGCTGCGGCGCTCGGCGTCGAAGCGGCTCAGCTCCGCCATCCGCTCCTGGTAGGCCGACGCCACCACCACCGAGTAGTCGTCGATCATCTCCCACAGCTCCGAGGCGGTGTCGACGAGGGCGTCGGTGGCGGCGGGGCCGGCGCGCCGGGCCCGGTCCACCAGCTCGTCCCAGATGACCCGCCCGCCCAGGCGGAAGGCGTGGAGCACCTCGGCCAGGGGGAAACCCTGCTCGGCCCGGCGCCGGCCGGTGGCCACCGGCGCCTCGGGGTCGGGGAGCTCCTGTCCCGCCAGCCGGCACAGCATCTCGGTCAGGTTGTCGTTGCACGACCGGCGCAGATCCTCGGCGGTGACGGCGGTGGAGAACCCGTAGGACGCCGACTCGGAGCGGATCCACCCCACCAGCCGGTCGGCCAGCTCGGGCACGTCCTCCAGCAGTTCGGCGCCCAGGGTCCGAACCGAGACCTCCATACCACGGAGGTTAGTTGTGCACCGGCACACCGACCGGCCCGGAAGTCGGTCGCCCGGCCCATCGTTTCGTCCCCTTTGCGCCCGGACAATGGGACGCATGACACGCACTCGCCAGGGAGGATCGATGAAGTTCCGCCGACTCAGCATGGGCGCCGCCGTCCTCGGCGCTCTCCTCACCCTGACCGGCCCGGGCGCTTCCGCCCAGGTGGTGGGCCTGCCCGACGTGATCGGCCAGTGGACCGAACCCTTCGAAGAGGGCGGCGCCGGTACCCCCCGGTGCGTCCCGTCGGACGAGAACGACCCCGAGGGCTTCGTGGTGTGCAAGCCCGTGGCCCAAGCCGCCGCCGTCCTTCCCGACGGCCGCATCGTCTACTACAACGGCCTCGAGGGCACCGAGAACGCCCAGCCCGGCCCGTTGCCGCTGGGCAAGCTGCCGGCCGTCTCCCGCGACAGCCAGACCCGGGTCCTCGACCTGCGCTCCGGCACGCCGACCTTCACCATCCCGGCTCAGAGCCGGGGCGGCCAGAGCAACGAGAACATCAACGAGGGCCAGCGGTCCGAGGACGACCCCTTCGGCTACCTGGGCGCCCCCGGCCGTCCCGGTGACGGCCTGGTCGGCAGCCTGGCCGGCGCCGCCGGCGTCCCCGAGCAGCAGCCCACTTCCCCGCCCGACGACTCCGCCGCCAACGACGGCGACATGTTCTGCGCCGACGTGCTGTCCCTGGCCGACGGCCGGGTCATCGCCGTGGGCGGTACCGACTGGTACATGGAGCCGGCGGTCATGGACCGCAACGACGGCGACCCCACCGACCTGGGCGTGACCGAGCTCGAGGGCCTGCCCAACCTCAACATCTTCAACCCCGAGACCAACACCTGGAGCCCCGGCGCCCGCATGAAGTACGGCCGCTGGTACCCGGGCCTGGTGGAGCTGGCCGACGGCCAGGTGCTCGTCACCGGCGGCACCACCAAACTGATCAAGGACACCCAGCTCTCCCAGGTGCGCCGCACCGAGACCTACGACCCGGCCGCCGACACCTGGACCGAGAACTACACCGGCTTCGCCTCCGAGAACAGCCTGCCCCAGATGCCCCGCCTCGTCCTCGCCCCCAACGGCAAGGTCTTCTACGCCGCCGTGGGTCAGATGTGGGGCCCCTTCGGCCAGGCCGCCGACGAGGCCACCTACGCCCTCCAGCAGTTCTTCGACCCGGCCACCAAGCAGTGGGAGGTCGCCGGCCTGTCGCCCCTCGGCGCCCGCAGCGGGGCGGCGGTGGTGCCCCTGCCCATGAAGGCCCCCTACGACTCCATGACCCTGCTCACCTTCGGCGGCACCCTGGGCCCGCCCCCGGGCTCATGGGTTCCCGCCACCCCCCTCGCCACGCTGACGAACATCAAGGCCGACGGCTCCGTGAGCAACGAGCTGACCGGCAACCTCAACCACGGCCGCTGGTACTCCTCGGGCGTGGCCCTCCCCGACGGCAAGATCCTGGCCGTGGGCGGCGCCGACAAGGACGAGGTCGTCGACCCCGGCACCGAGATCCCCATCCACGTCCCCGAGCTCTACGACCCCGCCGCCGGCACCTGGACCGAGGTGGCGTCCCACACCCGTGACCGCACCTACCACAACTCCGCCCTGCTCCTCCCCGACATGCGGGTGCTGCTCGGCGGCCACACTCCCCTGCCCGCCCACTACGGCGGCCCCAACCAGGACCAGGGCGGCCCCTTCGGCAACAATGACAAGGACCCCAGCTTCGAGGTGTGGAGCCCGCCCTACCTGTTCCGGGGTGAGCGGCCGTCCATCTCCTCCGCCCCCGCTGGTGTGGCCTACGGCGAGACCTTCACGGTGGGCACGCCCCAGGCCGGCGAGATCGAGTCCGTCCAGCTCATCAAGACCCCCTCCCCCCAGCACATCATCGACTCCGAGCAGCGCGTCCTCGAGCTGCCCTTCACCCCGGCCGGCGACGGCACCCTGGCGGCGGTGGCCCCGCCCACCGGGGTGGCCGCTCCCCCCGGCTGGTACTACCTGATCGTCAACCGCAAGACGGCCTCGGGCCCGGTGCCCTCCGTGGCCCGCATGGTCCAGGTCGGACTCGGCTCCAACCCGGCCGCCGCCCTCCAGCCCTTCGCCGACGACGCCCCCGCCCCCGTGGGCGGCTCGGCCACCCCGACGGAGGACACCAGCACGGCCACCGCCACCAGGACCGAACTGGCCGACGCCACCACGGGCACGCCGGCGGGACCCGTGGCTCAGGTCAACACCGTGGGCTGGGCGCTGACCCGGCGCTGGCTCCCCTCCCTGGCAGCCTGACCGCCGTAACTGCGCCCCTCCCCGCTGCCGGCCCCGGGTTCCTTCCCCACCCGGGGTCCCAGCGCGTCTTGGGTACGGTGATCTGACCGTGGCTGGGCTCGCGTCCTCGACCTTCCTGCTCATCGTCGGCTCCGCCTTCGCCCTGTTCTCGGCGGTGGGGGTGGTCATCCCCGTCCTGCCCCGCTATGTCGACGGCCCTCTGCGCGGCGGCGGCGCCGACGTGGGCCTGGTGGTCGGGGCGTTCTTCGTGGCCACCCTGCGGTCCCGCCCCCTGGCCGGC
>JBIOYN010000053.1:0-11912 GCA_044870155.1 Acidimicrobiia bacterium | reverse complement strand
CTTTCCCGCCGTGGCCACGGCCGGGGAGCCCATGGGCGAGGTGAGCGCCCAGGCGGCCGCCTGGTACGGCCTGCCGGCGGGTGTGCCCGTCACCATCGCCGGCCACGACCACCTGGCCGCGGCCGAGGGCGTCGGGGCGGACGACGACGACATCCTCAACTCCGTGGGCACGGCCGAGACCCTGCTGCGGCGCACCTCCGTGCTGCCCGATCTCGAGCGGTCGCTGGAGCTCGGACTGGCCGTCACGGTGCGGCCCGGCGGGCGGGGTTGGGTGGTCCTGGCCAGCGCCCGCCGCTCCGGCCAGGTGCTCGAAGGCCTGGCCGCCGAGCACGGCCTCACCCCGGCGGAGCTCGACGGCCTGGCGGCCGAGGTCATGGCCGGGTCCGGGTCCACGGCGGCCGGGAGGGCCTGGGCCGAGGCCCTCGGCGACCTGGCCGAGCGGTCGGCGGGCGGAGTGGAGCGGGTCACCGAGCTCACGGGGCCGGCGTCCCGCCTTCTGGTGTACGGCGGCGGCAGCCGGAGCCAACCGTGGCTGGCGCTCAAGGCCCGGGCCCTGCATCCGCTGCCCGTGCTGCGGGTCGTCACCTCCGACGCCGTGGCCCGCGGCGCCGCCCTGGCCGCCGGGGTCGCCGCCGGCTGGTGGCCGTCGCCGGCCGCGGCTCCGCCGGCTCCGCTCAAACCCGTCGGCGCCGCGGCCCCGCCCCCTTCTGGTTGACGGCTGCCTCGACCGGTGGCGTACGGTCCGGGCATGCGCAGCAACCCCCGCCTCGTGGGTGTCGGCGTCGGGCCCGGCGACCCGGAGCTGCTCACCGTGCGGGCCGCCCGGGTCCTGGAGGCGGCGGGCCGGGTCTTCGCCCCCACCATGGCGCCCGACGTCGAGGGACGGGCGGAGTGGATCGTGGCCCGGGCCCTACCCGGGGTGGCCATCGAGCGCCTGGCCATCGACCTCGACCCGGCAGCCCGGAAGGCCGCCTACCGGAAGGCGGCGGGGCGGGTGGCCGCCGCCCTCGACGAGGTGGGTGACGTGGCCTTCGTCACCCTCGGAGACCCCAACGTGTACTCGACCTTCGGATACCTGGCCCGTAGCGTGGCCGCCCTCCGGCCCGACGTGGCCGTGGAGACGGTGCCCGGCATCATGGCCTTCCAGGATCTCGCCGCCCGCTCCGGCACCGTGGTGCTCGAGGGGGGAGAGCGCCTGGTGCTGGTGAGCGCCGCCGGCGGACCCGAGGTCCTCGACGCCGCCCTCGAGGACCCGGAAGCGGCCATCGTCATCTACAAGGGCGGCCGGCACCTGCCGGCCATGGCCGGGCGCCTGGCCGATGCCGGGCGCGCCGAGGGGGCGGTGGTGGGCGAGCTGCTCGGCCTCCCGGGCGAGCGGGTCGAGCCCCTCGTCCCCGACACCCCCGAAGCCGGCTACCTGGCCACCGTCATCGTCCCCCCCAAGGGCCGCTCGACGGACGGGCCCGGAGTGCTCCCGTGATCTCCTTCGTCGGCGCCGGCCCCGGGGCCGCCGACCTCATCACCCTGCGGGGCCGGGACCGCCTGGCCGCCGCCGACGTGGTGGTGTGGGCCTCGTCGCTGGTGCCCGAGGCCCTGCTGGCCCACGCCCGCCGGGGGGCGGAGGTCCACGACTCGGCGGGGATGACCCTCGAGGACGTGCTCGCCGTCTACGCCGCCCGCCCGTCGGCCGCCGTCGTGCGCCTGCACTCCGGGGACCCCTCCCTCTACGGCGCCATCGGCGAGCAGGTCGACTGGTGCCTGCGCACCGGCCGCGACTTCGAGATCGTCCCCGGGGTGTCGTCGCTGGCGGCCGGCGCCGCCGCCCTGGGCAAGGAGCTGACCGTTCCGGGTGTGGCCCAGAGCGTGATCCTCACGCGGCTGCCGGGACGGACAGCGGGTTCGGTGCCCGCCCGCGAGTCGCTCGCCGCCCTGGCTGCCCACGGCGCCACCATGGGCGGGTTCCTCTCCGGGGCCCGGCCCGAGGAGCTCCAGCGGGAGCTGCTGGCGGGCGGCGGTTACGGGCCGGACACCCCGGCGGCGGTGGTGGTGCGGGCGACCTGGCCCGACGAGGCGGTGTACCCCACGACCGTCGCCGGCGTGGCCGAGACCGTGCGCCGCAGCGGCGCCTCCCGGACCGTCCTCGTCCTGGTGGGGGAGGCCCTGGCACCCGGGGTCGGGGCGGGACGCAGCCACCTGTACTCACCCGACTACGCCCATGCCTTCCGGCGCCGGTCGGCCCCGGGCTCGACGGCGGGACGGCCGGCGTGAAGGAAGGACCCGGGGTTCGGGGTGCCCCCGAGAAGAAGGGCCTCCGCACGGGATGGACCACCGGCACCTGTGCCAGCGCCGCCGCCAAGGCTGCCGCCACCGGGCTGGTCACCGGCGTCCGGCCCTCCGAGGTGGAGGTCGCCCTCCCCGGCGGGCGGAGGGTGCGCTTCGCGGTGGAGGCCGGCCCCGCCGGCGTCCCGCACCAGGCGGTGGTGGTCAAGGACGCGGGCGACGACCCGGACTGCACCGACGGCGCCCGTATGACGGCGACCGTCGAGGGGGGCGCCGGCGTGGAGGCCGTCGAGCTACGGGCCGGTCCGGGGGTGGGCACCGTCACCCTGCCCGGCCTCGGACTTCCGGTGGGAGTGCCCGCCATCAACCCGGTGCCCCGGCGCGTCATCCTGGCCGCGGTGGCCGAAGTGACGGGCGAGCCCTTGTCGGTCACGTTCTCGGTGCCCGACGGCGAGGCCATGGCGGAGAAGACGACCAACGCCCGCCTGGGGATCGTGGGCGGCATCTCCATCCTGGGCACGACCGGCATCGTGCGGCCCTTCTCCACCGCTGCCTACCGGGCGTCGGTCGTCCAGCAGATCGACGTGGCCGCCGCCCAGGGGCACCGGGCGGTGGTGCTGGCCACCGGCAGCCGCTCGGAGCGCCACGCCTTCGCCGCCTGGCCCGGCCTGCCCGACGTGTGCGTGGTCGAGGTGGGTGACTTCACCGGCATCGCCCTGCGGAGGGCGGTGGCCGCCGGCGTCCGGCGGGTCGCCTTCGTGGGCATGGCGGGCAAGATCACCAAGCTGGCGGCGGGCGTGATGATGACCCACTTCCACCGCTCCCAGGTCGACACCAAGCTGCTGGCCGAAGTGGCCCGCTCAGCCGGTGCTCCCCCCGGGGTGGTGGCGGCCGCCACCGAGACGGCCACCGCCCGCCACTTCTTCGAGGTGTGCATGGCCGAGGGCACCACCGAGCCGCTCCAACGGCTGTGCGGGCTGGCGGCGGCGGCGTGCCGGGCCCACGTGGACGGCGCCCTGGAGGTCGAGGTGCGCATGGTCGACTTCGACGGGGCCCGGGAGGTGGCCCGTGCCTGAGGCCCTCCCCCGCATCGTCGTCGTCGGGTTCACCGACCCGTTGCCGGCGGCGGCGGCCAAGGCGCTGGCCGATGCCGAGCTGGTGGTCGGGAGTCCCCGCTTCCTGAAGGCGGTGGGCGTCACCGGCCGGACGCTGGCGCTGGGCGGCGGCGGGGTCACCCTGACCGAAGCGCTCGACGCCCTGGCCGGCGTGGCCGGGCGGGCCGTGGTGCTCGCCTCCGGTGACCCCGGCTTCTTCGGGGTGGTGCGGGCGTTGGCCGAGCGCTTCGGGCCCGACGCCCTCGAGGTCCACCCCGCACCGTCGTCGGTCTCGCTCGCCTTCGCCCGCCTCGGTCTGCCCTGGGACGACGCCCTCGTGGTCTCCACCCTGGGCCGGTCGCTCCCGGAGGCCGCCGCCCTGGCGGCGGCGTCGGCCAAGGTGGCCGTGCTGTGCTGCACCGATGCTCCGCCCGAGGCGGTGGGGCGGGCGGTGCTCGATGTCCTCGGCGACACCCCGAGGCCCGAGGCCGGCGGCCGGTTCGACCGGGTGGCGGTGGGCTCGGCGCTGGGCACGCCGGCGGAGACGGTGGAGAAGATGACCCTGGCCGCCCTGGCCGCCGGGCGCTTCCCCCCGGCCTCGGTGGTGGTGCTGGTGCGGGGCGGGGGCGTGGCCGAGGCCCCGGTCCTGGCCTGGGGGCGCCCGGCCCGGGCCTTTCTCAGCCGCGGCGGCATGATCACCAAATCGGAGGTGCGGGCCGTCGTCCTGGCCCGCCTCGAGCTGCCCGCCACCGGCGTGCTGTGGGACGTGGGGGCGGGCTCGGGCAGCGTGGGCATCGAGGCGGCCGGGCTCGTCCCCGGCCTGCGGGTCCTGGCCGTGGAGCGCGACGCCGCCGCCTGCGCCCGCATCCGGGCCAACGCCGGCGCCGCCGGAGTCACCGTCGAGGTGGTCGGGGGCGAGGCGCCGGCCGTCCTCGCTCGGCTGCCGCTCCCCGATCGGATCTTCATCGGCGGCGGGGGGATCGCCGTGCTCGACGACGCCCTCGCCCGGCTGGCGCCCGGCGGCCGGCTGGTCGCCACCTATGCCGCTCTGGACCGGGCGGCCGAGGCCTGGGCCCGCCTGGGGGAGATGATCCAGGTGTCGGTGTCCCGGGCCGCGCCCCTGGCCGGCGGGGTCCGGCTGGTGGCCACCGACCCCGTGTTCGTGTGCTGGGGGCCGGGCTCGGGGTCCGGGGCGTCCCCGGGAGCGGCACGGTGAGGATCGTGGCCGTGTCCATCACCGGGGCGGGGCGGGCGCTGGCCGGCCGGCTGCCCTACGAGCACGTCCACGGCTCGCTGGCCGAGGCCGTCCGGGCCCGCTTCGGCGACGTCGATGGCTTCGTGCTCTTCTGCGCCGTGGGCGTGGCCGTGCGGGTGGTCGGCCCCCTCCTGGCCGACAAGGGCACCGACCCGGCGGTGGTGTGCGTCGACGAGGCGGGGCGCTTCGTTGTGGCCGTGTGCGGTGGCCACGCCGGCGGCGCCAACCGCCTGGCCGCCGAGGTCGCCGGCGCCCTCGGCGCCGTGCCCGTGGTCACCACCGCCACCGACGCCGTGGGGATGCCGGCGCTCGACGCTCTCCCCGGGTTCGTCACCGCCGGCGACGTCGCCGGTGTGACCCGGGCGCTGCTCGACGAGGAGCCCGTCGCCCTCCGGACCGACCTGCCCGGGTGGCCTCTCCCTTCTGGTCACGTTTTCTCTCAGCTTCCGAGAAAATCCGTGCCCAGATTCGAAGTTCGGGTCACCGACCGGGCGGTGGTCCCGGGGGACGGGCTCGCCCTCCTCCACCCGCCGTCGCTGGTGGCCGGCGTCGGAGCCTCCACCGGCGCCCCGGCCGAGGAGGCGGCCGGGCTGCTGGCCGCCGCCCTGGCCGGCGCCGGCCTGGCCCCGGAGTCGGTGGGGGAGGTGGCCACCATCGACCGGCGGGCGGCCGACCCGGCCGTCACCGGCCTGGGGCTGCCGGTGCGGTCCTACCCCGCGGAGCGGCTGGCGGGCCAGGCCGTCCCCCACCCCTCGACCGTGGTGGCGGAGGCCGTGGGCACTCCGAGCGTGGCCGAGGCCGCCGCCCTCGCCGCCGCCGGGCCGGGAGGGGAGTTGGTGGTGCCCAAGCAGGTCGGGCGGCAGGTGACGGTGGCGATCGCCCGCCGGTCCCGTCCCCGCGGCCATCTGGCCGTGGTCGGCCTGGGGCCGGGCGATCCCCGTCACCGCACCCCGGCGGCCGCCGCCGCCGTCGCCGGCGCCGAGGTCGTCATCGGCTACGGCCCCTACCTCGACCAGGCCGGCGACCTCCTCACCCCCGCCCACGACGTGGTCGCCAGCCCCATCGGCGACGAGGAGGGCCGCGTGGCCCGGGCGCTGGCCGAAGCCGAAAGCGGGCGGCGGGTGGCGCTGGTGTGCTCGGGCGATGCCGGCGTCTACGCCCTGGCCTCTCTGGTCGGGGAGGCCGCCGCCGGCGGGACGGACGCCGACGTCGAGGTCGTGCCCGGGGTCACGGCCGCCCTGGCCGCCGCCAGCCTCCTGGGGGCGCCCCTCGGCCATGACCATGCCGCCATCAGCCTCTCCGACCTGCTCACCCCGTGGGACGACATCGAGCGTCGCCTCGAGGCGGCCGCCGCCGCCGACTTCGTGGTCGCGCTCTACAACCCCCGCAGCCGGGGCCGTCCCCACCATCTCGAGCGGGCCCGGAAGCTGTTCCTGGCCCACCGGCCGCCGGACACGCCGGTGGGGGTGGTCACCGACGCCTACCGGCCCGGCCAGCATGTGGCGGTCACCACCCTGGGCGCCCTCGATCCCGAAACGGTGGGCATGACCACGATGGTGATCGTCGGCGCTTCCACCACCCGGGCCACGGCGACGGGCATGGTCACGCCCCGGCGGGTGCCGGTGAAGCTGACGTGAGCGCCGTGTTCATCTCCCCGGCGTGCACCGGCTGTGGCGCCTGCCTCGCCACCTGCCCGGAGCGGGCCCTGCTGCGGGCCCCCCGCCGGCCGCTGGTGGTGGCCGAGCTCTGCACCGCCTGCCTGGCCTGCATCGAGGTGTGCCCGGTCGACGCCATTCACGAGGAGGTGACCGCGGCGTGACCGCCGGCATCCACCCCATCGAGGCTGAGAGCTACCGGATCCTCGAGGCGCGGGTCGATCTGTCGGGCTGGGCCACCGGGCCGCGGGCGGTCGTGGCCCGGGTGGTCCACGCCACCGCCGACACCGATTTCGCCGCCACGATGGTGGTGGGCGACGAAGCCGTGGCCGCCGGGGTGGCCGCCCTGCGGGCGGGGGCCGTGGTGGTGACCGACGTGGAGATGACCCGCTCGGCCATCACCGGGACGCCGACCGTGTGCTACCTGGCCGAGGCCGGGTCCGAAGCCGCCACCGCCGGCGACGGCCCCACCCGCTCGGCGGCGGCCATGCGCCTCGCCGCCGCCCGCCATCCGGAGGGCGCCATCTTCGCCGTCGGCTGCGCCCCCACGGCCCTGGCCGAGCTCGTCCGCCTGGCCTCGGCCGGCGTGGTGGTGCCGGCGCTGGTGGTGGGCCTGCCGGTCGGGTTCGTGGGGGCGTCCGAGGCCAAGGAGGCGCTGCTGCGCTCGGGTCTGCCGGCCGTCGCCAACCGGGGCGAGAAGGGCGGCTCGGCCGCCGCCGGCGCCGCCGTCAACGCCCTGGTGAGGTTGGCCCGTGGTGACTGAGCCGGCCGAACTCGACGACGCCCGTCCCAGCCTGATGCTGGTGGGCCACGGGAGCCGCTCGCCGGCCGGCGTGGCCGATTACTGGCGCCTGGCCGAGGTGCTCCGGGACGCCGCCCCCGGGCTGCGGGTCGGGTGCGGTTTCATCGAGCTGGCGTCACCCCGCCTCGACCAGGGCATCGAGGAGTTGGTGGCGGCGGGAGCCACCTCGGTGGTGGCCGTGCCCCTCGTGCTCCTCGGCGCCGGTCACCTGAAGGACGACGGTCCCGCGGCCCTGCACCGGGCCCGGGAGCGCCACCCGGGCGTCGTCTTCCGCTACGCCCGTCACCTCGGCATCCACCCGACCATCCTGGCCCTGACCGAGACCCGGGTCCGGCAGGCGGTCACCGGCGCCGAGGACGACGTCTTCGTGGTGCTGGTGAGCCGGGGCTCGTCCGACCCCGACGCCAACGCCGACCTGTTCAAGGTGGCCCGCCTGGTGTGGGACGGGCGGGGGTTCGGCGGGGTGGAGGCGGCCTTCGTCTCGCTGGCCCCGCCTTCGGTGCCCGAGGCACTCGACCGCTGCCGGCGGTTGGGGGCGGCCCGGGTGGTGGTGGTCCCCTACTTCCTGTTCACCGGGGTGCTGGTGGACCGCATCAGCGTGCAGGCCCGAACGTGGGCGGAGTCGCACCCCGACGTGGAGGTGACGGTGGGTCCCTATCTGGGCCCCGTCGGTCCCGTGGCCGACGTGGTGCTGGAGCGCTACGCCGAGGCCCTGGCCGGCGGCGCGGTCATGAACTGCGACCTGTGCGTCTACCGCACGCCCCTGCCCGGCCACGAGCACCGCGTCGGCGCGCCCGTCCCCCGGCCGTAGCGGACCTTCCGCCTGAAATTCGCAGGACGGACAGAGCCCGCAGCCGCTATCACTGTGCCTCGCCCCCCGAGCTGTTCGGGGGGCGGGAACACGAGAGAGGTCGGATGCGAAGCAAGCTGTGGATGGGCATCGCCGCCCTGGCCGTTTCGGCCGCCGCCGTCCCCCCGGTGCAGGCCGCCGGGGCCCCCGAGCCCGGCGCCGCCGGCGCCTACGCCACCCAGAAGATCGACTGGGAGCCGTGTTTCCAGGCCGACCTCCCGTCCGAGCTGCCCGAGGACGCCGCCACGCTCGAGTGCGGGTCCTACCAGGTGCCCCGGGACTGGTCGGCCCCCGACGCCGGGGTCGACCTCACCATCGCCGTCAGCCGGCTCCGCCCCGCCACCGGCCGGGCCACCCGCAGCCTGCTGACCAACCCCGGCGGTCCCGGCGGACCGGGCCGGACCATGCCGCTGATGTTCCTGGAACGGCACCGGACGGCGGTGCTGGCCAACTTCGAGGTCATCGGAATCGACGTCCGGGGGACGGGCGACAGCACCAATCTCACGTGCGGCAACCAGGGCGCCACCGGTGGGACGCTCGACCCCCGCAACCGCCGGCCCGCCAACCTCGACCTCATCATCGACGCCGCCGACTTCGTCTCCCGGATGTGCCAGGACGCCTCCGGGGACCTCGACCCCTTCGTGACCACGGAGCAGACCGTGCGCGATCTCGACCTGCTGCGCCAGCTGCTCGGGCGCCAGCGGATCGACTGGGTGGGCTACTCGGGCGGGACGTGGCTGGGCGCCTACTACGCCACCTACTTCCCCGAGCGGGTGGACCGCTTCGTCCTCGACGCCAACGCCGAGTTCACCGCCCCCTGGCAGCAGGTCTTCGCCAACCAGGCGCTCGGCTTCCAGCGTCGCTTCGAGGTCGACTTCCTGCCCTACGCGGCCGCCTACCCCGACTACTTCGGCCTGGGCGACACGCCCGAGGCGGTGCGTCGCACCTACGAGGACGTGCGCGCCCGGCTGGCTGCCGAACCGCTCACCCTCTCCGAGGATCTCGCCATCTACCCACCCGACCTCGACTTCCTCATCGTCGGCGCCATGTACTCCACCACCCGGTTCCAGACCGCGGCCGAGGACATCAAGAGCCTGCACGACGCCACCACGGGTGCGGGGGTGCCGGCGGAGGCCGCCATGCGCCTCCGCAGCCCCGAGCTGGCCGGTCGGGTGGCGCACGCCCGGCAGATGGCCCGGGCGGGCGGGACGTTGCCGGTGGCTCCCGACGCCTTCTCGGCCACCTTCAACGCCATCACCTGCAACGACACGCCGTGGCGGGGCGACCGGGCCACGCTGGTGGCCGACTCCGAGCGCCTGGGCACCGCCTACCCGCTCACCGGCTGGTACGCCCTCAGCACCGGCTGTGTGTTCTGGGACCGCCGCCCGGTCGAGCTGAAGGTAAAGGTACCCACCGGCGTGGGTTCGCCGCCCGTGCTCATGGTCCAGACCGAGCGGGATCCGGCCACCCCCATGGAGGGGGCCCGCCGGGCTGCCGCCGGCTTCGCCGGCGCCCGGCTCCTGACCGTCCTCGACGACGGCGACCACGCCACCTACGCCATCCGGGGCAACGGGTGCGTGGACGCCAAGGTGGAGGCCTACCTGATCGACGGGGTCGTCCCCGCCGAGGGTGCGACCTGCCCGGGGCTGCCCATCCCGCCGCCCGTGCCGGTGGCCGGCGACCCGGATCCCGAGGAAAGCCCGGGCACGGTCCTCGACGTCCTCAGCCGCCTGGTCGACGTGATCGGCCCCCTCCCGCTCTAGGGCGGCGAGGACCTCTCGACTAGGCTGCTTCCGCCGCTGGGGCGGCTGGGGAGGAGCCAAAAAGGGAGGATTTCGTGGGGAAGCGCCGTAGCGCCGTCGTCCTGGCCGTGGCCCTGGCCACCCTGGGCGCGGCGGCGCCGGCGGCCGGCCAGCGGTGGTCGTTCTTCGGTGGTGATCCCGGCCGCTCCGGTCACCAGCCGGCCAACCACGGCCTCGGTCCCGTCGAGCCGGTGTGGGGCGCGACCGACACACCAGACGTCATCACCTCCGTGCTCACCACCGGGGGGCCGCCCGGTGACGCCCGGGTCGTCTACGGCACCGGCGACCACCGCAGTCCGGAGGGCGACATCGTGGGCGGGCGGATCCACGTCCGTACCCTGGCCGGGGGCAAGCCGGTGACCCCGCCCGAGGGCATCAAGGTCTCCGACGAGACCGACGCCTTCGGGGACGGTTTCGGCAGCGTGGGCTTCGCCGACACCTCCTCCGATGCCGCCCTGGGTCAGGTGTGGGCCGTCTACAACGACACCAACGGCGTGTCCATCAGCCAGATCGACGAGGCCACCGGCGAGGAGGTGCAGCGGCGGCTGCCCAACCCGGCCGACATCAACGACAAACTGGTGGGGATCACCATCAACAGCTCGGCGCTCATCACCCCGCCGGACGGCAACGGGGAGAGCGCCCTGTTCTTCGTCGCCTTCGGCGACGTGAACCCGGTGGAGACGCTCTACAAGGTGACCCTGGTGCGGGCCTCGAGCCGGGACGCCGTCATCTCCAACATCACCACCGCCAACGGCGACTTCAACCTGGTCGACTTCGCCAGCCCCAGCCTGGTGTACCTGACGGCCAACGCCTCCAACAACGAGGCACACGTGGCCGTGGGCGACTGCCGGGGCCGGCTGTACACCTTCGCCGTCGACAACCTCGCTCCCGGTCCCATCGCCGCCGTGGGGGCGGGCTCCGACTGCGTCCTCACCGCCTCGGCGCCGGTCACCACCGACGGGCTGCCGCCCGGTGCCCCGGGGAGCGGCCTGGAGCGCACGCCGGTCATCTACGTGGCCACCAGCGACGCTGAGGGGACGGCCACCCGCGTCCACCGGTTGATCCAGGAGACGAGTATCCAGTTCCGCCGCCAGCCCGATGACCCGCCCGTTCTCCCGGGCGGCCCGGGCAACGGCCTGGCCGTCGACGCCACCGTGATGTCCTCGGGCACCCTCACGCCCGGCGGGCGCGTGTACGTGACCACCGGGCGCAACCTCTATGTCCTCGACGCCCGGGACCTGACCCAGGTCGTGGCCAAGCTCGATCCCAACGACGGCCTCGTCCCGGGCCAGACGGGCTTCTCCCAGACGACGGCGGCGGTGAGTGGCGAGCTGCTGTTCGTCACCCGCGACAACGGCGAGCAGCTCATCCTCGACAAGCGGACCCTGGCCCCGGCCGCCGGGTTCTCCCCGCTGGCCGATGCCGCGCCCGGCGCCGGGTCGCTCGGCTTCGGGCAGCCGGCGCTGGCGGGGCGGACGGTGGTCTTCGGCAGCACCAAGGGGGCGTACTGCTACCGGCTGCTGTCCGGCGCGCCGGCCAGCGGCTACTGGATGGCGGCCGCCGACGGGGGCGTGTTCACCTTTGGCGAGGCCGGTTTCTTCGGCTCCATGGGCGGTATCCGCCTCGTTTCGCCGGTGGAGGGGATCGTGGCGACACCCTCGGGGGAGGGCTACTGGCTGGTGGCCCGCGACGGGGGCATCTTCACCTTCGGCGACGCCCGGTTCCTGGGTGCCCCGGCCGAGGGTCATCCCACCTCACCCGTGGTGGGCATGGCCGCCACCGCCACCGGCCGGGGGTACTGGGTGGTGAGCGCCGCCGGTGACATGTACCACTACGGCGACGCCCCCGCCTTCGGCAAGGTGCCCCTCACCGGTGCCGACAAGGCGGTGGGGATCGCCGCCACCCCCACCGGAAAAGGCGTCTGGGTGGCCAGCGCCGCCGGCGGGGTGTTCGGCTTCGGCGACGCCGGGTTCAACGGGGCCGTCGGCAATCTCCGGCTGTCCCAGCCCGTGGTGGGCATCATCCCCACGCCCGGAGGCGACGGCTACTGGCTGGTGGCCGCCGACGGGGGTGTGCTCAGCTTCGGGGCCGCCCGCTTCCACGGCTCGATGGGGAACGCCAAGCTCAACCAGCCCGTGGTGGGCGGGGCGGGTGGCCGGAGCGGCCAGGGCTAC
>JBIOYN010000052.1:0-20719 GCA_044870155.1 Acidimicrobiia bacterium | reverse complement strand
GATCCAGCGCTTCGCCTCCTCCAGGCCCTCGGCGATGACCTCCTCGGTCACCAGGGGCGCCCCGGCCTGGTAGAGCAGCCAGGCCGACTCGGTTCCGCCGGCCTCGACCATCATCACGGCGATGTCGCCGTCGTCGAGGCGCCGGCCGGCCACCACCAGCTCGAAGGTGGAGGCGTCGCCCTCCTGATAGGTGGGGTGGGCCAGCCACTGCCCTTCGTGGTGGGCCAGGCGCACGGCGCCGATGGGGCCGGCGAAGGGGATGCCCGAGACCATGAGGGCGGCCGAGGCGGCATTGATGGACAGCACGTCGTGGGGGTTCTCCAGGTCGGCCCCGAGGATGGTGGACACGATCTGGGTCTCGTTCCGGAAGCCCTTGGGAAATGACGGCCTCAACGGCCGGTCGGTGAGCCGGCAGGTCAGGATGGCCTGCTCGGTGGGACGGCCCTCCCGGCGGAAGAACGAGCCGGGGATCTTCCCGGCGGCGTACATGCGCTCCTCCACATCGACGGTGAGGGGGAAGAAGTCGATCCCCTCCCGCACCGCTTTGGTGGAGACGGCGGTGGCGAGGACGGTGGTGTCCCCGATGCGAGCGAGGACGGCGCCGTCGGCCTGAGGGGCCAGCACGCCGGTTTCGAAGGACAGGGACTTACCGGTCTCCCCAATGGGGGCCGACACCGCGATCGGGTCGGGCATAGCCGCTCCTTTGTGTCAGGGCGGCGGGGCGGAGCCGGTTCCCAGTCGCCACCCTCCGGAGGAGCTCCCCCGGACGCTGGCGACTGACAACCGACGTCGCCGTCGCCGCCCCCAGCTTGGCAATTTCGATTCGGAAAACAAGCGAGCGAGCGGTGGGGCCGCTCGCTCTTGTGAAGGGTCGTCCCTACCGGCGCAGGCCGAGTCGGGCGATCAGCGCCCGGTACCTCTCCACGTCGTTGCGGCGGAGGTAGTCGAGCAGCCGGCGTCTCCGGCCCACGAGCATGAGCAGGCCGCGGCGCGAGTGATGGTCCTTCTTGTGGACCTTCAGATGCGTCGTGAGCTCGTTGATGCGCCCGGTGAGGAGCGCGATCTGCACCTCGGGCGAGCCGGTGTCGGTCTCGTGGAGGCGGTACTCGTTGATCGTGGCGGAGGTGTCGGGCATGTTGGGTCGCCTGCTCGTCTGCGTGAAAGGGCTGCGGCGGGGCGCCGCAATGACCGGGAGACTACCAGAATTGCCCGGAACTCCGGCCCGGCGCGGTTTACCGTGGAGAGGACGCGAGAGAGGCAGGGCGAACATGCGCGCAACTCGGTGGGCGCTGGCGGCGGCGCTGGTCGGAGCGGTGCTTTCCGCCCCCGGGTCCGTCCCTGCTCTGGCCCAGAGCACACCGCCGACGACGGCGACGGCGGTGCTTTCCGCTGCGGACGGGAAGGCGGTGGGCGCCGTCGCCCTTTCCGGCGACGGCGACGGGGTGCTGGTCGAGGTCAGCGTCTCGGGCCTGTCCGAGGGCTTCCACGGCTTCAACATCCATACCACCGGCGTCTGCGATCCGGGCGATCCGGCCAACCCCTTCGCCTCGGCCGGAGGCCACCTCAACCCCGGTCTCACCGGCCACGGGCACGACGCCGGGGATCTCCCCTCGGTCTACGTCCGCCCCGACGGGACGGCCCGGGCCGCGCTCCGGACCGACAATGTGACCATCGACCGGTTGCTGCAGGGCGACGGCACCGCCGTGATCGTGCACGCCGGGGCCGACAACTTCGCCCACATCCCGCCCCGCTACCGGAGCGGGCCTCTGCCCGACGCCACGACCAGGGAGACGGGCGACTCCGGAAAGGCACTGGCGTGCGGGGTGATTCGCTCCGGGCCGGCCGCGCTGCCCGCCGGCTACTTCCTGGCCGCCGGCGACGGCGGGGTCTTCGCCCTCGGCACCGCCGTCTTCCGGGGCAGCCGGGGCGGCCAGCGCCTCAACCGGCCCGTGGTGGGCATGTCCGCCACCCCGGGTGGTGACGGCTACCACCTGGCGGCCTCCGACGGCGGCGTCTTCACCTTCGGAGACGCCGGCTTCGAGGGCAGCATGGGAGGGACGCCCCTCAACGCCCCCGTGGTGGCCATGGCCGACTTCCCCATGGAGGCGAGGGCCCGCCTGATCGACAGGGACGGCATCACCGCCGGCGAGGTGCGCCTGGCCGAGGGCGACGGCGGCGTGCGGATCTCGGTGACGGCCCGGGGCCTCGACGCCGGCTTCCACGGCTTCCACGTCCACGCCGCCGGCGTGTGCGATCCGGCGGTGGCGTTCAGCACCGCCGGCGGCCACCTGGGGGCCTCCGACGCGGTCCACCATCCCGACCATCCCGGTGATCTGCCCCCGCTCCTCGCCGACCAGGCCGGCCATGCGTCGGCCACCTTCCGCACCACTCGCTTCCACCTCACGGACCTGCTGGGCGGCGCCGGCACCGCCTTCGTGATCACCCGGGACCCGGACAACTTCGCCAACATCCCCGACCGGTATGGACGCGACCCCGATGCGGAGACGCTGGCCACCGGGGACAGCGACAGCAACGGTCGCGCCGCCTGCGGGGTGGTGCAGGGCGACCGGGACGGCCACCCATTGTCGGGCTACTGGCTGGTGGCGGCCGACGGAGGCGTGTTCAACTTCGGCGACGCCCCCTTCGTCGGGTCGGCGGCCGGCGCACCACTGAGCCGGCCGGTGGTGGGACTGGCCCCCACCCCCTCCGGCAACGGCCTGTGGCTGGTGGCGGCGGACGGCGGCGTCTTCACCTTCGGGGACGCCGGCTTCCACGGCTCGACGGGGGGGATGAAGCTGAACCGGGACGTGGTGGGGATGGCCGCCACCCCGTCGGGGGCGGGCTACTGGCTGGTGGCCGGGGACGGGGGCGTGTTCGCCTTCGGCGACGCCGCTCCTCTCGGCAGCCTGGGCGGGACGACACTCAACTCACCCGTCATCGGCATGGCCTCCACCGCCAGCGGCGCCGGCTACTGGCTCTTCGCCGCCGACGGAGGTGTCTTCACCTTCGGCGACGCCGCCTTCGCCGGGAGCATGGGCGCCATCCGGCTCAACAAGCCTATGGTGGCGGCCGCCTTCGCCGGCTGACCCCCGTCCCCGCGCGCCCGCGGCCCGGCACGTCCACGCTTGAGGACTCTTGACCATTCGCTGCGTCGGGTCAGACACCGGCCTCCGTAAGTTCCATCCGACAGAACCAGGGAACCACGGAGGTGCGAGATGCGCAGGATTCTCATGCTGATGAGCAGTGGCCTGCTGGTGCTGGGCCTGGCTACGCCGGCGTTCGCCGACCAGGCCCGACCCACCGACCAGAACCGCCACGAGCACCACGGGTGGAGCGAAGGCCACCGGTGCGCCTGGCGGGACTTCGACGAAGGCCACTGGCGGCACCACAGCGACGACCGGTGCCGGTTCCACGGCGACGACTGGTGGAGGACCCGCCACCACGACCGGGACGACTGAGCCGGCCGGTCAGCGGGCCGTCAGGGCCCGACGGACGGCTTCGACATCGCGCTCGATGGCCTCGACCAGGTCGGGGACGGAGTCGAAGCGCTCCTCGTCCCTGATGCGGGCCACGAAGCGCACCGCCGCCTCCTGCCCGTACAGGTCGCCGGCGAAGTCGAGCAGGTTGGCTTCCAACAGCAGGTGCCCGCCGCCGGCGTAGAACGTGGGCCGGCGCCCGAGGGAGATGGCCGCTTCTCGGTCCACGCCATCCGTGCCCCGGAACGTCCCCGCGTAGATGCCGGCGGCGGGTAGGCAGATCTCGTCGGGAATGGCGACGTTGGCGGTGGGGTACCCCAGCTCTCGACCCCGCCGGTCACCCTCGATGACCACGCCCCGCACCTCGTGGGGGCGCCCCAGGAGCTCGGCCGCCGCCCCCACGTCACCGTCGGCCAGCAGCCGGCGGATGGCGGTGGACGAGTACACGGGACCGGCCGCCGCCTCCACCAGGGGCAGGCCGACCACCTCGAAGCCGGCGGCGGCGCCGGTGGCGGTCAGGAGTTCGACGTTGCCCCGGCGCTGGTGCCCGAAGTGGAAGTCGGCACCCACCACCACCAGACGGGCGTGGAGGCACTCCACCAGGACCTCGGCCACGAAGTCCTCGGCGGACTCGTTTCGCCGGGTCTCGTCGAAGGTGAGGACCAGGGTGGAGTCGACCAGGCCCGTGGCCTCCAGCAGCTCCAGCTTCTGGTCGAGCGTGGTGAGGAGCTTGGGCGCCGATTCGGGGCGCACGACCTGGGCGGGATGGCGGTCGAAGGTGACCAGCGCCGAGGACAGGCCCCGGGCCGAGGCCTCCCGCCGCACCAGACGGAGCAGCGCCTGGTGCCCGAGGTGAACGCCGTCGAAGGCGCCGATGGTCGCGGCCGTGCCCACCTCCGGAACGGGACAGCTCTCCAGCGAACGCAGGACCTCCATGCTCAGGCGCCCGACATCACGACGAGAGGGCGGGCGGCGGCGCGGCCCCGTTCGTACACGGCCAGGAGGTCGCCGTCGGGGCCGATGATGGCGACGGGCCCGCTGTCCTCGCCCGGACAGAGCACGGCGGCCGGGTACACGGTGCCGTTGCGGACCCCGTGGGCCACCTCGGCATCAACGGTGAAGTGCTCGAGGTGACGCACCGCCTCCACCGGAGGCAGGAGCAGGGCCGCACCCTGCTCCTCGATCTCGGGGAGCAGGTGGGCCTCCACGATCCCGAAGGGACCCACGGCCAGGCGCCGCAACCAGGCGAGGTGGGCGCAGCCGCCCAGGGCCGCCCCCAGATCGTCGGCCAGCGAGCGGATGTAGGTGCCGCTGCCGCAGGCCACGCGCACGGTGGCGCTCGGAAACTCGCCCGGCACGAAGTCCGCCACATCGATGCCGTCGATCCGCACTTTGCGGGGTGCGCGCTCGACTTCTTCGCCCGCTCGGGCAAGCTCGTGGAGACGGCGGCCGTCGACCTTCACGGCCGAGACCATAGGAGGGACCTGGTCGATCTCTCCCACGAACGCGGCCGCGGCGGCCACCAGCGCCTCGGCGGTGAGACCGGGCATGGGGCTCCGGGCCGTCTCCCGGCCGGCGGCGTCGAGCGTGTCGGTGGCCACCCCGAAGCTGATCCCCCCCTCGTACACCTTGGCCGTGTCGGTGATGAAGCGGAGCAGCCGGGTGGCCCGACCCACTCCCACCACCAGCACGCCGGTGGCGTCGGGATCGAGCGTGCCGGCGTGGCCGATGCGCTTGATGGAGAGGACCCGGCGGAGCTTGGCCACCACGTCGTGCGACGTCCAGCCGGCGGGTTTGTCCACCACCACCACGCCGTCCACGCCGAAAGCCCCCTACAGGTCGGCCAGGATGCGTTCCACCACCGTCTCGACGGGCCCGGTGGCGGTGAACCCGGCGGCGAAGCGGTGGCCCCCTCCGCCGTGGGAGGCGGCCACGGTTGACACGTCGACGGCCCCCAGCGACCGGAGGCTGACCCGGAAAGTGCCGTCGGTGGCCTCCTTGAGCACGCAGGAGACCTCGGCCTCGCGGGCCTGACGGATGAAGTCGATGAGCCCCTCGGTCTCCTCGAAGGAAACGCCGTGGCGGGCCAGGTCGTCCTGGGTCACCGCCGCCCAGATGAACTGCTTGGGCTCCACCAGCTCGGCCCGGCCCAGGACCTCGCCCACCAGGCGCAGGTAGGGCAGGCGGTGCTCATCGAAGAGCGTGCGGTTCAGCCGGGCGACGGGGACGTCGAAGTCGAGCAGGCTCCGCGCCAGGTCGAAGGTCTCGATGCCGGTGGTCTCGTACTGGAAGCGGCCCGTGTCGCAGAGCAGCCCGGCGTAGAGGCAGACGGCGGCGTCGTGGTTGAGGGGCAGGCCCAGGGCGGTGATGAGCCGGGCCGTGACCATGGCGCTGGCCGCCGCCCCCGTGTCCACCAGGTGGATCGAGCCGAACCGGGTGTTGGAGACGTGGTGGTCGATGACGACGAGCTCCTTGGCCGCCCGGGCGGATTCGGCCAGGCTGCCGAGGCGGTCGATGGATCCGCAGTCGACGACGACCATGACGTCGGGCACGGCCGGGAACTTCTCGGGCGGCGTGAGGCCGTCGAGACCGGGCAGCTCCCGGTAGTGGTCGCCGACCACCTGGGGGCCGGCGAAGGCCGCCACCGACGGGTGGCCGGCGGCGCGGAGCACGTGGTGGAGCGCCAGCATGGAGCCGAGGGCGTCGCCGTCGGGGAATACGTGGCAGGCGAGGGCGACCAGGCCGGCGCCGGCGATGAGAGCCGCAGCCCGAGCGAGATCCTCCTCGGGGTAGCCGTCGTTGAGGCTCACCCCGCCGTCTCCCCGCCGCCGTCGCCGGCGTGCAGACGGCGGAGGATCTCCTCCACCCGTTCGGCCTGGGTCATGGCCGGATCCTCGCGGAACACGAGGTCAGGGGTGTACTTGAGGCGCACCTGCCGGCCCAGGACGGCCTTGAGGTGGCCGGTGACAGCTCGCAGGGCGTCGGCGGTGTCCTCGTGGACCTTGTCGGGGTCGGCGTCCTTGATGTACCCCGGGAGATCGAGCACCGAGTACCACACCGTGGCCTGGCGGAGGTCACCGGTGACGTCCACGCCGGTGAGTGTCACGAAGCCGAGGTTCGGGTCGTCCGACAGGCGCTCCAGCTCCTCGGCCAGGACCTCGCGCACCAGCTCGTTGACCCTCGCCGTGCGGGGATAGCGACGATCAGGCATGCCGTCACTCCTCGGGCTCCAGGTAGGCGGTGGCGGTGTCGAGCACCTCCACCTCAGTCGAGGACCGGACGAAGCGCTCCACGGTGACGAGCACCTCTTCCAGGTGACGGTTGCTCTCCGCCACGACGGCCACGGCGATGGCCGCCCGCTGCCACAGGTCGTGGTGGTCGACCTCCGCCACCGACAGGTGGAACCGGTGCCGCAGAGTGTCCACGATGGGCCGCACCGCCGCACGTTTGGCCTTGAGCGACCGGCTCTCGGGCACGTGCAGGTCGAAGCGCAGGGCGGCAGCGTGCACCGCACCATTGTCGCAACCCCTGGAAGGGCAGCACGAAACCGTCAGCAACCGTTGGTGAAGCCGCCGGCCACCCGCGACATCAGGTCCTCGGGATCTCCTTGACGGTGAAGGTCTCGATGATGTCGCCGGCCTTGAGGTCCTGGAAGTTCTCCAGGCCGATGCCGCACTCGTAGCCGGCCTGGACCTCCCGGGCGTCCTCCTTGAAACGCTTGAGGGAGGCGATCTCGCCCTTCCAGATCACCACGCCGTCGCGGAGGAACCGGACCTTGGAGCCACGTGTGATGGTGCCGTTGCGGACGTAGCAGCCCGCCACCTTGCCCACCCGGGGCACGGAGAAGACCTCGCGGACCTCGGCGTCGCCGGTGACGACCTCCTCGTACTCGGGCTTGAGCATGCCCACCATGGCCGCCTCGATGTCCTCGAGGACCTGGTAGATCACCTCGTAGAGCCGGAGCTCGACGCCCTCGTGCTCGGCCACCTCCCGGGCCTTGCGGTCGGGACGCACGTTGAAGCCGATGATGGTGGCGTTGGCCACGTTGGCCAACTGGATGTCGCTCTCGTTGATGCCGCCCACGCCGCGGTGGACGAAGGCCAGCTTCACGTCGTCGCGCTCGAGCTTGCGCAGGGCCTCGGTAAGCGCCTCCAGCGAACCCTGCACGTCGGCCTTGAGCACCAGGTTGAGGGTGGCCACCTCGCCCCTGGAGATGTGCTCGAAGATGTCCTCCAGCTTGGTGCCGGCATGACTCGTGCCCAGATCGGCCAACGCCGTCTGCCGGCGCCGGCGGGCCCGGGCCTCGGCCACGATCCGGGCGGTGCGGTCGTCGGGGGCGACCCGCAACTCGTCGCCGGCGGCGGGCACGTCGTCGAAGCCCAGCACCTGGACGGGCACCGACGGCCCCGCCTTGGTCTCCTGGTCGCCGTTCTCGTCGAGCATGGCCCGCACCCGGCCCCAGGCGGCGCCGGCCACCACGGGGTCTCCGATGCACAGGGTGCCCCGCTCGATGAGGACGGTCGCTACCGGGCCCCGGCCGGGGTCGAGGTTGGCCTCGAGCACGATGCCCCGGCAGGGTGCCGACGGATTGGCACGCAGCTCCTCGACCTCGGCCACCAGCAGGATGGACTCGAGCAGGCCGTCGATGTTCTGGCCCTCGAGGGCGGAGACCTCGACCATGATCGTCTCGCCGCCCCACTCTTCGGGCACCAGCTCCTGCTCGGTCAGCTGGCGGCGCACCTTGTCGGGGTCGGCGTCCTCCTTGTCGACCTTGTTGATGGCCACGATGATCGGGACCTCGGCGTACTTGGCGTGGTTGAGGGCCTCGATGGTCTGGGGCATGACCCCGTCGTCGGCCGCCACCACCAGCACGGCGATGTCGGTGGCCTGCGCACCCCGGGCCCGCATGGCGGTGAACGCCTCGTGGCCGGGGGTGTCGATGAAGGTGATCTTGCGGCCGTTGCGCTCCACCTGGTAGGCGCCGATGTGCTGGGTGATCCCGCCCGCTTCCGAGGCGACCACGTTGGCCTCCCGGATGCGGTCGAGCAGCTTGGTCTTGCCGTGGTCGACGTGGCCCATCACCGTCACCACCGGCGGCCGCCACTCGAGCAGGGCCTCGTCCTCTTCCTCGTCGTCCTCGCCCAGGAGCTTCTGGAGCTCGAGCTCGGCTTCCATCCCCGGCTCCACCAGGATCACGGTGGCACCCAGCTCGTCGGCGATGAGCTCGATCATCTCGTCGGACAGCGCCTGGGTGGCGGTCACCATCTCGCCCGCCATCATCAGCATCCGGACGATGTCGGCCGGGGTGCGGTTGAGCTTGGGGGCCAACTCCTGGATGGTCGAGGCCCGGGGCACGACGATCTCGCCCTCGGGAACGGGAGCGTCCGCCGGCGTGTAGCTCGGCATGGACGCCGGCGTCAGCTCCTCGCCGCGCCCGCGCTTCTTCTTGCGCCGGGGGCGCTGCTGGGGCCCGGGCCGCCCGCGGCCGGCCAGGCCCGGACCACCGCCGGGACCGCCACCGGGGCCACCGCGGCCCGGGAAGCCACCGCCACCACCACCGCCGGGACCGCCCCGGCCAGGAAAGCCGCCGCCACCGCCGCCACCACCGCCGGGACCGCCCCGGCCACCGCCGGGGGCGCCCCGACCGCCACCAGGGCCGCCGGGCCGCGGCGGAGCACCGCTCCCGCCTCGGGAGAACCCTCCCTCACGGGGACCATTGGGCCCGCTGGGCGGGCCAGAGGGCCGGGCCACGCCGGGCGGTGGCGGGATGGGCTTGTCGGTGAACCGGCTGCGGGGTGGAGGAGGTGGGATCTTTGTGGCCGGCGGCTCGGGAACCTCGTGCCGGGGCTCGGTCACGTCGGGAGTGGGTGGCGCCACGGGGGCAGCCGTCGCCGCGGCCGGACGGGGTGCCTCCACCGGCGGGCGCGGCGCCTCCACCGGCGGGGGCGCCGGCGGCCGCAACTCGGTCGGTGGCCGCAACTCGGTCGGCGGCCGGAGCTCGGTCGGCGGCCGGAGCTCGACGGGCGGCGGTGCCGGTGTCTCGGGTGGGTGCAGGCGACCGGCGCCCTCGGTGGAGCGGACCCACCGGTGAGGCTCGGGTGCGGGCTCGGCGACCGGCGCGGGTTCGGCGGCGACGGGCTCGGGCCGGGGGGCGGGCTCCGGAGCAGGCTCGGGCTCGACGGGCCGTCGCAAACCCTCAGCGTCCGCCAGGCGCCGGACGCGGTCGGCCTGGGCGTCCTCGATGCTCGACGAGTGGCTCTTCACGCCGATGCGCAACCGCTCGCAGAGATCGAGCGCTTCCTTGTTCTGTAGGCCGAGCTCCCGTGCCAGCTCGTAGACCCGGATCCTCTTACTCGCCATGTACCTCTTCTTCTCGCCTTTCTGGCTTCTTCAACCTTTGGCCCTAGGCCAACAGTTTCCCACGGACCAGCGCCAGCTGGTCCCCGGTCACCTCGGTGCGCAGCGCCCGCCCGAAGGCCCGCCGGCGTACCGCCAACTCGTAGCAATCCTCGGTGGTGACGGCGCACAACCACGCTCCCCGGCCGGGTTCGTGCCGGCCCACACCCAGCGTCCCGTCGGCCCGGCGGGCCAGGCGGACCAGCTCGCCGGGCTGTGCCACCCGGCGGCAACCGATGCATGTCCTGGCGCTAGGCATCGGCATCCTCCACCGCCACCTCCGCCACCTCGGCCTCCACCGCCACCTCGGCCGGCTCCGCCGGCTCCCCGGGGACTTCAGCCGGGGCCGATGCTCCGGCCGCGGGCTCGGGCGCCAGATCCTGGGCCGCTTCGACTTCGCCCCAGCCGGCGGCCTCGGCCGACACGGCCTCGCCGCCCTCGGCCGGCTGCCACAACAGCTCGCCGCCTTCGCCCTTGACCCACTCCCCGGCCGCCCACTCCTCCTCGGCGCGCTCGGCCTCCTCCATCAGCTGGCTCTCGCTCTTGATGTCGACCCGCCAGCCCGTGAGGCGGGCGGCCAGGCGGGCGTTCTGGCCCTCCTTGCCGATGGCCACCGACAGCTGGTAGTCGGGCACCACCACCTCGGCGGTGGCCGTCTGGTGCTCGACGTGGACCTCCTTCACCTTGGCCGGCGACAGCGCCTTCATCACGAACTCGGCCGGGTCGGTGGAGTACGGGACGATGTCGACCTTCTCGCCTCGCAGCTCGTTGACCACCATGCGGACCCGCGATCCGCGGGCCCCCACGCAGGCTCCCACGGGGTCGACGTTGGAGTCGTTGGCCGCCACCGCGATCTTGGTGCGGTGCCCGGGCTCCCGGGCGATGGCCTTGATGTCGACCACGCCCTCGACGATCTCGGGGACCTCGAGCTCGAAGAGCCGCTTGATGAGCCCCGGATGGGTGCGCGAGACCACGATCTGGGGCCCCTTGGAGGTCTTGCGCACCTCCACGATGTAGGCCTTGAGCCGGGCACCGTGCTCGTAGCGCTCGTAGGGGACCTGCTCGGCCTGGGGCAGCAGCGCCTCCACCTTGCCCAGGTCGAGCAGCGTGTAGCGGTGGTCCGACTGCTGGATGATGCCGGTGACGATGTCGCCCTCCCGGCCGGCGTACTCCTCGTACTTCATCTCCCGCTCCGCCTCGCGGATGCGCTGGAGGATGACCTGCTTGGCCGTCTGGGCGGCGATCCGCCCGAAATCCTTGGGGGTGTCGTCCCACTCGCGGACGACGGCGCCGTCCTCGTCGAGCTCCTGGGCCACGACCCGGATGTCGCCGCTCTCGGCGTCGATCTCGACCAGTGCCTCCTCGGCGGCGTTGGGCATGCGCTTGTACGCCGTCACCAACGCGTTGGCCAGCGCCTCGAGCAGGATCTCGAAGTCGATGCCCTTCTCCCGCTCGATGACGCGCAGGGCCTCCATGAGCTCGAAGTTCATGCTGACCCTCCCACCGTTTCCTTCCGCCGGGCGCCCGGCTTGGGCTTCCCAGGCTTGACCTTCTCCGTCGGACCCCACTCGAACACCGTGCGGGCGCCGGCAATGCCGTCATAGGAGAAGCGCCGCTCCTCCCCGTCCACGTCGAGGGCCACCCCGTCGGCGTCGGCGGCCAGGAGGCGGCCCCGATGCCGCCGGGCACCGCTCACGGGCTCGTGGGACTTGAGCGTGATGGTGGTGCCGACGAAGCGGGCGAACTCCGCGGGGCGCCGCAAGGGCCGCTCCAGGCCGGGGCTGGACACCTCGAGGTTGTACGGGCCGGCGACGGGGGCGGCCTCGTCGAGGGCGGCGGACACCGGGGCGCTGGCCTGGGCCAGGGCCTCCAGGTCGACTCCCCCGGGACGGTCGACGGCCAGACGGAGGGTCCGGGCGCGGCCCGATCCCACCATCTCGACATCGACCAGTTCCAGGCCCAAGCGGTCGAGCACGGGTTCCACCGCGCCGCGTACCGCCTCCAGATCGCCCACCAAACCTCCTCCTCAAGAAAAAACGTGGGCCGACGCCCACGCTCGTCTCACCGTTCGGCCGTAAGAAACCGCAGTATAGTCTCTTCTCAGACGAGCAGACCGGCCACGTCCTGGAGCGGAAGTTCGTCGCGCTCGCCCGTCGCCCGGGCCTTCCGTTCCACCACGCCCCGGGCCAGGCCCTTGCCTCCCAGCACCAGCTGGACGGGGATTCCCAGCAGGTCGGCGTCGGCGAATTTGACCCCCGGGCTGGCGTCCCGGTCGTCGTAGAGTACGGCCTTCCCGGCGGCGGTCAGGGCCTCATAGAGCCGGTCGGCGGCGGCCACGATCTCGGGGGCGGCCTCACCCTTGCCCGGCAGGGCGATCAGGTGGACGTCGTAGGGCGCCAGGTGGGCGGGCCAGCGCAGGCCGGCCTCGTCGTGGTGCTCCTCGACCACGGCCGCCACCACCCGGGACACGCCGATGCCGTAGCAGCCCATGACCATGGGGTGCTCCTCGCCCTGGGCGTCGCGGTAGACGGCCCCGATGGCCTTGGAGTACTTGGTCCCCAGCTGGAAGGTGTGGCCCACCTCGATCCCGCGGTCGACCGACAGCGTGCCCCCGCACCGGGGGCAGGGGTCGCCGGTCACCACCGTGGCCAGGTCGGCCACCGTGGCCACCCCGAAGTCGCGGCCGGCCACGGCGTTGCGAACGTGGTGGTCGACGCGGTTGGCCCCCGTCACCCATCCCCGCCCGGGTCGGGCCACCACGGCGGGATCGGCCACCACCACGGCCGCTCCCGGGAAGTGCGGCCCGATGTAGCCCCGGGGGACGTCCTTGCGGGCGTCGAAGTCGGCGTCGTCCCACAGGCGCGCCGGCCGACCCCCCAGCGCCCGGTTGAGGGCGTAGGGGTTGACCTCCCGGTCGCCGGGTACCAGGGCCAGGCCCAGGCCGTCCCCGGCGTCGAAGGTGATGCATTTCAGCATGTCCGAGGGCTCCACCCCCAGGTGGGCGGCGACGGCCTTGATCCCCGGCATGCCGGGCGTGTGCTCCTCGGACATCGGCGGGGTGTCGGCGGCCCCGTCGCTCTCCGTATTGACGCCGCCCCGCACGGCGGCCTCCACGTTGGCGGCGTAGTCACAGTTCTTGCACCAGACGAAGTCGTCCTCGCCCACGGCGGCCACGGCCATGAACTCGTGGTTGACGTCACCGCCGATCTCGCCCGCCTGGGCCTCCACGGGCCGGAACGACAGCCCGCAGCGTTCGAAGATCCGGTGGTAGGCGTCATACATCTGCTGGTACGTGGTCCGGAGGCCCTCGACGTCGGCGTCGAAGGAATAGGCGTCCTTCATGAGGAACTCCCGACCGCGCAGGAGCCCGAACCGGGGGCGGAGCTCGTCGCGGTACTTCCACCCGATCTGGTACAGGTTCACGGGCAGGTCCCGGTAGCTGGAGTACTCCCCCGCCACCGTGGCCGTGATCACCTCCTCGGCGGTGGGGGCGAGGCAGAAGGCCGTCTCCTTGCGGTCTTCGAGCTTGAACATGAGCGGGCCGTAGGCCTGGTCCCGGCCCGTGCGCTCCCAGTACTCGAGGGGCTGGATGATGGGCAGGAGTAGCTCCTGGGCGCCGGCGCCGTCCATCTCCTCCCGGACGATCTGCTCCACCTTGCGCAGCACGCGGTGCCCCAGCGGCAGCCACGAGTACACCCCGGCCGCCACCTTGCGGATGTAGCCGGCCCGCACCAGGAGCCGGTGGCTCTCAACCTCGGCGTCGGAGGGATCGTCCCGCAGGGTACGGAGAAAGAGTCTGGACATGCGCATCAGTACGACAGCGTAACGATCCCCCGCCATCATTAGTTCGTGATTCACAAGGCGGCGGCCCGTGGATACCAGGCGTCGGCGGACACCTACGAGCAGGCCCGGCCCGGCTACTCGCCCGAAGCCGTGGCCCACCTGGTCGCCGGGCTGGGCCTGGCGCCGGGCGACACCGTGGTCGACCTCGGGGCGGGGACGGGCAAGCTGACCCGGGCCCTGGTGGCCGTCGGTGCGGCCACCATCGCCGTCGAGCCGGTCGAGTCCATGCGCCGGATCTTCGCCTCCGTCCTTCCCGGGGTGCCGATGATGGGGGGCACGGCCGAGCAGCTCCCGCTGCGCCGGGCAGGCGTCGCCGCCGTCGCCATCGGGCAGGCCTTCCACTGGTTCGACGCCCCCGCCGCCCTGGCCGAGATCCACCGGGTGCTCCGCCCCGGCGGGCGGCTGGGGATGGTGTGGAACGTGCGCGACGAGTCCGTCGGCTGGGTGGCCGCCCTCACCCGCCTTATCGACTCCCACGTGGGCGCCGGCCCCACCTTCCGCAGCGGGGCCTGGCAACGGGCCTTCGACTCCACATCGCTCTTCGGGCCCCTGCAGGCCGCCACCTTCCCCACCACCCAGCACGTCGACCTCGACGGCGTCCTGGCCCGGGTGGCCTCCATCAGCTACATCGCCGCCCTCCCGGAGGGCGACCGCCGGCGGGTGGCCGACCAGGTGCGGGTCCTCCTCGCCGACCACCCCGAAACCGCCGGCCGGGTCGAGTTCGTGATCCAGCACCACACCGACGTCTTCTGGTGCGAGCGCCGGAGCTGAGCTTCAGAGCCTCAGAGCACGGTGAAGGTCTGGCCCACGGCTTCCAGGGTGGCCTGGTCCCGGGGCGGGTCGTCCGTGGCCAGGATGGCCACGAACGTGAAGCTGCCCGAGATGGCGTAGTACTGCAGCTGGAAGAGTTCGGCGCTGCGGCCGTCGGCCGACGTCACCGTGGCCGTCCCCGACGCCTTGACCCCCGGACGGCTGCCGGGCAGGGTGACCATCTCCACCTTGACGTCGCGCAGCTTCTGCTCCGTGAGCTGCGCGGCCAGTCCCTCCGACAGCTGCTCGATGGTGGCGCCCGAGGTGGAGGGAACCTTGAGCACGTTCAGGTTGGTCGTGCGCTTGGCGTCGTCGTAGGCGAAGAGCTTGCCGTTCCGCTCCGCCAGCGTCCGGATCTGGGCCGTGATGGCCTGGTCCAGCTTGCCGTTCTGCTGCTGGGTCAGGCGCTGGAGGGCGGCGGCGTCGATGACGACGTCCTTCCACCCCTGGGGGACCTCGATGGTGAACCCCTCGGCCCGGACATCCACGACCCGGCGGGCGAGCGGCCCGGTGGACGACGTCGCCCCCGCGGCGGTGGTCGACGACGCCCCCCCGGCACCGGCCCCCGAATTCCTGTCGCCCGAGGAGCAGGCGGCCACGATCAGCGCCAGCACCAGGACGGCGACTCCCAGGCGGCTCCGGGCGCTCGTCACCGGGTCACCCGGACTCACCGGCGATCTCCTGGATGCGGGCGATCCGCTCGGCCTCGGCATTCACGTCGGATCCCTGACTCTCCAGCAGGGCCACCCGGGTGGCTTCCGCCTCGGCGGCGGCGCCGGCGTCGGCGGCGGCCAGCCGGGCCTCGATGCCCTCGGCCACGATCCGCTCGGCCTCCTCCACCAGGGCGGCCACCATCTCCGCCTCGGGGACGACGCGCACCACCTTGCCCCGCACGAACAGGTGTCCCTTTCCCCGGCCGGCGGCGATCCCCAGATCGGCCCCCCGGGCCTCGCCGGGGCCGTTGACCACGCAGCCCATCACCGCCACCTGCAGGGGGATGTTCCGCTCCGCCAAGGCCGCCTCCGCCTCCGAGGCCACCCGGATGACGTCGACCTCGGCCCGGCCACAGGACGGGCAGGCGATCAGGTCGAGCCCCTTGCGCTCGCGCAGCCCCAGGATCTCGAGCAGCTTGCGCCCGGCCCGGGCCTCTTCCACGGGGTCGGCGGTGAGGGAGAACCGGATGGTGTCGCCGATCCCCTCGGCCAGCAGGGTGCCGATCCCGGCCACCGACTTGATCAGCCCCTGGGGGGGCGGGCCGGCCTCGGTCACGCCCAGGTGCAGCGGGTGGTCGGTCCGCTCGGACAGGAGCCGGTAGGCGTCGATCATGAGGGGCACCGATGACGCCTTGACCGAGATCTTCACGTTCTCGAACCCGACCTCGGCGAAGAGGGCCAGCTCGTGGAGCGCACTCTCCACCAGGGCCTCGGCCGTGGCCCCGCCGTGGCGCTCGTAGACGGCGGGGTCGAGGCTGCCGGCGTTGACACCGATCCGGATGGGCAGGTTCCTGTCCTTGGCTTCGGCGGCCACGGCCTTGATGTGGTCGGCCTTGCGGATGTTGCCCGGGTTGAGCCGGAGGCCGGCGACACCCGCCTCCATGGCCGCCAGGGCCAGGCGGTACTGGAAGTGGATGTCGGCGATCAGGGGGACGGGCGAGCGGGGCACGATGCGGGCCAGGCCCTCGGCCGCCTCCTCCTCGTTGCAGGTGCAGCGCACGATGTCGGCCCCCGCGGCTTTGAGGGCGTAGATCTGGGCCAGGGTGCCGTCGACGTCGGCCGTCTTGGTGATCGTCATGGACTGGACGGTGACGGGGGCGTCACCGCCCACGGCTACGGGACCGACGTGGATCTGGCGGGTGGGCCGGCGCGGCTGCATGACACTCCCCAGGCTACGGGGCGGATGCGGGGATGTGGCGAACGGCGTGCGGGGGTTGTGTCAGGGTCCCTCGACGGGGTTGACGATGTCGAGGTAGAGGGCCGAGATCCCCATGACCACCAACACCAGGAGGACGGCGGCGGTGATGGGCATGAGACGGGCCACGTCAACCTGCACCTTGCGCTTGGTCACCATGGAAGCGATCTTCTCGTAGGTGGCGATGGCCACGTGGCCCCCGTCGAGGGGCAGCAGCGGGACCATGTTGAACACGCCCACGAAGACGTTGATGGCGAAGAGGAACATGAGCACCGCGGCCCAGCCGCTCTCCACCGCCTGGCTCGCCACCCGGGCGGCACCGTAGGGCGACAGGAGCCGGCCGCTGTTGTCACCACCCTTGCCCGTGAGCAGATCGGTGTAATTCTCGACCCCCGACGGCGAGAAGATGCCACCCAGGGCCTTGATCGTCGCCCACGTGAACCGGGGCATGTCGCCGATGGTCCGGCCGATCGCCACCGGAGGGGACTCCCGCTCGAGGAAGACCTGGGGGCCGATCCCGACCTTGGGCACCTGCTTCTTGCCCACGCTCTCCATCCGGGGGGTGAGGGCGATGTCCAGGGTCCCGGCGCCCTCGCGCTCCACGGTGAAGACGAGCTGGTCCTCGCCGTGGGACTGCACGTACGTCGGCACGTCCTCCCACTCGTCGACCTTCTGGCCGTTGATGGCCACGATCCGGTCGCCGAGGCGGAAGTCGCTGGAGGCGGCCGGGAAGCCGGGCTCGATGTGGTCCACCACGGGCTTGGCGGAGGGCAGGCCGGCGGCGGCGTAGACCAGGAACAGCAGCACCGAGGCGATGATGAAGTGCATGGCCGAGCCGGCCACCGCCACCCCCAGGCGGTGCCGGTAGGGCTTGGCCCGGTAGGTGCGCTCCTCGTCGGCGGGATCGATGTCCTCCACGTTGCTCATCCCGATGATGCGCACGTATCCGCCGGCGGGGATGGCCTTGACCCCGTACTCGGTCTCCCCCCGCCGGAACGACCACAGGCGGGGCCCGAAGCCCAGGAAGAACTCCGTCACCTTCATGCCCGCCCGCTTGGCCATCACGAAGTGGCCGAGCTCGTGGAGCATGATCATGGCGATGATGGCCACCAGGACCCCGATGGTGCCCGCCAGCCGGGGACGGGCCAGGGCCAGCGCGGCCACGGCGGCGACCACCATGGCGATGGTCAGCGCCGCCCGGCGTCCGGTCACCCGCTCCGCGGGTAGGGGATCCCTCACGCTGCGCTCCTCCGTTCCACCGAAATCCGGGCTCGGGACCGGGCCCAGCCGTCGGCCGCGGTAACGTCTTCCACCGTCTCCAGGTTCCCAGGCGAGTGCGCCGCCGTCACCTCACCCACCACCTCGGCGATCCCCCTCCACGGCAGGCGGCCATCCAGGAAGGCGGCCACCGCCACCTCGTTGGCGGCGCTGAGCACCGCCGGGGCGCCACCCCCGGCCCGGGCGGCGGCGTAGGCCAGGGCCAGGCACGGGAAGGCCTCGGGGTCGGGGGGCTCGAACGTGAGGGCTCCCAGCTTCTGCCAGTCGATGACACCGTGGGGGTGGTCGCTGCGGCCGGGGGCGGCCAGGGCATAGGCGATGGGCAGGCGCATGTCGGGCATGGAGAGCTGGGCGATGGTGGACCCGTCGGTCCACTCCACCATGCCGTGGACGACGGACTGGGGGTGCACAACCACCTCGATCCGGTCCAACCCCACCCCGAACAGCTCGTTGGCTTCTATGACCTCGAGGCCCTTGTTCATGAGCGTGGAGGAGTCGACGGTGATCTTGGGTCCCATCGACCAGGTCGGGTGGGCCAGGGCGTCGGCCACCGTCACCGCCTCCAGCTCGGCCCGGGACCGGCCCCGGAACGGGCCGCCCGAAGCCGTGATCAGGATGCGCCGCACGGCGTCCCTGGGCCCGGCCTGGAGGGCCTGGTAGACGGCCGAGTGCTCGGAGTCCACGGGGACGATCTCCCCGCCTCCGGCGTCCCGGGCCCGGGCCACCACCGGGCCGGCGGCGATGAGGCTCTCCTTGTTGGCCAGGGCCAGCCGCTTGCCCTCCTCGAGGGCGGCCAGGGTGACGGGCAGGCCGGCGAAGCCGACCACGGCGTTGAGCACCACGTCGGCGTCGGGGAGCCGGGCCAGGTCGGCCAGGGCGGCGGGGTCGGAACCGGTGGCCCGAACCCGGCCGGCGGGCACCCCGAACTCGGTGGCCTGGGCCTTCAGGAGGTCGGATGCCCGCCCGGCGGCCAGGCCAACGACGCGGAATCTGTCCGGATTCGCCCGGATGACGTCCAGGGCCTGGGTACCGATCGACCCGGTGGAACCGAGGACGGCGATGCCCAAGGTGCGGTCGGGGGCGAGCACCTCATCAACCTACGCCGTATCAAAAGAGGAGGGGGACGTCAGCTGGCCGGAAAGACGTCCTTCCTATCCGGGCAGCCGTCGGGATAGGCGACCGAGGAGCAAACGATGAAACCTTGATTGAGAGTGGTCTCGTAGAGGCGGGAGCCGACCCGGTAACGGACCTTGACCTGCCGGAACCCGGCGAGATCAACGGACTGAAGCCGGAATCCCATGATCAAGGCGGCCCCGCGCTCTCCTTCCGGCGTGCCCTTCGGTGGCACTTCCGCGCCCTTGAGGGGTACCAGCCTCCCGATCGGTTCCTCAGGGGGATAACCACGAACAGCACCAACGGTCGCGAATTCTCGGTCAGGGTCGGTGGCGACCTGCACGCCGAGAAGTTTCAGGTTGTCATGGAGAGGCGGTTCGAAGCTGACGCCTTCGAGGCGGGCGATTGCTGAGCCTGAGTTTGAAAGAACGACATGCCCGAAGGTGACGTCGCCGCCTGGCGTCTGCGGAAGGCTCACCGTGTCGCTCGCCCCGCCCCCGGCAAGCGGTCCGCCCTTCGCTCTTGTGCTGCTGGCACCACCACCGGGGCGGAACGGTCCCGGAACGACGAGGAGTACGACCGCCAATGCGGCGACAAGGAGCACCAGAATCACCTTGGCAGTCTGCGACCTCTGCTCAGCTTCCTTCATCGGGGCGTCCTCACCGGCTCATCTCACGCCGGGCGGCGTCAGCCTCATACCGGCGACGAGTTGCCCGAGAACACGCGCTTCGAACTGATCGGCACGTCGTTGTCACCGCACACGACATGCCGAGCGGCGGCGCCGAACTTCAGTTGCATGTGGACCTCCTTCGAGAACCCACTGCTCGCGGTGAGAGACGCTCCGAAAATCTCCGCTGCGTTCGTCCAGGTGACCGCTTCATTCTCATAACGCTCGAACTTGCCTCCGGCGTCATAACGTTCCGCGTAGCGCTGATACGGCTCGATTGTGCACCCCTGATTGATCTGAGGGTGGTTCTCGATGCCACCCCGCCATCGATGCACGATCACTTTCTCCCGATTGCATTCGTCGCGCATGAGGTGGTACTCGAAGCCCGACGCGAACCAGATGCTTTCCAAGCTGCCACCTTCATGGCCGACCCTCGCCACGCGCGTCGTCCCGACGTGATGGCTACCGGAGAGCTGCCACGGGCCTCTGCCCCTGATGGCGACCGATATGTCGCTGTCGGCGGTGTCGCCTTCCCCGTAGATGAAGTCGCTCTGAACAGTGTCACTTTCGGCATTGATCTCGCCGATCTTCGTCGATGCCCGGTCAGTCCTCACGACCTCGTAATGGCCGCACATGTATGGACGGCGTGGGTGCGCACCGTCCTCGCTCGCTGTGGAGCTGAGGGTGGTCTCATGTGGCAGGTCAATCTCCAACGGCTCAGCAGGCAACCCCGGACGGGCCTCCCAGGTCACATCCGTCCCCCGCGGTCCAGTCATGGTGCGGCGTTTCCCGAGGTAGCGGGAGAAGTGCCAATCACCGCCATTGGGTGTGGACATGACGAAGTTGACGTAACCGTTGTTCGCGTCGGCCAAGCGCCAGAGCTCGGAAGTCGCGCCGGTTCGCAATCTGAACCTACCCCCGGCGTCGGTCGAGCCGGTCGTGACGAGCGGCGGGTTCACGACGTCGCCGACTCCCAGCGGAAGCCCCGTGGGCCACGCCCGCAGCTCGATAGGACCGTTCACCGGACGGATCCGAGACTTCGCCGGTCATCCGGTGAACGGTCCTGTCGAACTGCGGGCGTGGCCCACGGGGCTTCCGCTGGGCGTCGGCGACGTCGTGAACCCGCCGCTCGTCACTTCCGGCTCGACCGACGCCGGGGGCAGGTTCAGCTTGAGGACCGGCGCGACTTCCGAGCTCTGGCGCCTGGCCGACGCGAACAACGGTTACG
>JBIOYN010000051.1:0-9531 GCA_044870155.1 Acidimicrobiia bacterium | reverse complement strand
GCCGCTGCCCGTGCTGGTCGCTTTCCCCGGCGGACTCACCGCCTTCCTGGCCGGGGACGTGGCCATGTCCGTGCCCCTCGTGTTCGGGCTCACCGCCGTCGGCTTCCTCATCCGGATCGCCTTCACGCTGTGGCTGGGTGAGGTGTTCTCGGGCCCCCTGAACGCCACCCTCGGCTTCATCGCCGACCACCAGTGGGAGCTGACCGCCCTCACCTTCGCCCTCACCGTGTTCCACATCGTGCGTCACCGCCGGCGCAGCCGTCAGCTGGCTGGGACCGAGGAAGAGACGACCCTCGACATCCTCCAGGCGCCGGCGATCGTCCTGCCCACTGAGATCGTCCTGCCCGCCGAGCCGGAACCGGTCCTCGGCCCCGAGCTGGCCCCGGGGTAGGGCTGGACACCACGAGACCCCTAGTATCGTCCTGATCGCCAGTCGGGCGAGCCGGTGGGGAGGGGAAGCCATGCTGGTGGCGTCTCGGGTGCAGGAGGCGGACGAGATCCTGCGGGAGCTGCTGGCCGGGCCCGGTGGCCGGTCCGACCCCTATCCGCTCTACGACGCCCTCCGGGGGCTCGCCCCCGTGCACCGCAGCGAGCTCGACGGGGTCTGGTACCTGAGCAGCTACCGGGCGTGCCGGAGCGTGCTCCTCGACCGGCGGGCGGGCAAGAACCCCCTGGGGTTCTCGGTGCGCTTCGGGGTCAACGAGGAGCTCATCCGGCGGTTCCGGTCCCGCCAGCGGCCGTCGATGATCATCGCCAACCCGCCGGAGCACGGGCGGCTGCGCAAGGCAGCCCGGGGGCCGTTCCTCCCCGGCCGGATGGAGACCCGGCTGCAGCAGCGCATCGAGGAGATCGTCGACGAGCGCCTCGACGTGGTGGCGGCCAAGGGCGAGGCCGACATGATGGCGGACGTCGCCTTCAAGCTGCCCGTCACCGTCATCGGCGAGCTGGTGGGCGTCCCTCCCGAGGACCGGGACGAGTTTCCCCCGCTGGTCGACGAGTTCTTCGAAGCCGGCCAGGTGGGCGCCACCGACGAGCAGATGGACCGGGCCGACCGGGCCGGGGAGCGGTTCCGGGAGTACTTCGCCGGCCTGGTCGACGCCGAGCGGGCCCACGCCCACCCCAACCAGGACCTCGTGGGGTCCCTGGTGGCGGATGGGAACCTCAACGACGACGAGCTCCAGGGCACCATCATCCTGATCTTCATCGCCGGGTTCATCACCACCGCCAACCTCATCGGCAACGGCCTCTACAACCTGCTCCGCCACCCGGCGCAGATGGACCGGCTGTGGGCCGACCCCGAGCTGGTGCCCAACGCCGTCGAGGAGATGCTCCGCTTCGACACCCCCGTCCAGCTCGTCGAGCGGACGGCGCTCGAGGACATCGAGGTCGACGGAGCGGTCATCCCCGCCGGCGACACCATCGTGACCCTGCTGGGCTCGGCCAACCATGACCCGGCCCAGTTCCACGCTGCGGACCGCTTCGACCTCGCCCGGCCCGACGCCGCCGCCCACGTCAGCTTCGCCTGGGGGATCCACCACTGCCTCGGTGCCCCCCTCGCCCGGCTGGAGGCTCAGCTCGTGTTCCGCCGGCTGCGGGAGCGCTTTGCCCGCCTCGAGCTGCTCGACCCCGAGCCGCCGCGCCGCCCGGGGCTGTTCATCCGCAGTCTGAGCGAGCTGCCCATCCGCTTCGTCGCCGCGTGAGCCCCACCACCTAGGGGGGATCGCCGGCCGGCGGTGCCGCCTCCTGGACGGGGAGCGCGTCGAAGACGGGTGGCGGCTCGCGCCAGGGGGAGGGGAGGGTGCCGGCGGTGGCGTCGCCGATGGCCCGCCACACCCGCTCCGGGGTGCAGGGCATGTCGACGTGGCGCACACCCAGGTGGCGGAGGGCATCGACCACGGCGTTCTGCACCGCGGGAGTGGAACCCACCGAGCCCGCCTCGCCGATGCCCTTGGCCCCCAATGGATTCAGCGGCGTGGGCGTCTCCGTGCTCGACACCTCGAAGCCGGGCAGCTCGGCGGCGCTGGGCACGGCGTAGTCGAGCAGGGTGGTGGTGAGGGGGGTGGCGTCGCCGTCGTGGGTCACGCGCTCCCAGAGGGCCTGGGCGATGCCCTGGGCGACCCCTCCGTGTTGCTGGCCCTGAACGATGAGGGGATTCACGACCCGGCCACAGTCGTCCACGGCGACGTGGCGGAGGGGGCGCACGAGGCCCGTCTCCATGTCCACCTCGACCACGGACACGTGGGTGCCGAAGGGGAAGGTCGAGCCCGCCGGGGTGAAGTCGAACTCGGCGGCGAGGGCGCCGGCGCCGTCCCGGTCGGCGGCGATCCGGGCCAGGTCGGCCCAGCCGTAGGAGCGGGCCGGGACGCCGGCGACGCCCACCCGTCCGCCGTCGGTGACCACGATGTCGGCCGGCGCCGCCTCCAGCAGCTCGGCCGCCAGGTGGCGCGCCTTCTCCAGGACGGCCTCGGCCGCGCCCAGCACGGCGTTGCCTCCGGTCTGGAGGGACCGGGACCCGCCGGTTCCCCCGCCCCGGGGCACGGCAGCGGTGTCGGACTGGACGAACCGGATGGCCTCCAGCGGCACCTTCAGGCGGTCGGCCACGATCATGGCGAAGGAGGTGGCGTGACCCTGGCCGTGGGCCGAGGTCCCGGCCTTGACGGTGATGGTGGCGTCGTCGTGGACCTCCACCGCGCCGAACTCGCCGCTGCCGCCGCCGGCGGTGATCTCGACGTAGACCCCGATCCCGATGCCGAGTTGGACGGGATCACCACGGCGCCGGCGTTCCGCCTGCTCGGCCCGGAGCTCCTCATAGCCCACCACGCGCAGCGCCTCGTCGAGGGCGCCGGCGTAGTTCCCGCTGTCGTAGGTGACGCCCATGAGCGTCTGGTGGGGGAAGTCGGCGGGCGCCAGCAGGTTGCGCCGGCGCATCTCCACCGGGTCGAGGCCCAGCTCGGCGGCGGCCATGTCCATCAGCCGTTCCAGGAAGGCGGCGGCCTCGGGTCGCCCCGCGCCCCGGAAGGCGCCCATGGGTGTGGTGTTGGTGAGGACGGCGGCGGCGTCGTAGCGGACCCGGGGAATCCGGTAGGGGCCCTGGGCCATCATGCGGGTGGTCCACTGGGCCAGCATGCCGCCGAAGCCGGCGTAGGCGCCGCAGTCGCCCAGGATGCGGGCCCGCAGGCCGGTGATGGTGCCGTCGGCGCGCAGCCCCAGTTCCACGAACTGGACCTGGCCCCGGCCCTGGGCCATGGACAGAAGGTTCTCGGACCGGGTCTCCACCCATTTGACCGGCCGCCTCAGCCGGCGGGCCACGGCCACGGCCACGGCGTGCTCGGGCGCCATTCCCAGCTTGGCTCCGAAGGCACCGCCCACGTCCGGCGCCACCACCCGCACCCGGTCGGGATCCAGGTCGAAGTACTGGCACAGCTGGTCCTTCCAGCCGTGGGGCCCCTGGGTGGCGACGTGGACGGTGAGGTCGTGGCCGGCGCCGTCGTCGCCCGGAACCACGGCCACGGCGTTGCCCTCCAGGGGCAGGACCGCCACCCGGGGGTTTTCGAAGCGGCCCCGCACCACCACGTCGGCGCCCCCCAGGGGATCGGGGCCGTCGGGGTCCCGGTGGCCACTGGCCACGTTGGTGCCCAGGGCCTCGAACTGGAGGGGGGCGCCCGGAAGCAGCGCCGCCTCGGGGCCGGCCACGGCCGGGAGCGGGTCGATGTCCACGTCCACCGCGGCAGCGGCGTCGACGGCCGCCGCCTTCGTCTCCGCCGCCACCACCGCCACCGGGTCGCCCACGAAGCGGACCCGGCCCTCCGCCAGTGGCGGCCGGTCGCACCGGCCCTCAGCACCGCCCAGGGCCGCCAGCGGCTTCAGGCCGAGGCCGGCGGCGTCGAAGACGGCCACCACTCCGGCCATGGCCTCCGCCTCGGCCCGCTCCACGCCCCGGAGGTGGCCGTGGGCCACGGTCGACCGCACGAACTCCAGGTGCAGCACAGCGTCGATCTGCAGGTCGTCGACGCAACCCGACGCACCGACCAGGAACCGGGGGTCCTCGATCCGGGGCACAGCGTTGCCCAGCAGCGATCCCGGGGCCCGTTCCATGGCCGGCGATCTTGGCACTCGCCGCTCCGCCAGCAGGTACCCGCCTACGTTGGCGATCATGAACCCCGAGCACGACCGGTTCCTGGCCTCCGACGAGTGGCAGCAGATGCTGGAACAGGTGGTGCTGCCGTTCACGCTCGACGACGGCGGCTACGCCGCTCTCGGCGACGACGTCCTCGAGCTCGGGCCCGGGCCCGGCCTCACGACCACCGCCATGCCCTTCGAGAGCGGGCGCTTCACAGGAGCGGTGTCGTTGACGCTCCACCACGTCCCGACCGCCGAGCGTCAGGACCAGCTGCTCCACGAGGTCCGGCGCGTCCTGCGTCCGGGCGCGCTCTTCGTCGCCTCTGACAGCCTGGCCAGCGAGCACCTGGCCGCCTTCCACGCCGGGGATGTCTACAACCCGGTCGAACCCGAGGGGCTGCCCGATCGCCTGACGGCTGCGGGGTTCACCGACGTGGAGGTCCGCACCAATCCCATCGTCTGGGCCGGCCACGCCCGTGCTTGACACTCCCCGGTGTTCAAAATATGTTGAGAAACCGGTCATCTCAGGGGATCTTCGAACGTCGGAGGTGGGCTGATGTCGGAGCGCAGGTCGAGATATCGGAGCGACCGCCGATACCGCAGTGACGACCGGGATCGCCGGCGCCGGAGGGGACGTCGGGGCCGGCGCATCGGGCTGCTGGACTTCTGGCAGAACCTGATGGACGACACCTATGACTTCATCGACGACTCCCTCGACCGGGTCCGGGACGACGACTGGGACGACCTCGAGGACGACGTCGAGGAGCTCCAGGAGGCCATCGCCGCTCTCAACACCAAGCTTGACCGGCTCCTGGCCCAGAGCGGTGGCGCCGACGTGCGGGAGAAGACGGACACGGCCACCAAGGGGTTGGCCAAGGTCTGACGGTCTTCAGCGGGGCCGGGACCGGACGCGGGGTGACGCCTCCGGCGAGGCAGCTTGCCGGGGGCGTCGTCGCGGGGGCGTCATGGCCCGCAACCAGACGTCGGTGAACTCGCGCACCACCTCGTCGGGGGGGACGTCGAGCAGGCCCAGGTCCTCGGCCAGGGGGCGGCTCACCATGTGCAGCATGATCGGGGCCAGGAAGCTCTGCATGGCCAGCATCGGGTGCATCCGGCGGAGGCGGCCGGCGTCCATCTGCTGCTCCAGGTAGCGGGTGACGACCAGCGTGTTCCGGAGGACCTCTTCGACCACCTCTTCGCTTCCGTCCTCCTTCCCGGTGACCTCGAAGAGGGCGCTGCGGAGCACACCGATGCGGACGTGCCCGGCCTGGGCGAAGCCCGCCGCCAGCGCCGGCATCACTTCCGCCGGGGGCCGGTGACCCATGGTCTCGAGCAGATCCACCGTCTCGTCCACCGGGAGATAGGCGCGCACGATCCCCCGGAACAGGGCCGCCTTGCCCGGGAACAGCCGGTAGACGGTGGCCCGGGAGGCGCCGGACCTGGTCGCCACCTCGTCGAGCGACAGCCCGCTCAGCCCGCGGCCGGCCAGCAACTCTGCCCCGGCCGTGAGGATCCGGTCCTGCCACGAGGGAGGGTGGTCCATTCCCAGCGCTTCCAGGATCGCTCCCCGGCTGCCGAAGAGCTCGTAGAGCGCCGCTCGCGACACCCCGGCGGCGGCGGCGATCTCGTCCATGGAGGGAGCGTTCCCGTCGGCGAAGGCGCCGGCGGCCTTGGCCAGCACGCTCTCCCTCGAGATCCGCTTCGGCGGGCCCACCGGGAAAGCGTAAACGAAGGGCCCGCTCCTCATGCCCAAAGGGGGCGAAGGGACCAGCCGGGGTTGTTCAGGCCGCTCCGGGGTCCGTACCGTCGTCGGTATGGGACAGGCGGAGCGCAACGGTCAACGGGTCGATCCGGTCGCGGCACTGACGGGCGGGATGCGGCGGATCGCCAGCATGGAACTCCGCGACGTCGCCCAGGCCCTGTCGCAGTTCACCAACCCCGACACCGGCTTCCTCGACATGCTCGGCCGTACCCGTGAGGAGCGGGTGGAGAAGATGGCGGGTTTGCTCCGCCACGCCTCCGAGGCCGACATGGAGGAGATGACGACGACCTTCGCCCTGGCCATGGCCAAGGCGGCCGAGGACAAGGCCAGGGACGGCGAAAGGCAGCCCCCGGCCTCCCGGCCCCGGGCCGAGCGCCCCCGGCGCCGTCGGGGTCAGAGCTCGGCCGAGTGGAGAGCGGAGCGCCGCCGGGCGTCCTGAGTGGTGATGCCCGGGCGGCCTAGAGGTGGCCGGCCAGCGACTGGGTGAGCGAGCCGAGGCCCAGCAGGCCGTCGAGCAGGCCGCCGCCCACCTTGGGCTCGGCCAGTGACCCGCCCAGTGAGGGCACGGGCTGGATCTCGAGGTCGGCGCCGCCGAGGCCCAGGCCGCCCAGGAGACCGCCGAGGAGACCGTCCGTCCCGCCCAGCAGGCCGCCGAGCAGTCCCGTGTCGCCGGCCAGCAGCCCGCCGACGCCGTCTTCCACATCGCCCGTGATGTGGGGCAGGTCGTCGTTCATCACGCGCCCGAGATCTCTGGTGTCGAGGTTGAGGAAGTCGAAGCTGTCCGCGGCCCACGCCGCCGGGCCGGCAAGGCCGAGGCCGAGCACAAGGAAAGCGACCGCCGCACGTCTGATGGTTCGGGACATCGAATCTCCTCACTGGCGGACAAAGGCCGCTACCGGGAACGATTCGACTGAAACCCGACAAATCCTCTTTCTTGGCACGCAGTGTCACCTGGCAATTCGGACCAGGTGACGGGTCCCGGACATAGTGCTGCGCATGCCTGCGACACCAGGGCCCCGGCCGTTCGTGGTGGACGTCCCCGACGCGGTGCTCGACGACCTGGCCATGCGCCTGGAGCGGGTGCGCTGGCCCGACGAGATCCCGGGATCGGGCTGGACCTACGGCACCGACCTCGCCTACCTGCAGGAGCTGGTCGCCTACTGGCGGGACGGGTACGACTGGCGGGCGGCCGAGCGGCTCCTCAACGGCTTCCCCCAGTACCGGGTCGAGATCGACGGGATCGACCTGCACTACCTCCGTGTCCCGGGGGAGGGCCCGGACCCGCTGCCCCTGCTGCTGGCGCACGGCTGGCCGGGCTCGGTGTTCGAGTTCCACAAGATCATCCCCCGGCTGTCGGATCCCGCCCGCTTCGGCGGCGACCCCGCCGACGCCTGCACCGTGGTGGCGCCGTCGCTCCCGGGCTACGGCTTCTCGTTCCGGCCCGGGCAACCCCGGGTGGACCTCGCCGGGATGGCCTCGATCTTCGCCCGCCTGATGACGGACGTGCTCGGCTACGACCGGTACGGGGCCCAGGGGGGCGACTGGGGCTCCGCCGTCGTCACCCGCCTCGCACTCCAGGACCCCGAGCACCTGGCCGGAATCCACCTCAACCTGCTGTTCGCCCGCCCCAGCCCGGCCGAGCGCGAGGAACCCGAAGCGGCGGCCTGGCGGGCCAAGGTCGACCACTGGATGACGGAGGAGACCGGCTACCAGTGGATCCAGGGCACCAAGCCCCAGACCCTGGCCTACGCCCTGACCGACTCCCCGGTGGGGCTGGCCGCCTGGATCGTGGAGAAGTTCCGGGCCTGGAGCGACTGCGGCGGCGAGGTCGAGCGCCGCTTCACCAAGGACGAGCTGCTCACCAACGTGATGATCTACTGGGTCACCGGCGCCATCGGGTCGTCGTTCTGGCCCTACTACGCCACCCGCCATGGGTCGCGCGTCCTGACCGCCGGCGACCGCATCGAGGTCCCCACCGGCTTCGCCTCCTTCCCGGAGGAGATCGTCACCCCCTTGCGCTCGGCGGGCGAGCGCCTGTTCAACGTTCGGCGGTGGACGGAAATGGCGGCCGGCGGCCACTTCGCCTCGCTCGAGGAGCCCGAGGCCCTCACCGCCGACATCCAGGCTTTCTTCCGGGACCTGCGCTGAGGCTTGAGCCGAAAGAACCCGGTTGGGGCTCTATGGGATGCTCGGTTTTCTCATTTAGTTCTCATCGACTTTTCATTTTTTCTTCAGCGCAAATGCAGCTCCTGATGCCGCTATGAGAATCACGCCCACCGCCAGGATGTTGGCGTAGGTGTAGTTCGGGCCCGACGCGAGCAGGCCTTGGGGCATCAGGTGGGATAGGAGCTCCACAACGACGGCGACCATCGGCTCCTCCCGATCTTGTTCGGGTGATAATGAGGCGCTCATTGAGCAAGAGTTTGAGGATAACCTGGGAACCGGTTTTTGCGCGTTCAGGAGGGTTGACGGCCCAAACCGTTCCCTAGTCGGTCTCCTCGAAGAGCGCCTCACCCCGGCGGAGCCGGGTGGCGATGCCGACCACCTGGGACAGCTCCCGCCGGGTGGGGGTGTGGGCGGCGAGGAAGCGGGCGGTGCCGGCCAGGATCAGGGCGCCCTCCTCGGAGCCGGGAGGCCAGGCGCCGAACTGACGCACGGCGGCTTCGTAGGTCTGGAACCAGTGGAACTCGGCGTCCTCGGTGAGGAGGGCGTGCCCGAGGGCGGCGATGGCCCGGGCGGGGTCGCCCCCGCCCGAGAGGTACCGGTAGACGGTGGCGCCGGCCTCGTCGACCTTCCCTTCCTGATCCCAGCAGCCCGGCAGCCCGGCCAGATCGGCGGTGGAGCCGGACGGTGAGGGCGTCGGGAGCCGCGCCGCCGGGATGTTGAGGAACCGGTCGAGGTAGATGCGCAGCGCCCCGTGGTAGACGCCGCGCAGGAGCTCGGGGCTGGGGGCCCGCACCAGCGCCTGGTGGAGGGCGTTGGCGGCGGTGAAGGCGTGGTGGACCTCGTCCCAGTCCCCGTGGTCGTTCTGGGTGTGGAAGCGGGTGATCCGCAACGCCGCCGCGTAGGCCACGGCCCGGCCCAGCTCCTCGGGGGCGGCGCCGGCGGCGACGGCGTCGTCGAGGGCGCCCACGACCTCGACGGGATCCTCGGCGAGCACCGACCAGGCCAGGCGGGCGACGCCCGCCTCGTGGTCGAAGCGGTCGTGGCCCGCCCCCTCCCCCAGCCGGTCGGGCAGGGCGGCGGCGGCCGTGTCGATCAGGCCGGCGAGGTCGTGCGGGTAGCGCCAGGCGCCCCGCTCCTCGCTGCGGGCGGCGGAGGCCGTCTGGGCCACCAGCGTGGGGAGCACCTCGGAGGCGGACCCCCAGCCGAGATGGTCGAGGACCTCGAACGCCTTGTTGGTGAAATCGACGGTGTGACCGCCGTCGAGGAACACGTGGTCCGTCACCGCCGCCCCCATGAGGCGGGCCACGGCGGCGGCGTCCAGGGTGTCGACCGCCGTAGCCAGGGCGCGCTCGGCGGCGTCGGCGGAGCGCGTCTCGATGAAGCGGCGGTACCAGGCTGCCAGCCGGTCCTCCTCCAGAGGGGCGCGCAGGGGGAGGAGCGGGAAGCGGGGTGGGCGGCCCCGGGTGTCGCGGGTGAGGACGGCG
>JBIOYN010000050.1:0-4934 GCA_044870155.1 Acidimicrobiia bacterium | reverse complement strand
CTCCACTACGAGGAGTACTGGTAGGTCGGCGTGTCCCGGTGACGCAGCGGGGAGTTGCTCCAGGTGGGGAGCGCCCGCGCCAGCGCCCGGGATCCCCGCACCTCGATCGCCCCGGAGCGCAGGGCATCGCCCCACTCGATGTCTCCCAGGTGCCAGCGGGCGAACGCCACCGGATCGTTGACCACGACGATCAGATGTTCCTCACCGCCCGGGTATTTCTCACAGATCTCGGCGTCGCCCCGCTCGATCAGCAGCCAACCGCGGCTCCCCGGCCCCGACAGCGTGGGGTAGTCGAAGCGGACCAGCACCCGGCGCCGAGGGAGGTGACCGCGGTCCAGGTAGAGCGTCACCCACGCCCACAGGACCACACCGGGATGGGCGTGTTCGGGCGTCAGCTCCGCCCACTTCGACCCCCACCGCTGGAGGGCCAGCATGACGTCCGCCAGCTCGCGACCCGCCTGGGTCGGCTCGTACGTCGAGCCCGGCCCGTCGGGCTTGGGTCGGATCTCGATCACGCCGGCGCGCTCCAACTCCCGCAACCGCTTCGCCAGCAGGCTGCGAGACAGGCCCGGGGCGCCGTCGGCGATCTCGTTGAAGGTCCGACAGCCGACGAGGACGATGTTGCGGAGGATGATGATGGACCAGCGCTCAGCCAGGAGTTCTGAGGCCCGGGCGATCGGGCAGTACTGCCCGTAGGTTCGCATGACCGCAGCCTGGCACCGGCACACGACCGCCGCTAGTACAGATCCTGTACTTGTGGCCGTCACCGGACCGGCGGACATTGGGATCGATCCCTCAAAGGACGGACGAGAGGAGATGCCATGAGCTCGTCGAGCTACCTGCTGGCCGGCCAGGTCTCCGAGCTGGAGCGGCTCAAGCTCCAGTCGCGGGTGTGGGAGCCGAGCGGTCGCCGGCTCCTGGAGCAGATCGGCGACGGCCGCGGTGCCCGGGCCGCGGACATCGGGTGCGGCGTGTTGGGATGGTTGCGCCTGCTCAGCGAATGGGTCGGACCTGACGGCGAAGTCGTGGGGACCGACGTCGACGATGCCCTCCTCGCCGCGGCCAAGGAGTTCGTGGCCGACGAGGGACTCGGCAACGTGGTCCTCGTCAAGGACGACGTGTTCGAGACCAACCTCGAGCCGGCGTCCTTCGACCTGGTGCACTCGAGGTTCGTGATCAGCCCGCTCGCTCGCGGCGCCGAACAGATGGCGACGTACTGCCGGCTGGCTCGACCGGGCGGGATCGTGGCGCTGGAGGACTGGGACAAGGCCTCGTGGCACTACAACCCCCCGGCACCCGCCCTCGAGCAGCTCATCGGGCTCATTGCCCTGGCCTTCCGCCGGGTCTCGGAGCTGGACGGCGGACGCACGCACCTCGATCTGTTCTCGAGCGCCGGCATCGAGGCGAACATGGGCGCCGAGGTCCTGGCCCTGCCGCCGGGGCATCCCTACCTGCGGTTGCCCATTCAGATGACCACGAGTCTGGCCCCGCGGTTGGGTGACTTCGTGAGCGACGAGGAGCTGGCGCGGCTGCAGCAGGAGGCGGAGACCGAGCTTGCCGAGCCCGGTCGCTGGGGCACCACGTTCACGGTGATCCAGTCCTGGGGCAGGCGGGTGACCGAGAGCCCGGTCGCGGTCAGGGGGTGATCGAGCCCCTGTCGGGGTTCCGGCGGGAGCCGTAGCCTTACGCCATGAAGGCGGGGCGGGGCAGCGGGATGGCGGCCGTGCTGTTCACGGACCTCGTGGCCTCCACGGACCTGATGACCAGGGTCGGTGAGACCGCCTTCGACGAGTTGCGGCGGACGCACTTCGCCGCGCTCCGCCAGGCTGTCGTGCACTCGGGCGGTGAGGAGATCAAGAACACCGGCGACGGCATCATGGCCACCTTCGGCTCGGTGGTCGACGCCATCAGTGGCGCGGTGGCGATGCAGCAGGCCACCGAGCGCCAGGCACGCTCGGCCGACATGCCGCTCTCCATCCGGGTCGGCGTCTCCCTGGGGGAGGTCGTCTTCGAGGACGGCGACATCTTCGGGACGCCGGTGGTGGAGGCGGCCCGGCTGGTGGGCGCCGCCCAGCCCGGCCAGATCCTGACCACCGTCATCGCCCGGGCCCTCGCCGCCGGCCGGTCCGAGTTCGGCTTCACCGACCTCGGGCCCATGGATCTGAAGGGCCTGGCCGAGCCGGTGGCCGCCTGCGAGGTCATCTGGGAGTCCCTCCCCCAGCCGGCGGTGGCCCTGCCCACCCTGCTCACCGACGCGGGCCGGATCTTCGTCGGCCGTGACGATGAACTCGGCCGCCTCCAGCAGCTGTGGAAGGAGGCGGTGGCCGGCGAGCGGCGGGCCGCCCTCATGGGCGGAGAGCCCGGCATCGGCAAGACCCGCCTCGCCCTGGAGATGGCGCAGCGAGCCCACGATGAGGGCGCCGTCGTCCTGGCCGGACGGTGCGACGAGGACCTGGGCGTCCCCTATCAGCCGTTCGTGGAGGCGCTGCGCCACTTCGTCCGCGGCCGCGCCGACGCCGAGCTGGCCGGGCACCTCGGGAGGCATCCCGGCGAGCTCGTCCGCCTCGTTCCGGAGGTGGCGGATTCGGCCCCCGACCTCCCCGCCGCCCTGCGCTCGGATCCGGAGACCGAGCGTTACCGCCTGTTCGACGCCGTGGCCTCCTGGCTGGCCGCCGTCTCGGCCGAGGCGCCCGTCCTGCTCGTCCTCGACGATCTCCACTGGGCCGCCAAACCCACCCTGCTGTTGCTGCGCCACGTGCTGCGCTTCGGCGAGCCGCTGCGGCTCCTGGTGGTGGCCACCTACCGCGACACCGAGCTGGGCCGGCGCCACCCCCTGGCGGAGCTGCTGGCCGATCTGCGCCGCCAGCCCGGCGTGGACCGCATCGCCATAACAGGACTTGACGCCAGCGGGGTCTCCGCCTTCGTCGAGCAGGCAGCGGGGCACGGCCTGGAGGACGAGGACGAAGCCTTCACCCAGGCCATCTACGCCGAGACGGAAGGCAACCCGTTCTTCGTGAGCGAGGTGTTGCGCCACCTGGTCGAGTCGGGCGGGATCGAACGCCGCCACGGCCGCTGGGTGACGACGGGCCCCATCGACGAGATCGGCATTCCCGAAGGCATCCGGGACGTGGTCAGCCGGCGGCTCTCCCGGCTCTCCGATGTGGCCAACGACGTCCTGGCCGTGGCCGCCGTCCTGGGCCTGGACTTCGACCCCACGCTCCTCCACCGGGTCGCCGGCCTGCCCGAGGACACCCTGGTGACCGCCCTCGAGGAGGCCACCGCCGCCCGTCTCGTGCGCGAGGTCCCGGGACCTGATCCCCGGTACCGCTTCGCCCACGCCCTGGTCCGGGGCACGCTCTACGACGAGCTCAGTGCCGCCCGCCGGGTGGCCGTGCACCGCAAGCTGGCCGAAGCCATCGAGCTCGTCCACGCCGGCCACCTCGACCATCACCTGCCCGCCCTGGCCTACCACTACGGCCAGGCCGCGGTGCCGGCGGCGGAGCCGGACAAGGCCGTCAGCTACGCCCGGCAGGCGGGAGCGGCGGCGCTGGCCCAGCTGGCCCACGACGACGCCGTCCGCTACTACCGCCAGGCCCTGGAGCTGCTCGACGCCCACGGGGCGCCGACCGGCGACCCCCGGCGCATCGAGGTGCTCATCGCCCTGGGGGAGGGGCTGCGCCGGGTCGGGAATCCGGCCTACCGGACGACGCTGTTCGAGGCCGCCCGTCTGGCCCGGGAACGGGGCGACAGCGACGCGCTCGCCCAGGCCGCCTTGAGCAACACCCGGGGCAGCCTCATGGGCAATGCCGGGCGGCTCGACGTCGAGCTCATCGCCGTCCTGGAGGCCGCCCTGGAGGCGGCGGGGCCGGTCGACTCCCCCGCCCGGGCCCGACTCATGGCCCACATCGCCCTGGAGCACGTGTGGACGGATGACCGGGACGAGCGGGTGAGGCGGGCGGAAGACGCCCTGGCCATGGCCCGGCGGTTGGACGACCCCGAGGTCCTGGCCAACGTCCTCCTGGCCTGCTTCTACGCCATCCACAGCCCGTCCACCGTGGCCGAGCGCCTGGACCGTGCCGCCGAGCTGCTCGCCCTGGCCCAACAGCTGGGGGACGGACGCCTGATGCTCCATGCCTACTGGCACAGAACCCGCGCCGCCATTGAGATCAGCGATCTCGCCGAGGCCCGGCGGTGCCTTGAGCACCAGAACCGGCTGGCCGCCGACCTGGGGGAGCCGACGCTGCGCTGGATGGCGACCGTGTCCGGTGTCGGGCTGCCGCTGGCCGAGGGCCGCATCGCCGACTCCGACGCCATCAACGAGGCAGCCTTCGCGCTGGCCCGGGGTGTCCAGCCCGACGCCCCCATCTTCTACGTGGCCCAGGGCTTTCCCATCCGCTACGCCCAGGGCCGACTCCTGGAGCTCGAGGAGACATACGTGACCCTGGCCGAGGATCCGGACTTCGTGGTGCCGGCCGTCGATGCCTTCATCGCCCTCATGTACTGCGACAACGACCGCATGGACGAAGCCCGGCGGCTCTACGAACCGTTGGCGGCCACCGGCTTCACGGCGGTGCACATCGACAGCCTGTGGACGATCTCGGTGTGCGCCTGCGCCGAGGTGTGCGCCGCTCTGGGCGACACGGCCTCGGCCCGGGTGCTCCGCCGCCTGCTGCTGCCCTACTCCGACCACCTGGCCACGCTCATCACCGCCGGTCTGAATGTCGTCAGCCACTTCCTGGGTCTCCTCGACGCCTGCGCCGGCGATTACGACAAGGCCGAGGGGTGGTTCGCCGCCGCCGTGGCCCAGCAGGACCGGCTGGGCACGCCGGCGTTCATGGCCCGCACCCGTCTGGAATGGGCCGCCTGGCGCGTCAGCAGCATGCGGGCCCATTCCAGGCGGGTGCGGGCCATGAACGCCGGTGTGCCCAGCCGGT
>JBIOYN010000049.1:0-8127 GCA_044870155.1 Acidimicrobiia bacterium | reverse complement strand
CCCTCACACCCGACGACGACACCACCGCACTCTCCTTTCTCCGTCGCCTGACGACGGGTGAGCGTCCCGGCCTGCCGGCGCACGTGCTGCTGGGCATGCGTCTCCTCGACGTCTCCGAAGGCACGGTGTCAGCGTCGTTGACGGCGAGCCAATGGCTCTGCGGCCAGACGAAGCAGGTGACAGCCGGCGCCGTCGCCTACCTGGCCAACACCGTCGCCGGCGGGGCCATCGCCAGCCTGATGCCCATCGGGCATCGCCTGGGGGTCTTCAGTCAGAACGTGAGCTTCCTCCGCCCGGTCGAGGCTGATGGGCAGGAACTTCTCGCCCGGGGGACCGTCACCCACCACGGTGACGAGTTCCTGGTGGCTCGTACGGAGGTGACCGACAGCGCCGGCAACGTCGTCGGCACCGGAAGCCAGACATCGTTGTTCATTCCCCGCCGCCGGCGGGCGTCGCCAGGGGCGGAGCCTGATCGGATGCTGGCCACGGTGCTCTTCACCGACATCGTCGGGTCCACAGAGGCGGCCGAACGCCTCGGCGACGCCCGCTGGGGTGAGCTGCTGGAGGAGCACCACGAACTGGTGCGCAAGCAGCTCCAACTGTTCAAGGGCAGGGAAGTGAAAACGACGGGCGACGGGTTCCTGGCCACCTTCGATTCCCCGGGCCGGGCCGTGCAGTGCGCCCGCGCCGTCCAGGACGGGATCCGCCGCCTGGGACTCGAGATCCGGGCCGGGATCCACGCCGGGGAATGCGAGGTCTCGGGAGCCGACGTCGCCGGCATCGCCGTCCACATCGCCGCCCGCATCCAGGCATCGGCGGGGGCGGGCGAGATCCTGGTGTCCGGGACCGTGCGCGACCTCGTCACCGGCTCCGGCCTGCGCTTCGCCGACCACGGCCGCCACCACCTGAAGGGCATCGAGGGCGACTGGGCCCTCTTCTCGCTCGAGGGTTAGGGCCCCCGGCCGGCCCTAATCGATCCGCTCGATCCGCTCCGGGCTGCGGGGCAGGTCGGCCGGCGTCTTGAGCTTGACCACCACCGTCCCCGCCGAGCGGTCGTGCAGGGTCTGCAGCCGCGGGTCGGCCAGCGCCAGGAAGGACACGAACCAGAACAGGGCCCGGGCCCCCACCCGGTGGGCGGCGGTGGCCAACCCGATGGGGCCGCCGGTGACGGCGTCGACGACCCGGATGCCGGCCAGGCGCTTGCCGAAGCTCTGGCCCCCCAACCCTTCCAGGAGCACGAGGTGACCGAGCACCGCCGCCCAGGCCAGCAGCCGGACCCGCAGGGGTGGGCCGCTGCCGAAGGCGGGATCGAACCCGAGGGCACCGACCCAGGACAGGGTGATGACCATGAGGGTGACGTCGACGGCGGCGGCCACCAGCCGGGCTCGGGGGGAGGCGAGGTCGGGAGACCGGGCCTCGGGGCCGTCGCCGGCGGCGTCGGGGTCGGCGGCGAAGAGCTGGCGCATCAGCGCCCGGGTCGAGAGCCGCTCGCCACACCGGGGGCAGGTTCGCCCGAGCCGGTTCGCAGCCCCGCAGGCCTGGCACCGCACCCCGTCAGCATGCGTCGCCCGCCGGCTCCCGTAAAGGGGCTCCGTTGCGTCAGAGCGCGAAACGACGGACGGCCGCCTCGTCCCACTCCAGCCCGGCACCGGCCACCTCGCGGACGGCCACGTGCCCGTCCTCCACCCGGACGGGCTCGGCCAGGACGGCGCCGGCCACGTCCAGGTACTCGAGCCAGTGGCAGGTGGGGGTGACGGCCAGCAGGTGGGCGCTGTACTCGGGAAAGATGTGGCTGGAGAGCGGCAGCCCGGCACCGGCGGCCAGGGCGGCGGCCCGCAGCCAGCCCGTGACCCCGCCGATCTTCATGACGTCGGCCATGCCCACGTCCGAGGCGCCGGCGGCCAGGCTCTTGGCCAGGTCGTGGGGGCCCCACCAGTTCTCTCCGATCTGGATGGGGGTGGCCACCTGGGCGGCGATGCGGGCGTGCCCGGCGAAGTCGTCGGCCCGGGTCGGCTCCTCGATCCAGAACAGGCCCTCGTCCTCCAGCACCCGGGCCCGGCGGACGGCCTCGGGAACGGAGAGGCTCTGGTTGTAGTCGACGGCCACCGGCGCCTGCTGGCCCACGGCGGCGCGGATGGCCCGCACGACGTCGACGTCGCCCTCCACCGCCGAGCGCCCGACCTTGGCCTTGAAGGCCGTGATCCCCAGGCCCGCCAGTGCCTCCGCCTCCGTGGCCGCCGCCGGCGGGTCCATGGTCCGCAGGCTCCCGTAGGCGGGCACGGGCCGGGCCTCGCCGCCCAGGAGCCGGACGAGCGGAAGGCCGGCGGCCCGGGCCAGGGCATCCCACGCCGCCATGTCGACGGCGGCCATGGCCATCCCGGTGAGACCCTGGGGCCCCAGGAGGCGGAAGGCGCCCTGCAGCCGGGCGTCGAGGGCCACCGGCGCCACCGCCCGCCCCCGGATGAGGTCCTCCAGGCCGGCCACGAGGGCGGCGGTGGCGGCCAGCGCCACCGGCGTGTAACAGAACACGTAGCTGCGGCCCGTCACCCCCTCCTCGGTCAGCAGGTCGACGAGGACGAGCGGGGCGGCCTCGATCCAGCCGCTGGACGTCTGTACCGGGGGGTCGAGCGGCACGTTGACGGGCCGGGCCCGCACGCCGGCCACGGTCAGTTCCTCGGCCAGGGACAGCGGCAGCTCGAGAGCGATGTCGGGCACGGACCAGGAGCGTATCGACCATCATGGAGGTCGTGGACGAACTCACGTCACCCAACTGGGATTCCGCCGCCCTGATCACCATCGACCTGCAGGCCGACACCCTCGAAGGCCAACCGCTGGAGATCCCGGGCACGTCGGCGGCCGCCGGCAATGCCGCCCGCCTGGGTGCCGCCTTCCGGGCCCGGCGGCTCCCGATCGTGCACGTGGTCCGCCTCTACCTGGCCGATGGGACCAACGCCGAGCCGTGCCGGCAGGAGCTGGCTCGGGGCCCCGTGCCCGTGCTGCGCCCGGGTACGCCGGGGCGCCTGCTGGCGCCGGGAGTGGTGGAAGGTGACACGCCCGGCTTCGACGACCAGCTGCTGCTGGCGGGAGGCGTGCAGCCCGTGGGTGACCACGAGGTGGTCATGTACAAGCCCCGGTGGGGTGCCTTCTACGGGACGCCGCTCGACGATCACCTGCGGGACGCCGGGGTGACCACGCTGGTCTTCGCCGGCTGCAACTTCCCCAACTGCCCCCGCACCTCCATCTACGAGGCCAGCGAGCGGGACTACCGGGTCGTCCTCGCCGCCGACGCCGTCTCGGGCGTCGACGACCGGGGCATCGTCGAGCTGCGCTCCATCGGTGTCGCCAGTCTCAGTACCGACGAGGTCCTCGCCGCTCTGGCGGCGGCCGGATCCGAGCTGGCGCCGGCGCCGGGGGCCTGAGCCCACCTGGAGCTGTTCCCCCTGCCCGCCAACCTCGTCGCCGCCGCCGAGGGCGAGGGCCGGGCCGGGTGGCTGGCCACGCTGCCCGGGGTGGTGGCCGAGCTGGCGGCGCGCTGGGATCTCGAGCTCGGCGCCCCGTTCCAGCCCGGGGGCCAGACCGCCTGGGTCGCCCCCGCCCGGCGGGCCGGTGGCGACGACCTCGTGCTCAAGGTGGGGTGGCGCCACGCCGAGGCCGAGCATGAGGCCGACGCGCTGGCGGCATGGGCCGGGCAGGGCGCCGTCCTGCTCTTCGCCGCCGAGCAACCGGACGAGGCCACCAGGGCGCTCCTGGTCGAGCGGTGCCGGCCGGGCACCGAGCTGACCTCCCGTCCCGAGCCCGAACAGGACACGGTCCTCGCCGGTCTTCTCCCCCGGCTGTGGCTCGTCCCCCCGCCCGGGCACCCGTTCCCGACCCTGCAGGAGATGTGCGACGAGTGGGCCGCCGAATTCGACGCCCAGGCGGGCGCCGGACGGGCCGACATCGACCCCGGCCTGGCCCGGGAGGGCATGGCGCTGTTCCGGGGCCTGCCCGCCACCGCCGAGCGCCACGTCCTGCTGGGCACCGACCTCCACGCCGGCAACGTGCTGGCCGCCGGGCGGGAGCCGTGGCTGGTCGTCGATCCCAAACCCCACGTGGGCGACCCCACCTACGACGCCCTCCAGCACCTCCTCAACTGCGACGCCCGCCTCCAGGCCGACCCCGTGGGGCTCGCCCGCCGGATGGCCGGCCTCCTCGACCTCGACGCCGACCGCCTGCTGCTGTGGCTCTTCGCCCGCTGCGTGCAGGAGTCGCCCGGCTGGGAGGGGCTGGCGGACGTCGCCCGGCGCATCGCCCCCGGGTAGCGTCACCGGTCATGTTGCACACCCGCTTCACCGAGATGTTCGGCCTCGACCACCCGGTGATGTCGGCGCCCATGGCCCTGCACAGTGGGGGAACACTGGCCGCCGCCGTGTCCGCCGCCGGCGGGCTCGGGTCCTTCGGCGGGGTCCACCCGGCCAAGGGACCGGAGTGGATCCACGCCGAGATCGCCGCCATCCGGGCCGCCACCGACCGGCCCTTCGCCGTGGGCTTCATCACCGCCTTCCTGCCCCTGTTCGGTGCGCCGCTGTTCGACGCCACCCTGGCCGAAGGGCCGCCGGCCGTCGCCCTGTCCTTCGGGGACCCCAGGCCCTGGATCGACCAGGCCCGGGAGGCCGGCGCCCGGGTGATATGCCAGGTCCAGAACTACGAGGACGCCGCCCTGGCCGTGGACGCCGGCGCCGACGTCCTCGTGGCCCAGGGCACCGAGGCCGGCGGCCACACCGGCACCATGAGCCTGCTGCCCTTCCTGGCCGGCGTCGTCGCCCGCTACCCGGACGTTCCCGTGCTCGCCGCCGGCGGGATCGCCGACGGGCGGACCCTGGCCGCCGCCCTCACCGCCGGGGCCGACGGCGCCTGGCTGGGCACCGCCTTCCTGGCCACTCCCGAGGCGGTGGAAGTCCACGACGTCCACAAGCAGCTGATCGTGCAGAGCGACGGGGCCGACACCGTCTTCACCCGGGCCTACGACATCGTCTCCGGGCTGCCGTGGCCGGCCGGCATCGGCGAGCGGGTGCGGCGCAACCGCTTCACCGACGAGTGGACGGAGCGGGAGGCGGAGCTGCAGGCCCGCCGGGAGGAGTTCGCCCACCCACCCGGGCGGGTCCCCTTCGGACACCCCCCGGACCCGGACACCGACGATGTGCTCTACGGCCAGGGGGCGGGGTTCGTCGACGCCGTCCGTCCGGCGGCCGAGGTGGTGCGCCGGGTGAGCGGGGAGGCGGAAGCCATCCTCCGGTCCCGGCCCGGGTCGCTGCTGGCCTGACGGGCCGGCGCCGGCGCCGGCGTTAGGCCGGGGCCAGCGCCTCGAGCACCTCGTGGGCACGCTGCATCGACGCCGTCGGATCCGCGTCCGGGGAACCGACCTCGGGGTCGAAGTTGAGATCGATGAACGCCTCGGTGACTCCCTTGTCCGCCAGGGCGGCCAGGTCGGAGCGGATCTCGTCCAGGGAGCCGACCAGCGGCGCCCGCTCCCCGGTCCGGACCTTCACCACCGCCCGGCACACGAAGCGCAGCCGGGCGGGATCGCGTCCCGCCTCCGACGCCGCCGCCCGCACCACCCCGATCGACTCGTCGATGCGGGTCAGGTCGGCCCGGCTGCTGCTGATCCAGCCGTCGGCCAGGCGGCCGGCGCGCCGCAGGGCGGCCTCCGCCGTGCCGCCCAGCAGCACCGGCGGGTGGGGCTGCTGCACCGGCTTGGGCTCCACCCGGGAGCGGGGCACCCGGTAGAACTCGCCGTGGTAGTCGACGACCTCCTCGGTCCAGATGGCCCGCAGGCACCGGAGGGCGTCCTCCGTCCGCCGGCCCCGCTCCTTGGGCGACACGCCCACGGCCTCGAGCTCGTTCGGCAGCCACCCGATGCCGAAGCCGGCGTCGAGCCGGCCGTCCGAGAGGTGGTCGATGGTGGTGAGCGCCTTGGCCAGCACGATGGGGGCGTAGTACGGCAGGTTCACCACCGCCACCCCGAGCCGGGCGGCCGACGTCAGGGCGGCCAGGAAGGCGAGCGTGGCCAGCGGGTCGTGCACGCTGCGGTACTGGGGTTCCAGCACGGGCGTGTTCCCGTCGACGGGAGACAGCAGGCGCTGGAACGTCCACAGCGACGAGTACCCGAGCTCCTCGGCCCGGCCGGCGATCTCGACACAGTTGGCCGGGGTGGCCCATGAACCGGAGATGGGAACGGCGACGCCGCGCTGCATCAGTCGGCCTGAGCCTGGCGATCCTCCTGGGCGTGGCGCCGCTCCTGGGTGACCAGCTCGACGGCGTGGTGCCGGTCCATGCTGAAGCGCTGGAGGGCGTGGCGGGCCTCCAGGAACGCCAGCTGCGAGGCGTGCTGGAGCTCGAGCCAGGCGTGCTCGGCGGCGTGGCGGGTGCTGAGCATCGTCTTCTGGGGCATCCCGGCCGCCACCGCCTCACCGTGCTCGGCCACGTGGCGGTCAGCGAGGGCGGTGTGCTCCTCCACGTGCCGGTTGAGGAGCGCCTCGTGGGCCGCCATGTGCTCCTTGGATATCCGGGCGTGCTCTTCGACGTGGCGGTGCTCGGTGTGCTCGTGATCCGCCGTGTGCCCACTGGTGCCCGTGGACGGCTCGGTCTCCTGCGCCATGGTCATCACCTCGTCTACTGGACGACGTTCTCTCGCGACGGTAGTCCCATCCGGGTGTCGGTATTCTCGCCCGGCGGTCGCAATCCGAGGAGGGCCGGCCATCCATGATCAACGGGGCGCACGTCATCATCTACAGCCAGGACGCCGATGCCGACCGGGCCTTCATCCGGGACGTCCTCGGCTTCGCCGGTGTCGACGCCGGCGGCGGTTGGCTGATCTTCAGGCTGCCCCCCGCCGAGGTCGCCGTCCATCCGACGGAAGGACAGCCCTGCCACGAGCTCTACTTCATGTGCGAGGACCTCAACGCCCTCCTCGGCGATCTCGCCGAACGCGACGTCGAGGTGACGAGCGGCCCCAGCGACCAGGGCTGGGGGGTTCTGGCCTCCATCCGGCTGCCGAGTGGCGCCGACCTGTCCGTCTACCAGCCCCGCCACCCCGTGGCCTACGACCTGGACGGCTGACCCGGGCGCGGCTCACGCTGCCGGCGGATGGCCCCCCTGGAGGTGGGCGATCAGCTCGCCCCGCACCCGGTCGATCTTCGTCTCCAGCCGGTCGAAGCGGCCATCGATGGCGTCGAAGCGCCCATCCTGGCGATCGAGGCGAGCTCCGAGGCGGTCCTCGACCCGTTGCATGTCGGCCTTCAGCTCGTGCTTCACGTCGAGGATGTCTTTCCTCAGCAGGACATACAGCCCGGCAAGCGCACCCAGCGCGGCGATGAACTCCATGACCACACGATCGTATCGCCGGGCTGAGATGGTCACCCGGGAGTTCCCTAGGCCTCGGTAACCTCGCCCGCCATCGACATCCTGGTGGTCTGCCTGGGCAACATCTGCCGCTCGCCCATGGGGGCGGTGTTCCTCGCCGCCCACCTGGAGGAGCTCGGCCTCGACGCCTACGTCCACTCCGCCGGCTTTCTCTCCCCTGGCCAGCGCGTCCCCGACCACGGGCTGGCGGTGATGGCCGCCCGCGGGTTCGACACCAGCGGGCATCGCAGCCGGCGCCTGTCCGCCGAGCTCGTCCGTCCCACCGATCTGATCGTGGCCATGGCCGCCGACCAGGTCGACGAGATCACCGCCGCCCACCCGGCGGCCTGGGAGCGGACCTTCACCCTCAAAGAGCTGGTGCGGACGGGCGAGCGCCTCGGGCCCCGTGGAGCCGGCGAGCTCATCGCCGACTACGTGGCCCGGCTCCACGCCGGCCGGCGGGGCGACGCCCCGTCAGGCGGGCACGCCGATGACGACGTCGACGACCCCATCGGTGGTTCCCGCTCCGTCTACGAGCGCACCGCGGCCGAGATCGAGGACCTCACCGCCCGGCTCGCCGCCCTCCTGGCCGGTTCTGGGCACGGATCCTCTCTGCGTCCGAGAAAATCCGTGCCCAGAATGGAGGACTAGCTCCAGGCGTACGGCTACGCCACACTCCCTCGTTCCACCACCCACTGCACCGGTTGGTCCGTTACCTCGCTGATGCGGTCGAAGTCGCCGTCGTAG
>JBIOYN010000048.1:0-3315 GCA_044870155.1 Acidimicrobiia bacterium | reverse complement strand
CAACGTGGTGACCCGGTTGGTCTCGGTGCCGGCTACCACCCCCTTGGCGAAGTCGAAATGAGGCGCACGGGCGGGGGCGGTGGTGGGCGCCCCCAGGAGGATGAGGGCCAGGACGGACAACCCGACGGAGGGAAAAAAGGGGACCCGATAGCGCCAGCGCCGCGTCATCTCCTAAGTTTAGGGAAACCGAACTAATTCTGTTGGGTGGTGCGGAAGGGCGCGATGCGGAGCCCGAAGTGGTCGAAGGTGGCTTTCCTCACGGCGCTGCTGGCCGTGGCGTCGGGCTGTTCCGCCCTGGGCGCCCAGCAGAAAGACGTCCTCAGGGTCTACTCCGGCCGCCACTACGGGTCGGAGAAGGCCTTCGAGTTGTTCGCCAAGGAGACAGGGATCGACGTGCGCTTCCTCTACGGGAGTGACGCCGACCTTCGGGAGCGGCTCAAGACCGAGGGCAAGGACACCCTGGCCGACGTCTACCTGACCGTCGACGCCTCGAACCTGGCCCTGGCTGCCAACTCCGACCTGCTGCGCCCCCTCCAGTCCAAAAAGCTCACCGATATCGTCCCGGCGCAGTACCGCGACCCTGAGAACCGCTGGTTCGCCCTCGCTCTGCGGGCGCGCAGCATCATCTACAACCCCGACAGGGTCGACCCCTCCGAGCTGTCGACGTACGCCGCCCTCGCCGACCCCAAGTGGAAGGGACGGCTGTGCCTGCGCAACTCGACCGCCACCTACACCCAGTCGCTGGTGGCCAGCCTCATCGCCCACGACGGCTACGACGGGGCCAAGGCCATCGTCAAGGGCTGGGTCGACAACAAGCCGGAGATGATCAACGCCGACCCCGAAATCGTGAAGACGGTCGCCAAGGAAGGCTGCGACGTGGGCCTCGTCAACCACTACTACCTGGCCCAGGAGCTGGTGAAGAACCCCAGCCTGAGAACCCGTATTTTCTGGGCCGACCAGAACGGCCGGGGCACGCACGTCAACGTCAGCGGGGCGGGAGTCACGAAGTACGCCGACGACCCCGAGCTGGCCCAGAGGTTCATCGAGTGGCTGGCCACCGACGGTCAGGCCGTCTTCATCTCCGAGAGCGACGAGTACCCCATCAACCCCGCCGTCGAGCCCGCCCCCGTGGTCAAGGGCTTCGGTTCATTCAAGGCCGACGAGCTGGCCGCCTCCCGGATCGGGGACCTCAACGCCGACGCCCTCAAGCTCATGGACGAGGTCGGCTATCAGTAGGGCGCCCCGCCCCGCCGCGGCCCTGGTGTTGGCCGTCGCCGGGCTGGTGGTCCTGCCCGTGCTGGCCATCGCCTCCGAGGCCCTCACCCCCAGCCTCGACTTCTGGCGTGACCAGTGGAACGCCCGCCTGCCCAACATGATCGTGTCCACTCTCGGACTGCTCGTCCTGGTGGGGGCGGGCACACTGGCGCTGGGGGTGTCCCTGGCCTGGCTGGTGAGCGCCTACCGGTTCCCGGGGCGGGGCCTCTTCCGCCTCGCCCTGGTGCTGCCCCTGGCCATGCCCGGCTACGTGCTCGGCTACATCTTCCTCACCACCTTCTCCTTCGCCGGGCCGGTGCAGTCGACCCTGCGGGACTGGTTCGGACGCGACATCTGGTTCCCCGAGGTCCGGACCCTGGCGGGCGCCAGCGTCGTGCTCTGCCTCACGCTCTACCCCTACGTCTACGTCCTGGCCCTCACCGCCCTCCGCGAGCAGGGGCTGCGCACCTGGCAGGTGGCCCGCACCCTGGGGCACGGCCGGGTCCGGGCTGCGCTGCGGGCCGTGCTGCCCGGTGCCCGCCCCACGCTGGCCGCCGCCCTCGCCCTGGTGATGATGGAGGTCCTCACCGACTTCGCCACCGTGCAGTACTTCAACGTGAACACGGTTTCGCTCGGGGTGTTCAACATCCTCAAGGGCCGGGGCGACCGGGCTGCCGCCACCGAGCTGGCCACGCTGGTCCTCGTCTTCGCTCTGGCTGTGATCGTCGTCGAGCGGTGCCTGCGGGGCCGGGCCCGGTTCCACCAGCGTGGCGCCCGGGAGTTCCTCGAGCCGGTGACGCTGCAGGGCCCCAAGCGCTGGGCCGCCACCGGTGCGTGTCTGGGCGTGCTCTCCGCCGCCTTCTTGCTGCCCGTCGCCCGCCTGGCCTCCTGGGCCCACCTCGGCGACCAGGTCACCGCCTCCCGCTACCTGGCCCACCTGTCCCGCAGCGCTCTGCTGGCGGGGCTGGCCGCCCTCGTCTGCCTGGTGGTGGGCCTGGCCGTCACCAGCGGGGCCCGGCTCTCGGGCGGACGGGTCACCCGCTTCGCCAGTCGGGGCGTGCTCATCGGCTACACCCTGCCCGGCACGGTGGTCGCCATCGGCGTCCTCGTCGTCTTCCAGGTCGTCGGGAAGCTGGTGCCGGGCATCACCTGGGAGGGACGCTCGCTGGCCGTCCTCGGCACCACCACGTTGCTCGGCGTGCTCTACGCCTACACGGTGCGCTTCGTGCCCCTCACCACCGCCACCCTCGACGCCAGCCTGGAGAAGGTGACCCCGTCGGTGGTCATGGCCGCCCGGACCCTGGGCGCCCGCCCAGGCCGGATCCTGGCCCGCATCCACGCCCCCCTGGTCCGCTCGGGGATGACCGCCGCCCTCCTGCTCGTGTTCGTGCACACGCTCCAGGAGATCTCCATCGTGCTCCTGCTGCGCCCCTTCGGCTTCGACACCCTCGCCGTGTGGGTCTGGGACCTGACGGCCAACTCGGCCTGGGAGCAGACCGGGCTCCCGGCGCTCACCATCGTGGCCGTCGCCCTCGCCCCCGTGATCCTGATGATGCGGGCCGGCGCCGGCCGCGACGCCGAACCCGTCTGGGAACGGGTGGTGACGTGAACCTGTCCGGGGCCGCGCTGGCCATCGAGGGCCTGGAGAAGCGCTTCGGCGCCTCCGTGGCCGTCGGCGGTGTGTCGATCGACCTGGTCGCCGGCGAGCATCTGGCCCTCATCGGCCCCAGCGGCTGCGGCAAGTCGACCCTGCTCCTCCTCGTGGCCGGGCTGCTCCGCCCCGACGCCGGCGTGGTCCGCATCGGAGAGCGCACCGTGGCCGGGGCCGGGGCCTGGGTGGAGCCGGACAAGCGCAGGGTGGGGATGGTGTTCCAGGACTACGCCTTGTTCCCGCACCTCACCGTGGCCGCCAACATCGCCTTCGGCCTCGACCGTCTGCCCCGGGCCCAGCAGGCCGCCCGGGTGGCCGAGGTGCTGGCGCTCGTCGGGCTCGAGGAGCTCGCCGGGCGCTTCCCCCACGAGCTGTCGAGTGGCCAGCAGCAGCGGGTGGCGCTGGCCCGG
>JBIOYN010000047.1:0-3516 GCA_044870155.1 Acidimicrobiia bacterium | reverse complement strand
AGCGGGCCCGCCTCGTCAGCGCGGTCCCGGGCCGCGCCGGCCGGTACGGCTTCGCCCACGCCCTCGTCCGCTCCACCCTCTACGACGAGCTCCCCACCAGCCGCCGGCTCCGCCTCCACCGGGCGGTGGGGGAGGTCCTTGAATCCCGGGGGGCGTCGGTGGCCGAGCTGGCCCGCCATTTCTGCGAGGCGGCTGCCCTGGGCGAGGTCGACCGGGCCGTCCACTACTCGGTGGCAGCCGGCGAAGAGGCGATGACGGGGCTCGCCTTCGAACAGGCCGCGGCCCACTTCGAACGGGCGCTCGAAGCCCTCGAGGTGGCCGAGCGGCCGGATCCCGCCCGACGGGCGGACCTCCTCATCGCTCTCGGTGACGCTCGCCGGTGGGCCGGGGACCGGTCGTACCGCGAGGTGCTCTTCTCGGCGGCGGAGCTGGCCCGGAACACGGGAGACTCCGCCCGCCTGGCCCGGGCGGCCCTGACCATGAACCCGCTCGGAGTGTGGAGCGCCTTCGGGCGGGTCGAAGCCGACGTCGTGGCTCTCATCGAAGAGGCCTTGGCGGCCATCGGGGACGACGATCCCGCCGTGCGCGCCCGGCTGCTCGGCATCCTGGCCATGGAGCTGGCCTGGGGCCCGGCGTCGGAGCGACGAACGGTCGCCGCCCGGGAGGCGGTGGCGCTGGCCCGGGAGGTGGGGGACACCCGGACGCTGGCCTACGCGCTGGTGCAGGGGCGACGGGCCATCCACACCCCCGACAATCTGGACGAACGGCTGGCCATGGTGACCGAGGGCCTGGAGGTGGCGCGGGCCAGCGGCGACGCGGTGGTGGTCCTGTGGGCGCAGCTGTGGCTGCACGGCGACTTCACGGAGATCGGAGCCCGGGACCGGGCCCGCCCGATGCGTGAGGCCACCACCGCCCTCGCCCAGGAGCTCCGGGTGCCGACGCTGCTGTGGTTCGCAGGCCTCATCGAAGGCCTTGACGCCATCCTCGACGGACGGCTGGCAGACGCCGAAGCGATCCTCCCCCAGCACCTGGCCCTGGGCCGGGACCACGCCCCCGGGGCCCAGACCGGTGAATCGGCCTACCTGGGCCAGCTCTTCGTGCTGCGATACGAGCAGGGCCGCCTGTCCGAGCTGGAGGACCAGCTGGGCGAGGCCATGGCCCGCCAGCCCGCCGTCGCGCTGTGGCCCGCCTCCCTGGCCCTGCTCCTCGCCGAGGCGGGACGGCACGACGAAGCCGCCGGGATCGCGGCACGTCCCGATCTGGAGGTGAACCGTGTCGCCCGGGACCTCTTCTGGCTCCGGATGATGATCATCCTGGTCACGGTCCACGCCGGCCTGGACGACACCGAGCGCTGCGCCGCCCTGTACGACATCCTCCGGCCCTACCGGGGACGGTGGAGCTGGAGCGGCTTCGGCGTGCTCGGCCCGGTGGACCGCGCCCTGGGGCTGGCGGCTGCCGGGTGCGGGCGGCATCACGAGGCGGCGGGTCATTTCTCGGATGCCATCGCCGACTGCCGGCAGACGGGTGCCCCCACGTGGCTGGCCCGCACCCGGTGCGAATGGGCGCTGATGCTGGCCGGGGTGGGCGAGAGGGAGCAGAGCCGGGAGCTCGCCCAACTGGCGCTCGTCGGAGCCGAGGAGCTCGGGATGGCGGGTGTCGCCCGCCAGGCCCGGGGGTTACTGGGCCGAGGCCAGTAGGCGGGCCCGCAGCGCCTCGTCGGTGGCGGCGTCGATGGCGGTCCAGGCCAGAGCCACGGCGCCGTCGTAGAGGGCCTGGTCGGCCGCCGGCTGGGCACAGTGGAGGGCGAACTCGGGCTGGTGGTTGACCGCCGGCAGGGAGTCGATGCCGATGGCCGGGTGAATCGTCGGGAGCACCAGCGACACGTTCCCCATGTCGGTGGATCCCGCTCCCGAGCGGGTGCCGGACGGGTCCTCGAAGGTCCGGCCCAGGACCTCGGCGTTGCGGCGGTAGGCGGCCACCAGGTCGGGGTCGTGGTGCATCTCGGCGTAGGGCTCATGGCGCGGGGTCACCTCCAGGGTGGCGCCCGTGGCCAGCCCGCCGGCCTCGAAGCAGCGCATCACCTTCTCCCGCATGATCTCGAAGGCGGCCAGATCCCGCCCCCGGACCATGAACTCGGCCTCGGTGCGGGCGGGCACCACGTTGGGGGCGTCACCGCCGTGGGTGATGATCCCGTGCACCTTGTCGAGGTGGTGGACGTGCTGGCGCAGGAGGCCGATCCCCACCTGGGCCACGGTCAGGGCGTCGAGGGCGTTGATGCCCAGCTCCGGGTAGGCGGCGGCGTGGGCCTCCTTGCCGAAGTAGCGGACGCGGAACTGCTGGGCGGCGACCATGGGCCAGGCGGCCATGTCCATGGGGGCGGGGTGGGTCATCATGGCCATGTGGGCGCCGGCGAAGGCGCCCCCGTCGAGCAGCAGGATCTTGCCCCCGCCGCCCTCTTCGGCCGGGGTGCCGACCACGGTCACGGTGAGGCCGGCCTCGTCCGCCACCTCGGCCAGGGCCAGGGCGGCGCCCACGGCGGTGGCGGCGATCACGTTGTGCCCGCAGGCGTGGCCGATCTCGGGCAGGGCGTCGTACTCGGCGCACACGGCCACGTGCAGCGGCCCCGAGCCGGCCCGGGCGGTGAAGGCGGTGGGCAGCTGGCAGACGCCCATCTCCACGGCGAAGCCCCGCTCGGCCAGGGCCTCGGCCACCCACGTCGATGAGCGGACCTCCTCCCACTTGATCTCCGGGTGGGCGTGGATGCGGTGGGAGAGGGTGACGAGGTCGTCGCGGGCGGCGTCGACCATGGCCCGGGCGGCGGTCTTGGCGTCCATGGCGGCAGAGCCTAGGGCCGGAGGTCCGGTCGGACCCCTTCGATCAACGCCGTGAAGCGATCGGCCCTTTGATGGTGATGGGGTCCATGTTAAGGTCACGCGAACTTTAGCGAAGTGTTCCATAAGTGAGCGCTACCAGTGGCGTGCTTCGGCATGGCACGTAGCGAAGGGAGCAGGACGCGATGGCCGAAGTCCTGCGGGCCTTGCGACTGATCCTGGCTTGCGGGGTCCTCCTGATGGCGGGCTCGGGACTGTCTTCCGTGTCCCCTCACGGCGGCGGGGGACAGGACTCCGGTGAATTCCACCTCCTCTCCCGGGGCCACGACTCCGATGACGACTCGCACCACCATCATGGGCAGCGCCATCACGATGGCGACGGTTCCCACCACGGGGACCACGGCCACAAGAAGCATGACCACCACAAGGATGACAAGGGCGATGGTTCCAGCCCTCACCACCGCCCGGGCCCGGGCGGTGGCGCTCCGAAAGGCGATGCCGAGGACGGGGATGACGATGGGTCTCGTGGTGGGCCCCGAGTCCCCGGCGGTGGCCCGCAGGTAGGGAACGAAAAGCCCGGACCCGTTTCTGGCCCATCGGATTCGGATGACACCGGGAACCACGACTCCCCGCCGTCGGTTCATGCTGGCCCGAATCGCCCCGGCGGCGGCGGCAGTGGTGGCGG
>JBIOYN010000046.1:0-24448 GCA_044870155.1 Acidimicrobiia bacterium | reverse complement strand
TGGGGGCGCCGCCCATCCCGCCCACGAAGCGGACGGTCCCGTCCGGCTCCCGCAGGATGGGTGGAGGGTGGCCGGCGTTGGCCACCCGGCACATCCCGGTGGCCGTGTCGACCAGTACGAGGCAGGCGTGGCGAAGCGGAAGTCGGAGTCGCCATGGCTGGCGTCGACCAGGTGGGACAGGAGCTGGACGCAGGTGGCCGGGTCCCGGCCCTCGAGGGCATACGCCCGCAAGCCGGTGCGGACCTGGCCCATGAGAGCGGCGGCTTCCAGCCCGTGGCCGGCGGCGTCGCCCACCACCACGGCGAGAGCCCCGTCCTCACCCACCATGAAGGCGTCGTACCAGTCGCCTCCCACCTGGGCGGTGCTGCTGGCGGGCTGGTAGCTGGCGGTCAGCTCGTAGCCGGGGACGGCGGGGAGCTCGGTGGTCAGGAGGCTGCGCTGGAGGGTGAGGGCGGTGCGGCGCTCGAACTCGAGGGCATGGGCGGCGGCGAACGACACCGCCCCCTGCTCCGCCAGCAGGGTGGCGGCCACCTCGTCGCTCTCCGAGCGGAGGCCGTCAGGGTCGGAGGTGTAGAGGTTGAGCCCGCCGAAGGCGATCTCACCGATGAGGAGCGGCAGGGAGAGCGCCGCCACCAGCCCGTGGCGGGCGGGCCGCCTCCCGGATCAGGGGCCAGCGGGGGTCGTGGAGGGTGGCGAAGACGGGCTTGCGGTTCCGGATCGCCCGCAGGCACGGCCCGGCCCCGGTGTCGTACTGGGCCTGGTCGACGTCGACGGCGGGCTCGCCGGTGGAGGCGACGGTCACGGCCCGGTTGCGCTCCACCAGGGTGACGCTGGCCGTGGTGCAGCCCTCGAGCACGGCACAGGCCGTCTCCACCAGGCGGCGCAGGATGGTCTCCCGGCTCTCCTGGGCGGCCACACGCTGGCTCAGTTCGACCCGCTGCGGGTCCGGCTCTTCGACGGCGTCGGGGCCCCAGGGAGACGCCCCGTCATCCATGGCTGGAAGGGCTACCCAGCACCCGGGGGCGGCAATCTAATTCCCAGTTCCTGGGAGGCACCGGCCTCCCCGATGACGCCGCGAGCGGCCCGGAGTCGCCTACCGTGATCGTCATGGGGACGGGGAGGCAATCCGGACGCGTGTCCGCCGCTGCACTCGTGTTGGCGGTGGCCGCCACCGGCTGCGCCGGGACGCGCCCCGCCCCGGCGGCGGTGGTGGGCGTCCCCGAGGGCACCAGCACGTCCACCGCTGGCCCCCGCATTTTGGCGCCGTCGACCGTCGGCCGCGCCCCGCGGCCCGGGCCACCGGCCGATCTCTTCGTGGAGGGCGGCGCCGAGCGCACGGTGCGGGCCGAGCCCCGTTCGGGCGGCCTGGCCCGGTCCGACGGCACCCCGGCCACCCCGGCCATCCCCTTCACCACCAGCGAGCCGGTGCCCGACGGCCTGGTGTTCATCCTGGTGGCCGGGTCTGACGCCCGTCCCCGGGAGGACATGGCCCGCACCCGGGCCGATTCCATCCACCTGTTGGCCGTCAACCCCGCCACCGGCGAGGGGACGGTCCTGGGGCTCCCCCGGGACTCGTGGGTGGAGATCCCCGGCCACGGCCGGGACAAGATCAACAACGCGCTGGCGCTGGGCGGCCCCAACCTGCTGGCCGCCACCGTGCGGCGTCTCACCGGCCTGCCCGTCGACTACTACGTGCTCACGGGCTTCACCGGCCTGACCAGGATGGTCGACGACCTCGGCGGCGTCGACGTGCTGGTGGACCGGCGCATGAACGACCACAACTCCGGGGCCCGCTTCGAGCGGGGCTGGCACCACATGAGCGGAGCCGAGGCCCTTGCCTTCTGTCGCAACCGCACCGACGTGGCCAACGGCGACTTCTCCCGATCCGAGAACCAGGCCAAGGTGATCCTCGCCGCCCTGGCCAAGATGCGCTCGGAGGTGGCCGACGACGCCGGGGTGGCCCGCTGGATCGGGGTGCTTCTCAACTACGTGCGCCTCGACATCCCCCGGGACCGCCTTCCCAACCTCGGCGCCCTGGCCCGCCGGCTCGATCCCACCCACCTGCGCAACGTGGTCGCCCCGGGCCGGATCGGCTCCGCCGGGGCGCAGTCGGTCGTCTACCTCACCAGGGACGCCGCCCGCCTGTTCGAGGACCTGCGGGCCGACGCCGTGATCGGCGGGGTGGCCGAACCCGCCGTGGTCGAACCGACGGAGGCGCAGGGGGCGACCACGACCACCGCCGGGCCGGGGACCGGAGGCGGTGGGACGTCAACGACGACGGCGTCGACGGGGACCACGTCCACGACCAGAACGGCGGCGGATGGGGAGCCGACGACGACATCCACCAGCGCCCCGGCCGGGGAGACGACGTCGACGACCCGGGAGACCCCAGGTTTCTTCGACGAGCCCACCCGGCGTCGTTGACCGCCGCGCCGGGGTCTACGCCAGCCAGGAGGCCAGGCGGGAGAACAGCCCCGTGAGCAGCAGGACGCCGATGGCCAGGACCAGGGCGCCGCTCACCCGCTCGGCCACCGGGAGCCACGAGTGGCGCAGCCGCACGGACCAGGCCAGGAACCGGTCGAGGGCCACGGCGGCGGCCAGGAAGGGAACGGCCAGGCCGGCCGAGTAAGCGGCCAGCAGCAGGGCGGCGTGGAGGGTGGAGCCGCCGGCGGCGGCCATGGTCAGGATGCCGGCCAGGACGGGCCCCACACACGGGCTCCACCCGGCGGCGAACGCCACCCCCACCAGGAAGGCACCGGCGTAGCCGGCCCGGCCGGCGAAACCACCGGGACTGCCCGCGCCCCGGCCCATCTCCAGGAACCGGATCTCGCGGTCGGCGGCGCGGATGCGCAGCACACCGACCAGGTGCAGGCCGAGCACCACGAGGACCACGCCTCCGGCGCGGGTGAGCCACTCGCGGTTGTCGGCCAGGGCGGCGCCGGCCCGGTTGACCAGGATGCCGAGGGCCATGAACACCGAGGAGAAGCCGGCCACGAACGCCAGCCCGGCGCGCAGGGCGGCGCCCCGGTTGGCGACGGGTGTGGCGCCGGCGGCCGTCATCCCGGGCGCCGGCCCGCCGGTGGGGGTGGGCACCAGCTGATCGTGCCGGCTCCGGCCCAGGCTCACCCCTGCCACCACCGAGGCGTAGCTGGGCACCAGGGGCAGGACGCAGGGGGAGAGGACGCTGATGACCCCGGCGCCGAAGGCGAGGAGCAGGCCGGCGGTGGCCACCGTGCCGGCGGCGCCGGCGGAGTCCACGTCCCCGGCCAGAGCGGCCTGGATGGAAGTCAGGTTGGTGGCGTCGTTGGGATCCATCTGGCCCCGCCAGTGCCGGGCGATGCGGCCCTCCCGGTCGATCAGGAACGTCTCCGGCGGTCCCAGGACCCGGAACTCGTCGGCGAAGCGGTTGGCCGGGTCCCGCCAGATGGGGAAGGTGACGCCGATCTGGTCGACGAAGCGGGCCACCCGGGCGTCGCCCCGGCCCTCGTCGGTGTTGACGCCCACCACGTGCAGACCCTCGGCCCGGAAGCGCTGGTGGAGCGTCTCGAAGTCGGGCATCTCCTCCTTGCATGGCTTGCACCAGGTGGCCCAGGTGTTGAGGAGGACGACTTCGCCGCGCAGGTCGGCGAGGCGCACGTCGTCGTCGGTGCTGAGGAGGCGGGCCTGGTACTCGGGGGCGGGTGGCGGCGTGGCGGCGCCCGCGGGGACGGCCAGGAGCCAGCCGGCGGCGAGGATGAGCAGGGCGGCGGCCCCGGCGCGCCGGGCGCTCACGCCGGCGGCCTCGCCACCAGCAGCCCCACCGCGCCGGCGGCGTCGTGCTCACCGGGTGTACCCCAGGCCACCACGGCGAAGCCGTCGCCGGCGGTCAGGTCCGGGGCGGTCCCGGCCCAGCTGGTGGAGAAGGCGGCCCGGCCGTCGGGGTCCATGCGCACGAGGCGGATCTGGTCCTGGTCGGTGCGGCGGTCCTCGAAGGCGACCCAGGCGTGGTCGTCGGTGTCGATGGCCAGCTTCACGTCACCGTAGGGAATCCACTCGCCGGCCAGGAGGGCAGCGGGTTTGGTGAAGGTCTTCCCGTCGTCGTCGGAGGTGGCGTAGAAGACGCCCGGGTGGGCTTCGGTGCCGGTGTACCAGGCGGCGTGGAGCCGGCCGCTGGAGTCCACGGCCAGGCCGGCGGTGACGTCGGGGCAGCCGCTGATCTTGAACTTGTCGTCGGAGATCTTGGTGGCCGGCGACCAGGTGGTCCCGTCGTCGGCGGAGAGCGACAGGATGGGGTCCCGTACGGCGTCGTAGGAGCCCTTCAGCTCCAGGAAGGCGGAGCGGGTGGTGGCGAACAGGGGGCCGTCGGCGCCCTGGGCCATCCTCGTCCCGCAGCAGGCGCACATGGGCTTGGCCACGAGGACGGATTGCCCCCAGGTGCGCCCGCCGTCACCGGAGCGGACCATGCGCATCTGGACGGCGGGGGGGACGGCGTCATGGTCGTGGGGGCTGGGCTCGGGCGCCCCGGCGATCTTGGCCGCCAGCTCCTCCCGGTCATCGATGAAGGAGATGAACAGGTCGCCGTCGGGGGCGACGAAGAGCGACGCCATCGACATGGTGGTGGTCACGCCCTCGACGTCGGGGCCGGCGATGGCCGCCGGGGCGGAGAACGTGGCCCCCTGGTCCTCGGAGCGCACCAGGCGGAGGTAGCTCAACCCGTACTCGTCGTACTCGGAGTCCACGTTGTGCTGGTAGAGGACGTACACGTTGCCTTCGGGGCCGACGGCGACGTGCGTGGGGGAGACCACGCTGGTGTCCACCCGCTCGTCGGGCGCATTCACCACCACCGGCTCGGAGAAGGTCCGGCCCTGGTCGACGGAGCGGGCCACCACGGCCTGGAGGAGGGGCTCGGCCGGGTCGGCGCCGGGAACCTCCCGGGCATAGGCCAGATAGACGACGCCCGATCCGCGGTCGAGCGCCACCGTCGGGTTGCGGGCGCCCGCCGGTACGGCCACGGCCGGATCGGCCAGGGACAGGCCGGCCAGCTGGGCCGGGGTGGTCACCCGGCCGGCGGCGGCCTGCTTGGCCTCGGCCCGCCCCTTGTCGCCGTCGCCGCCCCCACAGCCGGCGCCGGCGATCGTCAGCGCGGCCACCAAAACCAACGCCCCTCTCGGCACGGCTCTCCCCCTTCTCGCCCGCGACGTCGTCACGCCCCGTTGACGAGAGGAAGTCGCAATGCAGGGGGCGGAAGTTCCCGCGCCCGTCGACTGGACCACCCTCCCCGGCTGCTTTCCGGTTCTGGGGACGGATTTCCTCGGAAGGCGAGAGGATCGGTGCCCAGAATCAGACGGCGCCCGCTTCGGGGTCGCCGGCGACCTCGGCGATGGCTTCGGCGAGGACCTCGACGATCCACTCGATCTCCTCGGCCGTGCTGGTGAGCATGGGCATCAGCACGACCACGTCCCCCAACGGCCGCAGCAGCACGCCCCGACGGACGGCGCCGGCGCACACCTTCCGGCCCCAGCGAAGGTTCTCTGCCGGCGGGGCGAGTTCGACGCCGCCCATGAGCCCCGCCCGGCGGACCTCCCGCACCGCCGGGAGGGAGGCGATGTGGCGGTCGAGCAGCTCGCCGAGTTCGGCGCCGCGGGCGGCCACGTTGGCCAGCACGTCCCACTCCTCGAGCAGCGCCAGGTGGCGGAGGGCCACGGCGGCGGCCAGCGCGTTCCCGCCGTAGGAGTGACCGTGGTAGAGCGTCAATGCCGACAGGTCCGGTCCCAGGAAGGCGTCGAACACGGCGCCCGACGCCACCGTGGCCGACATGGGTAGGTAGCCGCCGGTGAGACCCTTGCCCAGGCACAGCAGGTCGGGCCGGACGCCGGCCTGCTCGCAGGCGAAGAACGTCCCCGTGCGGCCGAAGCCGGTGGCGATCTCGTCGGCGATGAGGAGGACCCCGGCGCCCCGGGCGGCGCCGGCCAGGCGGGCCAGGTCGGCGGGGGAGTGGACGATCATCCCGGCCGCCCCCTGGACGAGCGGCTCCACCACCACGGCGGCCAGGCGGCCGGCGTTGTCCGCCACCATGCCGGCGGCGGCGGCCACGTTGGAAGCCCGCAGGACGGGGAAGCGCAGCGGGTCGAACAGGTCGGTGCCGAACCCGCCGGCGCCCACCGACAGGGAACCCACGGTGTCCCCGTGGTAGGCGCCGTCCAGGGCCAGGTAGGTGGTGCGGCCCTCCACCCCCCGGTTGGCCCAGTGCTGGAAGGCGATCTTGAGCGCCTGCTCCACGGCCGCGGCCCCGTCCGAGGCGAACAGGACGTGGGGGTCGTCGACGGGCACCAACTCGGCCAGGGCCTCGGCGAGCTCCACCACCACGGTATTGCCGTGGCCGAGGAGGGTGGAGTGCGCCACCCGGCCGAGCTGATCGGTGACGGCCCGGTCGAGCTCGGGCACCCGGTGGCCGAGCGTGGTGACCCACAGCGAGGAGATGGCGTCGAGGTAGCGGCGCCCCTCCACGTCGATGAGCTCCCGGCCCTCGGCCCGCTCCACCACGATGGGCTCGTTGTCGGGGTAGCAGGCCATCTGGGTGAAGCCGTGCCAGACCACGGCGGCGTCGCGCGCCACCCAGGATTCGTGGTCACCCATCTCGGGGACCCCCCGCACCCCGGGCATCGCCGTCGGCCTCGCCCGTCACCACCACCACCAGCACCTCGTCGCCGTCGACGGTCTGGCCCGCCTTCACCCGCACCTCGGCCACCGTGCCCGCCGCCGGGCTCGTCACCCGGTGCTCCATCTTCATGGCCTCGAGGACCACCAGCAGCTCGCCGGCGCCCACCGCCTGGCCCGCCTCCACCGCCACGCGGACCACCGTCCCGGGCATGGGGGCGAGCAGGGAGCCGGGGGTCCGTTCTTCTTCGGCCCGGGGGAAGCGGGGCTCCTGGCGCAGCACCGAGGCTCCCAGCGGGCTGTCGACGTAGGCCACCCCGCCGGTGTGGTGGACGGCCATGCGCCGGGTGACGAAGCCGGCGCGCAGGACGACCTCGTCGGCGGTGGCGGCTTCCACGGTGGCGGCCACCTCGGCGCCGTTCACCTCCAGACGGGCGCCGCGACCGAGGCGATAGCCGACCTCCAGGCGCCCGGCCCGGCCTTCGTAGGCGCTCGTATGGAGCCCCGAGGGGTTGTTGCGCCACCCCGAGGGGAGGGTGGCCAGGACCCTGGCCTCCGCCCGCCGCCCGGCGGCGGCGGCCACGGCGGCGGCGACGGCGTGGAGGCGCTCGGCGTCCTCGTCGGCCAGGGGGCGGCCGAGCTCGGCGGGGGAGTGGCGCTCCAGGAAGTGGGTGTCGGTGGCGCCGGCGATGAACTCGGCATGGCGCAGGATGCGCACCAGCAGATCCCGGTTGGTGGTCACCCCGTGGATGTGGGCCCGGGCCAGGGTGGCGGCGAGGCGGCGGGCCGCCTCCTCCCTGGTCGGCGCCCAGGCGATGACCTTGGCCAGCATGGGGTCGTAGTTGGGGCTGACCACGCTCGAGTCGCCCACTCCGGACTCCACCCTGACCCCATCGGCGGCCTCCACCCGGAAGCGGTGCAGGCGGCCGGGGGCGGGGAGGAAGTCCGCCTCCGGGTCCTCGGCGTAGACCCGGGCCTCGATGGCGTGGCCGGACAGGGCGGCCGTCGTCACCTCGGCGGGCAGGGGGTGGCCTTCGGCCACCAGGAGCTGAAGGCGGACGAGGTCGAGGCCGGTCACCATCTCCGTCACCGGATGCTCGACCTGGAGGCGGGCGTTGACCTCCAGGAAGAAGAACTCGTTGTCCCCGGGGTGCGGGGTGTCCCCGCTGGACGTCGTGAGCAGGAACTCGACCGTCCCCGCCCCCACGTAGCCGGCGGCGCGGCCGGCGTCCACGGCGGCGGCGCACAGCCGGGCCCGCAGACCCTCGTCGACGGCGGGCGACGGCGACTCCTCGATGATCTTCTGGTGCCGGCGCTGGATGGAGCACTCGCGCTCGAACACGGAGACGACCCGGCCGTGGTGGTCGCCGAAGATCTGCACCTCCACGTGGCGGGGCGCCTCCACGTAGCGCTCCAGGAACACGGTGTCGTCGCCGAAGGCGGAGGCGGCCTCCCGCCGGGCGGCGGCCACCGCCTCCACCAGGCCGTCGGGGCCGGCCACCACCCGCATCCCCTTGCCTCCGCCGCCGGCCGAGGCCTTCACCAGCACCGGATAGCCGACCTCGCCGGCGGCGGCCAGCAGGCCGGCGTCGTCGCCGGTGCCGCGCACGTCGGCCCCGGGGACCACGGGCACGCCCGCCGCCGCCATCAGCTCCCGGGCCGCCAGCTTCGATCCCATGGCCGCCATCACCGCCGGCGGCGGCCCCACGAAGGTGAGGCCGGCGGCGGCGCAGGCGGCGGCGAAGTCGGCGTTCTCGGCCAGGAACCCGTAGCCGGGATGGACGGCGTCGGCGCCGGTGGCGGCAGCGGCACCCAGGATGGCCTCCATCCCCAGGTAGGACGCCCCGGGGGTGGCGCCGCCCAGGGCCACGGCCTCGTCGGCGGCGGCCACGAAGGGCTCGCCGGCGTCGGGGGCGGAGTACACGGCCACGGTGGCGATGCCCATGGCCCGGGCGGTACGCATCACCCGCACGGCGATCTCGCCCCGGTTGGCGACGAGCAGCTTGGTGATGGGGCGGGGGTCCATCCCTACATCCGGAACACGCCGTAGCCCCGGGCGCCGGCGATGACGTTGGAATGACAGGCGGAGAGCGTCTGGCCCAGGATCGTCCGGGTGTCGCGGGGATCGACCACCCCGTCGTCGAACACCTTGCCGCTCATGAAGAAGGCGGTCGACTCCCGCTCGATCTGGTCCTCCACCGCCCGGCGGCGGGCGGCGTCGGCCTCCTCGTCGAAGGGCACCCCGGCGGCGGCGGCCGACTGGCGGGCCACGATGGACAGGACCCCGGCCAGCTGCTCGGAGCCCATCACGGCCGTCTTGGAGTTGGGCCAGGTGAACACGAAGCGGGGGTCGTAGGACCGGCCCGACATGCCGTAGTTGCCGGCCCCGTAGGAGGCGCCGATGTGGACGGTGAGATGGGGGACGGTGGAGTTGGAGACGGCATTGATCATCTTGGAGCCGTCTTTCACCATCCCCCGCTGCTCGTAGGTCTTGCCCACCATGTAGCCGGTGGTGTTCTGCAGGAAGACGAGCGGGGTGTCCACCTGGTTGGCCAGCTGGATGAACTGCGCCGCCTTGTGGGACTCCTCGTTGAACAGCACCCCCCGGGCGTTGGCCAGGATGCCCACGGGGAAGCCATGGACCGACGCCCAGCCCGTGACCAGTGACGAGCCGTAGAGGGGCTTGAACTCCTCGAAGCGGCTGCCGTCCGCCACCCGGGCGATGACCTCCCGGGGGTCGAAGGGGATCTTGAGGTCGTCGGAGGCGATGCCCAGCAGCTCGTCGGGGTCGTAGAGGGGTTCGTCGGCGGGCACGCTCGGGCCCGGGCCGAGCTTGCGCCAGTTGAGGTGCTCCATGATCTCTCTGCCGATGGCCAGGGCCTCCACCTCGTCGGCGGCCAGATGGTCGGAGACTCCGGAGATGCGGGAGTGCATCTCGGCCCCGCCCAGCTCCTCGTCGAGGGCGTCCTCGCCGGTCGCCATCTTCACCAGCGGCGGCCCGCCCAGGAACACCTTGGCCCGCTCCTTGACCATCACCGCGTAATCGCAGGTGCCCGGCAGGTAGGCGCCGCCGGCCGTGCTCGACCCGAAGACCAGCGCCACGGTGGGCATCCCGAGGGCGGAGAGGACGGTCAGGTCGTGGAACGTCCGCCCCGCGGGCAGGAACAGATCGGCCTGGGTGGGCAGGTCCGCGCCACCCGATTCGACCAGCCAGATCATGGGCAGCCGGTTGATGCGGGCGATCTCCAGGGCCCGGTCGATCTTCTTCCACGAGTGCGGGTTCATCGTCCCGCCCCGCACGGTCAGGTCATGGCCGATGACGACGCACTCCACGCCCGACACGACCCCGAGGCCCGACACCAGGCTGGCGCCCACGGTGAAGTCGGTGCCCCAGGCGGCCAGCGGGGAGAGCTCGAGGAAGGGCGCGTCCTGGTCGACGAGGAGGTCGATGCGCTCCCGGATCAGCATCTTCCCCCGGGAGCGGTGCCGGGCCACCGACTTCTCCCCACCGCCGGCGCGGGCGATGGCCAGCTGCTCGTTCAGCAGCTCGAGGCGGGCCAGCATGGCCGCCCGGTTCTGCCGGTACTCCTCGGATTCGGTGTCGACCTTGGTGCCCAGGGTGCGCACGGGCCGCATCGTATGAGCACGACGGCCACGCCGCTCCACCCGGGCCACTTCCGGAACTGTGAGGCCCCGTGGGCGCCGGCCTTCTGACGTCAGCCGCCCCGCCCGGATCCCCACACCCCCTCAGTGCGTCTTGCCGTTGGTGTGGTGGTCGCGTCAGAACTCGGCGTTGCGGGGTGTTCTCGGGAAGGGGATGACGTCGCGGACGTTGGCCAGGCCGGTGGCGTAGACGATGGTCCGCTCGAAACCCAGCCCGAAGCCGGCGTGAGGGACGGTGCCGTAGCGGCGCAGGTCCCGGTACCACCAGTACTGCTCGCGGTCGAGGCCCATCTCCTCGATGCGGGCGTCGAGGCGGTCGAGGCGCTCCTCCCGCTGGCTGCCGCCGATGATCTCGCCGATCCCGGGGGCGAGGACGTCCATGGCCGCCACCGTGCGGCCGTCGTCGTTCTGGCGCATGTAGAAGGCCTTGATGTCGCGGGGGTAGTCCATGACCACCACGGGCCGGCCCACCAGCGTCTCGGTCAGGTAGCGCTCGTGCTCGGACTGGAGGTCGACGCCCCAGGCGACGGGGAATTCGAAGTCGAGGCCGGACTTCTCCAGGGCGGCGATGGCGTCGGTGTAGGTCATCCGCTCGAAGCTGGCGTCCACGAAGCGCTCCAGGCGTCCGATGCAGTCGGGGTCGATGCGTTCGGCGAAGAAGGCGAGGTCGTCGCCCCGCTCGTCGAGGACGGCGGTGAAGGCGGCCTTGAGCAGAGCCTCGGCGAGGTCGGCGAGGTCGGCCAGGTCGGCGAAGGCGATCTCGGGCTCGATCATCCAGAACTCGGCCAGGTGGCGGGCCGTGTTGGAGTTCTCGGCCCGGAACGTGGGCCCGAAGCTGTACACCTTGGACATGGCCAGGCAGTAGGCCTCGAGGTTGAGCTGGCCGGACACGGTGAGGTGGGCCTCCCGGCCGAAGAAGTCCGCTGAATAGTCGATCCTGTCTGGGAAGTCGGAGGCTGCCCGCAGGTTGACCAGGTCGAGGGTGGAGACCCGGAACATGGCCCCGGCCCCCTCGGCATCGCTGGCCGTGATGATCGGCGTGTGCACCCAGTAGAAGCCCCGCTCGGAGAAGAAGCGGTGGATGGCCATGGACAGGCAGTGGCGCACCCGGGTGACGGCGCCGAAGGTGTTGGTCCGGGGCCGGAGGTGGGCCACCTCCCGCAGGTACTCGAAGCTGTGCTGCTTGGCCGCCGCCGGGTAGGTGTCGGGATCGTCGACCCAGCCGAGAACCTCGACGCTCCCGGCCGCCACCTCCACCGTCTGGCCCTTGCCCGCCGATTCCACCAGCTCACCGGTGACCACCACCGAGCAGCCGGTGGTGAGGTGGCGGACCTCGGACTCGTAGTTCGCCAGCTCCGGGCGGGCCACCACCTGGAGGGAGGCGAAGCAGGACCCGTCGTGGAGGGCGATGAACGACAGGCCCGCCTTGGAGTCGCGTCGGGTGCGCACCCAGCCTTTGACCGTCACCTGGCTGCCGAGGGGCAGGCGCCCCGAGAGCACTTCGGACACCGATGCTTGCATGGGGCTGCAGGCTACCGGCGGAGGGTCAAGCCGGTTGTCGGACCCGGGGTGAGAGGTGGCGCAGCCGGTAGGGACGGCGGATGACGGGATAGGCGACGTTGTCGACGGGCACGCCGCCGGGGGTGGTTCCGGACTCGCTGCCGGCGTGGGCGTGGCCGTGGAAGACATGGTCGGCGCCGGCGCGGTCGATGGCCTGGGCCAGGAGCGAGCTGCCCAGGAACGGGTAGATCTCCAGCGGTTCGCCCACCAGCGTTCCGTCCACCGGCGAGTAGTGCAGCAGCGCCACCCGCAGGTCGGTGTCCAAGGCGACGAGCGCCGCTTCCAGATGGTCGGCCAGCAGCCGGCTGTGGCGCATGAATGCCTTCATCTCCTCCTCGCCGAACTCGCTGCCGCATGATCCCGTGAAGCCGCCCCCGAAGCCCTTGGTGCCAGCCACGCCCAGGGTCACCCCGTCCACCGCCAGGGTGGTGGAGTCGCCTTCCAGGATGGTGACACCCACCTGCTCGAGGACGTCCGCCACCTTGTCCGGGCATCCGGAGTGGTGATCGTGGTTGCCCAGCACCGAGATGATGGGCACGGCGAGGCCGTCGAGCTCGCCGGCCAGGACCTCGGCTTCGGCGGGGTCGCCGTGGCGGGTCAGGTCCCCGGCCAGCAGGAGCACATCGGCCTCGTCGGGGAGGGGCTCGAGCAGGGGCCGGAGGGTGCCGGCGCCCTGGAGGCCGATGTGGACGTCGCCCACCGCAGCGACGCGTACCGCCGCCGGGGGCTCCGTGGGGTGGGACATGGTGAGAGCCTTCCCCGAAGGTTGGCCCCGGTAACGGTCGGGTACCTCTTGCCCATGTCGTCGTGGGAACCGGAAGCGGCGCTCGTCGCCACCCTGAAGGCGGCCGCCGCCGCCCTGCGCGACGCCGGCATCCCGTTCGCCGTGGGCGGCGGGTTCGCCGCCTGGGCCCGGGGCGCGCCGCCCAGCGAGAAGGACGTCGACCTGTTCCTGTGCCGGTCCGACATCGACGACGCCCTCGACGTCCTGGCCGCGGCGGGAATGCGCCCGGAGCGGCCGCCCGAGGGCTGGCTGGTGAAGGCGTGGGACGGCGACGTCCTCGTCGACCTCATCTTCGCCCCCTCCGGATTCGAGGTCACCGCCGACGTTCTGGCCCGTGCCGAGCGGATGAACGTGGCCGGCATGGACCTGCTGGTGCTGGCGGCCAGTGACGTGTTCGTGAGCCGTCTGCTCTCCCTCCAGGAGCACCACCTCGACTTCGGGGCGCTGCTGCCCCTGGCCCGGGCGTTGCGGGAGAAGGTCGACTGGGCCGATGTGCGGGCCCGGGTGGAGGAGTCCCCCTACGCCCGGGCGTTCCTGTACCTGCTCGAGGAGCTGGAGATCGTGCCGGTCCTGACCGACGTCGGAGGCCCGTGACGGAGCGCCGGTCGTCTCCGTCTAGCCGGAACTGGAGAACTCCGTGGGCCGGAAGCTGACCACGACGCGGTGGTCCCCGAGGTGGAACGGGGCGTGCGCCCGGCCCAGGTAGCGCTGCGCCAGGGAGTCGACGAACGAGCACTCGGGATCGTCCTCGACGCTCTCGAGGTCGAGGCGGATCTCGACGTGGCGGTAGGGGTCCTCGGGATCGAGCACCGACAGCGAGGCGTGGGGATGGGCCTCGAGGTTGCGGAGCTTCTGGGCCGACCGGAGCTGGGTGATCCGCAGGTGTTCCCCGTCCCACTCGAACCACACCGGGCTCGATTGCGGGCACCCGTCGGGCCGGATGGTGGCCAGGTGGCCGATGAGCGGCTGCTTGATGAGATCGGCGTGGGTCGGGGGGATCACATGTGTCGGATACCCGCTCAGAGGGTGTCGAGAACCTCGGCGAAGGCGGTGAGCAGCGGTTCGGCTTTGTCCGGGCCGATCCCCGTGGCCACGTGGGCCAGGGCGGCGACCGAGGCCCCCTCGGGGGGTGGACCCGCCAGCAGGTGGACGAGGGTGTCGGGATTCCAGCGCAGGATCACGCAGCACTGGAACCGGGCGTAGGTGCGGGTCCGCCGCTGGGAGAGGCCCACGAGCTTGGCCCCGCCGGGGCCGTGGGTGACCTCCCCGGGGCCGAGGCCGGCGAAGCACACGACCTTCGACCATGGGGTGTGGCGCATGGGGCCCTGGTAGGGGTGGGCGGTGACGCCCACCGCGGTGAGCGCCCGGCCCCAGGCCCGGCCCAGCCAGTGGAAGGCGACGCCCACGTCGTTGTGCCACAGGGGGTCGCCGGCGGGCAGGAACACGTCGGCCCACAGCGCCGCGCCCGGGACCACCAGCACCGCCCCACCGCCGCTCGGGCGCCGGACCACGTCGACCCCCGCCGCCGCTGCCCGGCCGGCGTCGACGCCGTCCTCGGGCTGACCCGACCCGAGGATCACGGCCGGGCGGACCAGGTCGAGGATCCGCACCTCCCGGTGCTCGGCGGGGGGGAGGTCGAGGTGGCCTGCGGCCCGGCCCGAGAGGCGCTCGAGGTTCCATCGCATCGGGGCAGCAGGCTAGGGGTAGAAGCACTCCATGCCGAGAGCGATCTGGTCCGGGTCAATCAGCTTCGGGCTCGTGAACGTGCCCGTGAAGATGTACTCCGCCATCCACGAGCAGGACCTCCACTTCCGTCAGTTCCAGGAGGGGACCGAGGCCCGGGTGCGCAACAAGCGGGTGTCGGAGAAGACGGGCAAGGAGGTGCCCTACGACAAGATCGTGAAGGGCTACGAGGTCTCCAAGGGGCACTACGTGATGGTGGATCCCGAGGAGCTCGGAGCCTTCGAGCCGCGGGCGACGAAGACGATCGACATCGATGACTTCGTGGCCCTGGAGGAGATCGACCCGATCCACTACGAGCGCACCTACTACCTGGCTCCCGACGACGGCGAGGGCGCCACGCGGGCCTACGCGCTGCTGCGGGAGGCCATGGAGGACCAGGACAAGGTCGGGATCGGGCGGGTGGTCATGCGCACCAAGCAGTACCTGGCCGCCATCCGGGTGTTCGAAGGGGCCCTCGCCCTCACCACCATGCTGTTCCACGACGAGGTGGTATCGGTCAGTGAGATCGAGGGCATCCCCACCAGGAGGACCAAGGCCTCGCCCGAGCAGGTGAAGATGGCGGCCCACATCATCGAGGCGCTCACCCGCAAGTGGGACCCCAAGCGCTACGAGGACACCTACCGGATCCGGGTGCTGGAGTACATCGAGCGCAAGGCCCAGGGCGAGGACATCGTGGTCGAGGACCAGGCCCCGGAGGAAGAGGAGGTCGTCGACCTGATGGCCGCGCTGGAGGCCAGCCTGGAGGCGGCCAGGAAGGGGGGCTCCCGTAGGAAGCGAGCCCCCCAGAAGCGGAAGAGCGCTTAGCCCCGCCCCGCGTGGCGGCGGCCGTTGCGGGCGGCGGCCATGGCCACGTCGCCTCCCGCCGCCCGGGCGGCCATGGCCAGCTCGGAGGCGGCGAAGAGCGTGCGGCCGATGTCGCCCGAGCTGGTGCGGTCGAACAGGGACAGCCCCATGGAGACGGTGACCACCTTCTTGGGCGGGTTGTGGGGATGGGAGATGCCCATGGCTTCCACGGCCCGGCGCAGGCGGGCGGCGGCCCGCTGCACGGACCGGTCGTCCTGCTCGGGGAGGACGAGGAGGAGCTGGGCGTCGCCCAGGGGGTGGAAGCTGTCGCCGGCCCGGCTCTGGCGGCTCAGGAGGTCGGCCACCCGGTCGAGCACGTTCTGGGCCGCCGGAGCCCCGTGGTACTGGCGGTAGCGCTCGAAGCGGTCGATCTCGACGACGGCCAGCCAGTAGCGGTGCCCGTAGCGCCGGGCCCGGTCGCCCAGCGCCTCGAGGTCGTTGATCAGCAGCCGGCGGTGGTCCTGGGCGCCGGACTGGGGGATCGTGTCGATCAGCGTCCGCAGCTGGGGCGAGGCCTCGGCCAGCTCCCGGTGGAGGAGCGTGAGCCGGGAGGCGGCCACCAGCCGGGCCTCGAGGGACTCGACGGAAAAGGGCTTGGGGAGATGGTCGTCGGCACCAGCCTTCATGGCCTCCAGGGCGTCGGCGGAGGCCGCTTTGCCCGTGACCACCACGATGTAGGTGTAGGGGTTGGCCGGCTCGGTGCGAATCCGGCGGCACAGCTCCAGTCCGTCGGAGCGGGGCATCATCCAGTCGGCGATGACGACTTCGGGCGCGGCGTGGCGGTACTCCTCCCACGCCTCGTCACCGTCCTCGGTGAGGATCACTTCGTGACCGTCCTGGCCGAGGATCTCGGCCAGCAGGCCGCGGACGGCGGGATCGTCCTCCGCCACGAGGACCTTCATGTGTGCCCCTCCTGCGCTGTGGATGCCCTTCAGGAGATGGTCGGGGGCGGGGGGCCAGCCGGGAATAGCCCGCCGGCGTCATTTCGGTATGGTCAGAGCCAGCCGCTGCGCCGAAATGCCCGGTACAGGGAGAGACAGGCCACCACCATGACCGCCACCACCAGGGGGTAGCCGAAGCTGGATCGCAGCTCGGGCATGTGCTCGAAGTTCATGCCGTACACGCCGGCCACCATGGTGGGCACGGCGGCGATGGCCACCCAGGCCGAGATCTTGCGCATGTCCTCGTTCTGGCGGACGGATACCCGGGTGAGGTTGGCCTCCAGCACGCTGGTGAGCAGGTCCCGGAAGGTGGCGTCCTGCTCCACGACGCGCAGGAGGTGGTCGTGGACGTCCCGGAAGTACTCGCGGATGTCGTCGTGGAGGCAGGGGGCCCGGCCGTGGGCGAGGATGTCGAGCGGTCCGGCCAGGGGCACCACGGCCCGGTGGATCTCGAGCACTTCCCGCTTGAGCAGGTAGATGCGCTGCACGGGGTTCTCGTCCTCGTTTTCCGAGAACACCGCCAGCTCGACCTCCCGGATGTCGTTCTCGAGGCCCTCCATCACCGGCTCGTAGTCGTCCACCACCTTGTCGACGATGGCGTGGAGGACGGCGCTGGGCCCGCACGCCAGCAGGTCGGGCCGGCTCTCGATCCGGGCCCGGACGCCCGAGAGGGCGCTGGCGGCGCCGTGGCGGACATGCACGATGAAGCCCTCGCCCACGAAGATCAGGATCTCGCCCAGCTCGACCGTCTCGGAGGGCTCGTCGTAGCGGGCGGTCTTCAGCACCACGAACAGCGTGTTGTCGTACACCTCGAGCTTGGGGCGCTGGTGGGCGTTGATGGCGTCCTCCACGGCCAGCTCGTGGAGCTCGAACTCGCGCCGCACGGTCTCGAACTCCTCCTCGGTGGGCTCGTAGAGGCCGATCCACACGAAGGCGTCCTTGCGATGGCAGGCGGCCGCCACCTCGTCGAGGGCGAGCCGGCCGCCCTGGCGCTCCCCGTCGCGGTAGAGGGCGCAGTCGACGATCATGGGCCGATTGTGGCATTCCCCGGTGAATAGCGAGTGTTCTGGCGGGTAGGGTTCGGGTCATGACCACTGGGCAATCCACGCACCAGGAAGTTCTCGACTCGAAGGCCGCCGCCGAGGCCGCCATGCGCCCCCAGCAGGTGCCCGTCAACATGTACGAGACGAGCGCGGCACTGGTCGTGGTGGCCCCCATCCCGGCGGTCACCGCCAACGACGTGACCGTGGAGCTGAACCCTCCTCGCCTGCGGTTCTGGGCCAGCCTGCGCAGCGCCGGGACCCGCGAGTTCCTGCTCAAGGAGTGGGACTACGGCGGTTACGAGCGGGAGCTCGACCTGCCCGCCGGCTTCGGGAGTGGCATGGAGGCGTCGGTGGCCAACGGGCAGCTGGTGGTCCGGGTGCTGCGCGGCGACCCGGTGGGGCCGCTGACGGTCCAGCCCCACGCCACGCCCTCCGACCGGGCCTGAGCCCCCGGCCCTAGGTGACTGGTGTGATTCGGGTCGTCTGGCGGGCCTGCTTGGGGCGTGAGTTCATGGTCGGTTCCTTCTCGGTGGAGCGCCGCAGCGGCTCGTCATGTCGACTTGGGCTGGGTTGGAGGAGTTCAGAAGGCTTGTGAGGCAAGGGTTTTGGGCTCTCCGGCCGGTTGTTCTCATGGGATGGCCCATCCTGTGGCCGTGGAGTGCATGCCGAGGGTGGCGAACCGGGCGATGTTGTGGGCGGCGGCGAGGAGTCGGAAGTCGGCGGTGATCTTGGCTCGGCCTCGCATCCGGGCTCGGCGGCCGCCGTGCTTGCGGAACATCAGGTGGGCGAGTTTGCGTTCGACCTTGGGCCGGTTGGCCCGGTAGTCGGCTTGCCAGTCGGGATCGGCCTGGCGTTTGCGGGCACGGGCGAGGACGTCTTCATGGGGGTTGACCCGGATCGTGCGGCCGCCTTCGGCGTTGGTGCACTGGGGCCGCAACGGGCAGGTGCCGCAAGCGTCGCCGAAGTAAGCAATGCCGCCGCCGTTTCGGTGCCGGTTGATCGGCACGGTCACCTTGCCCGGACAGGTCACGGTGTCGCGCTTGAGGTTGATCTTGAACCGACCCTTGGGGAAGACCCCGCCGGCCGGCGGCGACGGCGGCTGGGTCTTGCACCCCGAGTCGATGTCGTGGTCTTCCAAGGTCTTCTGGAACTCGCCGCCGCCATAGGCCGAGTCGCCGAAAACCTTCGGCCGTTCCCCGGCATCATCGTCGCCGGTTTCGACATCGTCCTCGTCGAGGAGGTCATCGATGAGATCCTTGGCCACCGTGGCGTCACCGGCGTTGCCGGGGGTGGCCGTGGCCACGGTGATGATCTCGCTGTCCGGGTCGATGGCGGCGTGGCCCTTGTAGCCGTCGAACCCCTTTGCCTGGGTCTTATGTCCGTGGCGAGCCTCGGGATCCACGGTGGAGATGATCCGGTCCTTGGCCACCTTGCGGGCGATGCGGAACACGCCGTCGTCGCCCTCTTCGAGGTCCTGACCGCACACCGCCGCCAGCAGCGCCGCTGCTTTCGCGACCGGCGGAGCGACTTTCCGGCCGTCGAGCAACCCCAGGCAGGCGAAGGCGTCCTTGGCCCTCGAGTCGATCAGTGCCTCTCGAGCGGCGGGGTCGTCCCAGTCGATCTGGGGCTTGGCCGACGTGGCGTAGTCATCGCCGCTGGAGATCACCCCGCGCAGTTCGGCCTCCAACGCTGGATCGGCTTCGGCCAGCAGGCCCCGCAACGCCGAGCGCATCAAGGTGACGGTGTCCATGGTCGCCACCGCGTCATAGAGCGGTGTGGAGTCCAGCACCCGGCGCTGGCCGATCGCTCCCGCCGCTCGGGCCGCCTCCAGGCCGACCCGGAAGATCCGGTCCTGGTCGTCGGAGCGGCGCAGCCGTTCCCGCATGTCCACCAACACCGTGTGGGCGAAACGAATCCAGCCGCCCGTGTCATAGCTGCCCACCCCAGCCGCGTACCGCCAGCGGGAATCGAAGGCGTAGCGCTCCACCGCGTCCCGGTCGGAGAGACCCTCGAGTCGCTGGAGCACCATCACCGTCGCCACCACCGACGGCGGCACCGACCGGCGACCGGAGTGCTCGAACAAGTCGGCGAACATCTCATCGGGGAACAACCGGTCCCGCTCCCGATGCAAGAACCGGTACACCGACCCCTCCGGCAACGACTGGTCGCAGAACCAGCTCATGTCATCGAGGAGATCACCTTGCCGCTGCGCCTTACCCAGACTCATCGGTCGCTCCCAAAGCCGAGTTACACCGATGAGATTCTCACCCATCACGCCCACAAACGCGAGCACTCAGCCTCGCGAAAGACACCACTCACCTAGAGGCCGAGCCGCTCCAGGAAGCGACCGCGGTCGACGACGACGCGGACGACGGTGGCCTCACCCACGGGGCCGCCGGCGTCGGAGACGGCCACCTGGAAGGTGAGGCTCCGGCCGTCGACCGCGACCAGGACGGCGTCGGCCCGCACCACGTCGCCCACCCGGGTGGCGCTGCGGTGCTCGAGGGTCATCCGCTGACCGACGGTGGTGGCGCCGGGCTCCAGAGCTCCGGCCACCGCGGCCACGGTGGCCTCCTCGGCCATGGCCAGGAGCCGGGGGGTGCCGAGGACGGGTACGTCGCCGCTGCCGAGGGCGATGGCGGTGTCAGCCTCGGAGACGACGAGGGTGACGGTGGCGGAGAGCCCGGGTGCCAGAACCACGGCGCGCCAGGCTAGTGACAGGCTAGTAAGAAGGAGTGCTGGCCCCAGTCGAAAGGATGTCGGCGATGCGGCGCAGGATCATCGTGGTGGTGGTGACCGGTCTCGTGCTCCTGGCCGGCACCGGGTGTGGCGACAACGGCGGCGACAGCGGCACGGCGTCGAAGCCCACGGTCGAGGTGCCCGACGGTGATCCGCCGGCCGAGCTCCAGATCAAGGACATCAAGAAGGGGACGGGCGCCGAGGCGGTGGCGGGCAAGACCCTCACCGTGCACTACGTGGGCGTCTCGTGGTCGGACAAGAAGGAGTTCGACGCCTCCTGGGACTCGCCCGGGGCCGAGCCGTTCCCCTTCAAGCTGGGCGCCGGTGCGGTGATCCAGGGCTGGGACCAGGGGCTGGTGGGCATGAAGGTGGGTGGGCGGCGCCAGCTCATCATCCCGCCGGGGATGGCCTACAAGGAGTTCGGCCAGGGCCCCATCAAGCCCAACGAGACGCTGGTGTTCGTGGTCGACCTGCTCGACGTGACCTGATCTCCGGCGTCGGGGTGCGGGGCCGTCAGTCGGCGTAGGTCCAGTCCGGCTGCTTGCGGGCCTGGCGCTGGTCGTAACGGGCCACGCCGCCGCTCAGGTCGACGAGCTTGGCCACCAGGATGGGTCGGGGGCGCGGGCATGGCCCCTCGAGGTGGGCGGCGAACTCCTCGGGGTAGGTGGTCAGCACACTGCCCACCACCCGGCGCTCCTGGGTGGCCAGGTAGCAGCGGGCGCCGTCGGTCACCTTGGCCAGCCAGGAGCCCATCTCGGCCACGTCGGATTCGGATCCCTCGCCGGCCTGGATGCGTTCCAGGGCAGCCGTGATCTCGGCCGAGCCGAGCTTGCATGGCGGACACTGCCCGCAGGACTCGACGAAGAGGAAGCGGGACATGGCCCGGGCCACCTCGACCATGCACGCCGTGTCGTCGTAGACGATGAAGCCGGCCGCTCCCATGCCGCTGCCGGCGGCCTCGAACCCCTCGTAGGAGACGGGCGTGCCCAGCTGGTCGCCCCTCACCACGGGGTTCGCCACCCCCGAGAACACCGCTTGGACGTGACGGTCGGCAGGGAGCCCGCTGGCCACGCCGTCGATGACCTCGCCCAGCGGCGTCCCCAGCTCGATCTCGCCCACGTCGGGAGCGACCACATCGCCCACCACGGTGGCGATCACGTGCCCGGGAGACGCCTCCGTGCCCCGGCCCCGGAACCACTCCGGCCCCCGGGTGAGGATGACGGGGACATTGGCCAGGGTCTCCACGTTGTTGACCAGGGTGGGGTTGGACTCGTGCGGCTCCGGGTGCCCGGTTTCTCTCGGGGTCGCCTCCCAGCCGGTCTGGGGTCTGGCGAACAGGCCGTGCTCGTAAGGCGGGAACAGCCGGGGCAGTGGGTCCCGGCCTTCGATGACCTCGAGCAGCGCCTTCTCCTCCCCGAAGAGGTACTCGTCGGGGCCGGGGACGATGGTGATCTGGCAGTCCGAGCAGATGCCGGCGTTCTGTATCTCGGCCACCGCCCGGGTGAGGGCCTGGATCTCGGGCTCGAAGCTGGCCTTGATCCCCACGAAGGCCTCGGCGGCACCCACGGCGAAGGCGGCGATGATCAGCCCCTCGACCACCTGGTAGGGGTTCGACCGCAACAGGGCCCGGTCCTTGAACGTGCCCGGCTCGCCCTCGGCGGCGTTCATTACCAGGTAGTGGTGGGTGCCGGCGGCGCCGGCCACGGTCGACCACTTGCGCCCGGTGGGGAAGCCGGCGCCGCCCCGGCCCCGCAGGCCGGAACGGCCGATGGCCTCGATGGTCCCGCCCGGGCCGAGCTTCTGTGCCTGTTGCAGGCCGAGTCCGCCGTCACCGGCCAGGTACTCGTCGAGAGAGGTCACGGGGGTAGCGGGAAGGAGGAAGGGTTCCACGGCGCCAGGCTACGCAGGTTTGGCCCGCCGTTACGCTTCTGGAAGCCATGAACGCCAACGAGTTCGCCTGGCAGCCGTCGTTGCTCGACGATTCCGAGGAGCCGGACGTCGACCCGTCCTTCTCCGGCCTGCGGCGCCTCGAGCTCGATGCCACCTCCTGGGTCGATCATGCCCCCGGCTGGGTGGCGGGTTCCGACCGGCTCTTCGCCGAGCTGCTGGCGTCCGTCGCCTGGGGACAGCGCTCCCGGCGGATGTACGACCACCACGTCCTCGAGCCCCGGCTGACCTCATGGTGGGGTGCGGGGTCGGGAGAGCCGCTCGATCCGCCGGTGCTGGAGCGCATGCGTGCGGGCCTGTCAGCGCGTTACGGCGTCGAGCTCGACTCGATGGGCCTCAACCTCTATCGGGACGGCCGGGACAGCGTGGCCTGGCACGGTGACCGCATCGCCCGGGAGATCGCCGAGCCGGTGGTGGCCATCGTCTCGGTGGGCGAGCCGCGCCGGTTCCTGTTGCGGCCCAAGGGCGGCGGGAAATCGCTGAGCTTCCTGCTCGGGCGGGGTGACCTGCTGGTGACCGGCGGCACCACCCAGCGGACCTGGGAGCACACGGTGCCCAAGGTGTCCGCCGCCGGCCCCCGGATCAGCATCAGCTTCCGCCACGGGCTCATGGCCCGGCCCGCTTCGTCCTGACCGTTCCCGTTACGCACGTAACGCGCCGGGCGTCAGTCGGCGGTCACCTGGCCATGGAGCTGGCGGGCGGCGATCCCGCTGAGGACGGCGAGGACGGCGACCGCCACCCCGGCGGCCAGGGCCAGGCGGCCGAAGGCGACGTCACCGTGGAGGAGCAACGGCCGGGTGGCGACGGTCAGCAGGTCGAGGGGGTTCCGCTCCGCCAGCTCCCGGATGTAGCCGGGCATGGCGGGGTGGGGCACCCAGATGCTGCTGGTGAACATGAAGGGGAGGAACAGCGGCAGCAGGGCCTGGGTGACCTCGGCGCTGCGGGTGCGCAGGCCCGCCACCACGAACAGCGCGTTCCAGGCCGCCGACCACAGTGCCACCAGAGCCAGCACCACGGCCACGGCCGGCGCCGACTGCAACGGCGCGCCCAGCAGGGCACCCACGATCAGGATCAGCGCGGCGATGGGCACGGCCCGGGCCGCCTCGAAGGCCAGGAGCCCGGTGAGGGTGGCGCCGGGGGAGGTGGGCATGAGGCGCAGCCGGTCGAGGTAGCCGGTGTCGAAATCGGTGACGAGCCGGCCGGCGGCGAAGCCGCCACCCATCATGGCGGCCAGGAACACGAGCCCAGGCGTGGCGTAGTCGACGAGCTGGTCGGTGCCGTAGCCGGGCAGGGCGATCATGACGCCGAACACCTGGGTGATGATGGCCACCATGGCCAGGGGCAGGGCGGCGGGAAAGACGAAGGACCACGCAGGCTCCCGGAGGGCGTGGCGTGCCGTGCGCCCGAAGGTCAGCGCCGCCTGGCGGGCGAAGGTCGTGCCGGGGACCGTCCCCGCCGGTGGGGCCGCAACCCCGGGGCGGGGCGGGGAGGAGGTCGCCGTCGCCGTCATCTCCGCCCCCGCTCCACGACGGCCAGCGCCGCCGCCAGCACCGCACCCCACACCACGATGGTGGCCACGCCGCCGGCGATGACGGCCGCGTCCGGGCTGCCGGCCGTCCACTGACGGGCCGCTTCCACCACCGCCGAGAGGGGGTTGGCCTGGGCGATCCGCTCCGCCCAGCCCGGCATCAGCTCGGCCGGGAGCCAGGCCGTGGACAGGAACGAGACCGGAGCGAACAACGGGAGCAGGGCCTGGGGCGCCTGGGGGTTGGCCGAGATCCGGGCCACGAGGTGGAAGAGCGCATTCCAGGCCATGGCCCAGCCGGCGGACAGTGCCAGCAACCCGGCGACACCGGCGGGCGAGGGGTGGACCTTCTCGGACAGGAGCACGCTGACCAGGAGCACGACGGCGGCGGCGGGCACGACCCGGGCGGCGTCGAAGGCCAGCCGGCCCATGGTCACCGCCGCCGGTGACGCCCCCACCAGCAGGAGGCGTTCGGAGACACCGCCCCGCAGATCCTCGGCCAGGCCCACGGCGGTGAAGCCGGCGCCCATCATGCCGGGGAGGAGGACGGCGGCGGCCGCCAGCCAGTCGAAATAGGACGGGGCGGGGAAGGTGGGCAGCTGGGCCACCGACCCGGTGAGGTCGGCGAAGAGGGTGACGGTGACGAGCGGGGGGACGATGGGAAACACCCAGGCCATGGCGAAGCGCCGGCGGGCTCGCAGCTCCTCCCGGCGGAAGGTGAGCCAGGCCGTTCGCCAGCTGTGGGGAAACCCCCGACCCCGGGCGAGGTTGACCGGAGCCGCGACCGCCGCGGTCACGCCGCTGCTCCCGGCGACGCCGCCCCGGCTCCCGTCAGGGTCAGGAAGACGTCCTCCAGCGACGGCCGGCGGATCTCCACATCGTCGGCGTGGAGGCCGAGGGCGGCCAGGGCGGCGGCGGCCTCCAGCGCATCGTGGGGACCCGTGAGGTCCACCTCGACGGTGGTCCCGCCGTCGAGGAGCTGGGCCCGGCCGGCCAGGCGGGCGGCGGCCCGGCCGGCGTCAGC
>JBIOYN010000045.1:0-6075 GCA_044870155.1 Acidimicrobiia bacterium | reverse complement strand
CCAGCCGCCCGTCGACACCTCGGCGGAGAAGTCGTCGAGGACCTCGGGCAGGGCCACCAGCAGCATGGTGGAGTTGAGTGGCGCCAGGCAGGCGCCCAGCATCACCGCCACCATGATCGCCCGGTCGTCCCGGGACGAGGTGCGGTCAGGCACCGAGGCGGACGACACCGGCGTCGCCGTCGACCTCCACCAAGGCGCCGTCGGGGATGCGGTCGGTGCCGTCCCCGGTTCCCACCACGGCGGGCATGCCGTACTCCCGGGCCACGACGGCGCAATGGGAGAGGACGCCCCCGGTGTCGGTCACCACCGCGGCCACGGTGGCGAACAGTGGCGTCCACGGCGGGGTGGTCGTCTCCGCCACCAGCACGTCGCCCGGCGCCAGGCGGCTGGCGTCGTCGAGGGTGCGGACGATGCGGGCAACACCGCGCACCCGGCCCGGCGACCCGGGGTGGCCGGTGACGACATCGGGGCCGGGGGCGGGCGCGTCGGGAACAGGCGAGCCGAAGCTCCGGCCGTTGAACTTGCCCATGGAGCGCAGGAACGGGTTGGGCGGCAGATCCGGCGGCGGCGGCGGAAGCGGGGTGCCCAGCTCCTGGGGCGGGCGGACGGCGGCGAAGTGCTCCATCTCGGCCCGCCGGGCCTCGACCAGCGTCCGGCAGTCGGGCGTCCGCCCGGCCGCCGCCGTCTCCCGCAGCTCGTCGAGGGTGAGGAAGAACACGTCGGCGGGGACATTGAAGGCGGCGGGGACCAGGCGCCAGCCGAACTCCGACAGCACGCGGCGCACCTTGTAGGCGGCCCGGAAGTCGATCCAGAACCCGTGGTCCTCGGTGATCACCACCCCGGTGGAGGCGGCGGCGAGCAGGAACTCGAAGCGCTCGCGGTCCTCGGGCGGGAGAGCGGTGAGGCGCTGGCGCACCAGCTCGCGGGCCTGCTCCCGCTGGGCGGCCTGCTCGGCCCGGGTCCGGGCCGGGTCCTCCTCGTCGGGCTGGGCCACGTAGGCCCGGAGGCGGTCGATGACGGGGCTGGGATCCTCGACCCAGGAGGGATGGTCGAAATCGAAGAACTTGTCGCCCCGCTGTCCGTAGTCCTCCAGGTAGCGGCGGAACTGCACCAGGAACTCGGCCCCGTCGGGCGTGCCGCCCAGCGCCGCCAGGAGGTCGGCGGTGCCCGGCCACCGGCTCACCAGCTTGGCCAGCACCCCGGGCTGCTCCCGCACCGTCCGGGACAGCCGCCACAGGGCGTGTCCCACCTCCACCGTCTTGTTGGGAAATCCGGCCACCAGCCGGTAGGCGTCGAAGGCGCCGTCCCCGAGGTCCAGCTCCCGGTGGAGCTCGTCCAACTCGGACAGGGCGAGGTAGGCCGGGAAGACGGCCAGAAAGTGCAGCTCCATGAGCCGGCTGAAGCGGACCAGGGTGTCGTCGAGATGCACGAGGAGGTCCGGCATCGGCGCCCCCGGGAGGTCGAACGCCTCCCAGGCGGCGAGGTGGAGATGGATCTCGGGGAGGTACTCCCGTTCCCAGGATTCCCGGATGCGGCTCATGCCCGCCTCCAGGGCCGCCTTCGACCGGGCGGCGGCGGCCGCCATGTCCTCGGGAGACAGGGGCGGCGGCGGCCTCACCCCCAGGTAGAAGTAGGTGTTGATCCGGCGCATGGCGACCTCGCCCAGGGGCGCGGCGAAGGCCCGCGCCGCGGTCGTGAATCCCTCCGGGAACGCCGCCTCCATCACCGAGAAGGCCAGGGGTGACATCGGGTCGGGCCAGTGCATGCGGTCCCGGATCCACAGCCGCGACTCGTCCGCCGGATCGGCCCACTCCACCGGGAAGTCCTCGGGGACGGGCAACGGCACGGCCGGCGGCAGCGGGGTGGTGGTCAACAGGGCCTCCCAGCAACTGTTCTCTCCCGAGAAACCTACCGTTCACCCGGCGGCCGCCTCAAAGGCTGGCCTGGTCGCCGGGCCGGTCAGCTGGCGGCGTCGGGTTCGGGCTCGGGCTCGGGGTCGGGCTCCGGCCGGCCCCGGGCCTCGGCTTCAGCCCGGGAGACGACCTCCCGCAGGGGCAGTCCGGTGCGCCGGGCCACCCGGGCGGCGTCCTCGTACTCGACCTTGACCCGGCGGGCCGCCCGCTTCACCCGCACCGGCAGGCCCTCCACCTCCACCTCTTCCACCGAGCGGGCGAAGGGCCACCGCTCGAGGTGGGAGAGGCGGACCCCCAACGTCCCCGTCTCGTGGGCCAGCAGATCGCGCAGCCGGGGGGCGTCGGGGAGGTGGCACAGTACCGCCACCACCACCCCCGGACGGCCCTTCTTCATGGTCACCGGCGTCGTCCAGGCGTCGAGGGCGCCGGCGTCGAGCAGGGCGTCCACGGTGTGGGCCACCACCTCGCCGGAGACGTCGTCGAGGTTGGCCTCCAGGAGCGCCAGGGGCTGGCCCGGCGTCGCCTCCGCCTCCGCGCCGGCGCCGATGGCCTCGCCCACGGCGAGGTGGAGGAGGTTGGGCATGGCCTCCAGGTCCTTGGTGCCCGCCCCGAAGCCGGCGGCCCGGAGCACCATGGGGGGCAGCGGCCCGAAGCGCTGGCACAGGCCGGAGAGGAGGGCGGCGCCGGTGGGCGTGGTCAGCTCCACGTTCATGTCCAGCCCGGCCAGGGGTGCGTCCCGGAGGAGATCGACGACGGCCGGAGCGGGGTTGGGGAGGAGGCCGTGGGCGGAGCGCACCATGCCCGTCCCCACCGCCACCGGCGACGCCGTCACCCGGTCGACGCCCAGCGTCTCCAGGGCGGCGCAGGTCCCGACGACGTCGACGATGGCGTCGAGCGAGCCGACCTCGTGGAAGTGGACCTGTTGCACCGGGCGTCGGTGCAGCCGGCCCTCGGTCTCGGCCAGGACGCGGAACACGCGCCCGGCCCGGTCCCGCACCCGGTCGGGAAGGCGGGCCTCCTCCAGGAGGCCGGCGATGTGGGAGTAGGTGCGGGCCACGGTGTCCTCCCGGACGACCACGACAGCCCGGGTGGCGGCCAGCCCGCCCCGCAGCACCGACTCGGTGGACAGCGCCCAGCCCCGGACGGGCAGCCGGCCCAGGATCTCCTTGACCTCGTCGAGGGGGGCGCCGGCGTCGAGGCAGGCGCCCAGCGCCATGTCTCCGGCGATGCCGGCGAAGCAGTGGAACCAGGCGGTCGTGGTCACGGTCGCTGCGCCTTCCGCCCCAGGATGCGGGCGGCGGCGCAGGCGGCGCCGTAGCCGTTGTCGATCCCGACCACCGTCACCCCCGGGGCGCAACTCGCCATCATGGCCAGCAGGGCGGTGATGCCCTCCAGGGAGGAGCCGTAGCCGGCGCTGGTGGGGACGGCCACCACCGGCGCCGCCACCAGGCCGCCCACCGCCGACGCCAGCGCGCCCTCCATCCCCGCCACCACGATGACCACGTCGGCGGCGCGCAGGACGGGCTCGTCGGCCAGGAGGCGGTGGAGGCCGGCCACGCCCACATCGTTGAGGCGGGCGGGCGGCCAGCCCAGCGCGGCCAGGGTGGCGGCCGCCTCATCGGCCACGGGCAGGTCGGCGGTGCCGGCGCAGGTGACGGCCGCCGCCCCCGGCCGGGGGGCCGCCGGCCGCCACACGGCCAGGCGGGCGGCGGCGTGGTAGGTCCCGCCGGCCACGGCTCCGAGCACGGTCGCCGCCAGCTCCGGACCGGCCCGGGTGAGGAGGACGGGGCCGTCGCTCGGGCCCTCGACCAGCTCGGTGACGATGGCCACGCACTGCTCGGGCGTCTTCCCCGGCGAGTAGACGGCCTCCGGGAACCCCTGGCGCAGCTCCCGGTGGTGATCCACCCGGGCGAACCCCAGGTCAGCGAAGGGGAGTGTCCGCACGCGCTCGAAGGCGGCGTCGGGGGAGACGGTCCCGACGGCCACGCTTTCCAGGATCTCCCGCAGGGTGGGTTCGTCCATGCCGCTGCATAGGATGGCGCGCTGTGAGACTCCCTGCTCAACGGCCCCACCGATGACCCGCGTCGCCTTCCTCGGGCCCCCCGGCACCTTCACCGAGGAGGCCCTCCTCTCCCAGGCCGACCTGGCCGCCGCCGAGCTCCTCCCCATCCGGTCCATCGGCGAGGTCATCGGGGCGGTGGAGGCGGGCGACGCCGAGCTCGGCATCGTCCCCATCGAGAACGCCATCGAAGGCTCCGTCAACCTCACCCTGGACACGCTGGGGTTCGAGACCGATTCCGCGCGGGTGCTCATCCAGCGGGAGGTGGTGCTGGCCATCTCCCTCAACCTGTGTGCCAAGCCCGGCGCCACCCTGCCGTCGATCCGGGTGGTGGTGTCCATGCCCCACGCCGTGGCCCAGTGCCGGGACTGGCTGGCGGCCAAGCTCCCCGGCGTGGAAGTGGCGGCGGCCAACTCCACCGCCGAGGCCGCCCAGCTGGTGGCCCGCTCCCGGGCGGCAGGCCGCGCCGCCATCTCCACCGCCCTGGCCGCCCGCCTCTACGGCCTCGACGTCCTGGCCCATGACGTGGAGGACCATCCCGAGAACGCCACCCGCTTCGTGGTGCTGGGCCAGGGGATCCCCGCCCGCACCGGCCACGACAAGACCTCCATCGTCGTCTTCCAGTCCCAGGACCGGCCGGGGTCCCTGCTGGCCATCCTCCAGGAGTTCGCCGCCCGGGCCGTCAACCTGACCAAGCTGGAGTCGCGCCCGACCAAGCGGGGCCTCGGGAACTACTGCTTCTTCATCGACTGCGAGGGCCACATCTCCGACGAGCTGGTGGCCGACGTGCTGCGCAACCTGGCCGCCAAGCACACGGTCAAGTTTCTGGGCTCCTACCCGGTGGAGGGCGGAGGCGAGGGCGAGGCCCGGCGGAAGGCGGCGGGCAAGGCGTGGAAGGCGGCCACCTCCTGGCTCGACGACCTCCGGTCCCAGGTCAGACTGTGATGAAGGTCCCATGATCGACCTCCGCGCCCTGCGGGAGGACCCGGCCTACCGGGAGGGCATCGAGCGCAAGCGGGTGCCGGCGGGGCTGATCGACGAGGTGCTGGCCGCCGACGAGGCCGCCCGGGCGCTGCGCACCGAGGTGGAGACGGTGCGGGCCCGCCAGAACGCTGCCACCAAGGAGATCAAGGAGGCGAGCCCGGACGAGCGCCCAGCCCGGATCGCCGCCGCCTCGGCCCTGAAGGAGGAGCTGGCCAAGGCCGAACCCCGCCTGGCCGAGGCCGAGGCCCACCTGGCAGCGCTGGCTCTCGGAGTCCCCAACCCGGCGCACCCCACGGTGCCCGACGGAGGCGAGGACGACTACCAGGTCCTCGAGGTGGTGGGCGAGGCGGGGCCGGCGCCGGCCCTCGACCACGCCGCCTTCGGCGAGGCCATGGGCTTCGTCGACTCCGAGCGGGGGGCCCGGGCCAGCGGCAGCCGCTTCGCCTACCTCATGGGCGGAGCCGTCCTCCTGGAGCTGGCGCTGGTGCGCTGGGTCATGGGCCGCCTGGTGGAGGAGGGATTCACCCCGGTGGTCCCGCCCGTGCTCGTCCGGGAGCAGATGATGGAGGCGGCGGGGTTCTTCCCCACCGACCGCTCGCAGGTGTACGAGGTCGACGGTGGTGAGCTGTTCCTGGTGGGCACCTCCGAGGTGCCTCTGGCCGGGATCCACATGACCGAGCTGCTCGACGAGGAATCGCTCCCGCTGCGCTACGGCGGGTTCTCGTCCTGCTTCCGGCGGGAGGCGGGCACCTACGGCAAGGACACCCGGGGCATCTTCCGGGTCCACCAGTTCGACAAGGTGGAGATGTTCAGCTACGCCCATCCCGAGGCGTCCTGGGACGAGCACGAGGCCATGCTGGCCGTGGAGGAAACCATCGTGGGCGGGCTGGGCCTGCCCTACCGGGTCATCGCCGTGGCGGCGGGTGACCTGGGCGCCCCGGCGGCCAAGAAGTACGACCTCGAGGTGTGGCTGCCCGGCCAGGGGCGCTACCGCGAGCTCACGTCCTGCTCGAACACCACCGACTACCAGGCGCGCCGCCTGCAGGCCCGGTTCCGGCCGGAGGGCGGGAAGGGCTCGCCGCAGGTGCTGCACACCCTGAACGGGACGGCGGTGACCTC
>JBIOYN010000044.1:0-14976 GCA_044870155.1 Acidimicrobiia bacterium | reverse complement strand
GGCCCGGCTGGTGGCCGAGGCCGGCTTCGGTGACGTCCGCCGTACCCGCCTGTCGGGCGGCCTGACCCAGCTGATCACGGCGGTGCGCTCGTGAAGCTCCTCACCAGCCGGACGCGGCCGCTGCCGGGCGGCGTCGACGATCTCCTCGGGCGGCTCGCTCCCGACGGCTTCGCCTGGTTGCGCGACGGCTGTGGTTTCGTCACCGCCGGCGTGGCCGCCCGCATCCCCGTGGGGCCCGGCGCCGGGCGCTTCGAGCAGGCGGCCGCCGACCTGGCCCGCCTCTTCGGGGCCATCCAGATCGACGACACCGTGGAGGTCCCCGGCACCGGGCCGCTGGCGGTGGGCGCCCTGCCCTTCTCCGACTCCTCTCCCGGTGAGCTGATCATCCCCGCCGTGGTAGTGGGCCGGGACGCCGCCGGGGCGGCCTGGATCACCGAGATCGACCCGGCCCGGGTGCCGGCGCCGGCGGGGACGGCGGCTCCGGGTACCAACGGCGTGTCCTTCTCGGCCAAGGAGCATCCCGACAAGAGCGAGTGGACGGCCAACGTGCGCCGGGTGCTGGGCGCCATCGGCGCCGGCCATGTCCGGAAGGTCGTGCTCGCCCGCGAGGTGGTGCTGGAGGGGGACAAGCCCTTCGACCGCCGGGCGCTCCTCGACCGCCTGGGCCGGAGCCACCCCACCTGCTTCACCTACGCCGCCGGCGGGTTCGTGGGTGCCAGCCCCGAGCTGCTCGTCCGCCGGCGGGGCGCCGAGGTCGAGTCGTGCCCCATGGCCGGCACCGTGGCCCGGGGGGCGACGCCGGGAGAGGACGACGCCCTGGTCGACGCCCTGTCCCACTCGGCCAAAGACGCCGAGGAGCATTCGCTGCTCGTCACCGCCGTGGTGGACGCCCTCGCCCCCCTGTGCACGGACGGGCCGGAGGCCGCCCACGCCGAGGTCGTCCGCCTGCCCACCGTGTCCCATCTCGCCACCCGGGTCCGCGGTCAGCTGACCCTGCCGGCGCCGTCGGCGCTGTCCCTGGCCGGCAAGCTCCACCCCACGCCGGCCGTGGGCGGCCTGCCCCGCCCCGCCGCCCTGGCCGCCATCGCCACCCTGGAGGGTTTCGAGCGGGGCCTCTACGCCGGTCCCGTGGGCTGGGTGGATGCCGGCGGCGACGGCGAGTGGGCCGTCGCCCTGCGAGGCGCCGAGCTCGACGGCTCCCGGGCCCGGCTGGTGGCCGGCGCCGGCATCGTGGCCGGCTCCGACCCCGACGCCGAGTGGGCGGAGACCGAAGCCAAGCTCCAGGCCATGCTCTCGGCCGTCCGCTCCTGAAATTCGGATCGGCTTGTCTCCGCGCCTGTGCCAAGCTTCCGGCCATGCGCCGGATCGCCGTTTTCGTCTGGATCGTCAGCGCTCTCGTTCTCGTCCTCCCCGCCGGCGGTGATGCCCCGGGCTCCCCGGGGGTGACTCCGGGCATCGACATCGGCGCCCGGTACGAGGCGTACCGCCAGCGAATCCTCGAGCTCCAGCACCAGGGAGCCTCCCGGGCGGAGATCAACGCCACCCTGGCCCACGAGTTCTCCATCGAGCCCATCACCAGCGGCGTGCAGTCGATCGCCTCGACGGGCAGCGCCGACATTTTCCTGGACGTCCCGTCGTTCAGCTACGACCGGCTGCTCAGGCACTACGTCATGTCCGCCGGCTTCACCTGGAAGATGTGCCGCATCGGTGACGTCGAGAGCGCACCGTGCTGGCTGAAGAACCGCCGCGACGGCATGGGCGGGCCCGACGGCTTCGCCATCAAACTCAACCAGGAGATCTTCCGGGTCAGGTCCGGCTTCAGCCTGGCTGACAACTGCGGCCGGCCGGCGGGCGGGTTCGACCAACCGGCGTTCGACAGTGACTACGGCATCGGCTTCAAGGAGCAGGACGTCCTGACCCGGGAGGAGGTGAACTGCCCCGGTGGTCCCTATGTCTACAACTGGCACCGGGGCGTCATCAGCGAGATCTTCGACTTCCGGGACGCCAACTGCGGCGGTGAACGGCTCCAGGTCGACAGCATGTTCGGGCACTCCTGGTCCACGACGGCCCTGAATGGCATCGGCATCAGCAATGCGGGGATCCAGTTCTCCTGGGACAACGGCGAGAGCAAGTTCGAAGCCATCCCCAGCGGGCCTCTCGAGGCTTACTGCTGACGCCCTACAGCGACGCCCACACGTTCTTCGGGCGGGAGAACTCCCGGATGCCGGCCAGGCCCCCGAGGCGGCCGTAGCCGCTCTGCTTGGTGCCACCGAAGGGGATGGATCCGGGAACACCGGGGAAGCCGTTGATCCAGACGTTGCCCGCCTCCAGCGCCGCCGCCATGCGGTGGGCCCGCTTGAAGTCGTTGGTCTGGATGTAGGCGGAGAGGCCGTAAGGGTGGTCGTTGGCGAGGGCCACGGCCTCGGACTCGGTGTCGAAGGGTTGCACGGACATGACGGGGCCGAAGATCTCGTGCTGGGCCAGGTCCGAGGCGTTGTCGACGTCGGCGAAGATGGTGGGAGCGATGAAGTAGCCGTCGGCCAGATCCCCGCCCAGGCGGTGGCCGCCCGTCACCAGCCGCCCCTCCTGGTTTCGCTGCGTCCGTTCCACGACCCCGAGCACCCGGTCGCACGCCCCCTGGCTGATGACGGGACCCATCCTGGTGGTGGGCGATGTGGGGTCGCCGATGGGGATCTCCTCCACCATCGTCCGGCACAGCTCGACGATCTCGTCGTAGACGGGCGCCTGGACGAGCACCCGGGTCCCGATGAGGCAGGCCTGGCCGCTCATGTAGACCACGGCCGAGATGGCCAGCTCGGCGGCGGCCTTGAGGTCGGCGTCGGCGAAGATGATGTTGGCGGACTTGCCTCCCAGCTCGAGGGTGACCGGGGTCAGGTTGGTGAGGGCGGCGGCCAGCACCTCCTTGGCCACGGCGCTGCTGCCCATGAAATGGACCTTGTCGACGCCCGGGTGACGGACGAGGGCGTCACCGGCTTCGGGACCGCCGGGCACGATGTTGACCACGCCGGGCGGGAAGCCGGCCTCGAGGAGCAGCTGGCCGATCCGGAGGGGACTCAGGGGAGCGGGCCGGGAGGGCTTGAGCACCACGGTGTTCCCCGCCGCCAGCGCCGGGGCGATGGTCATGCCCACGGAGGGGACGGGACCGTTCCAGGGGATGATGATGCCCACCACGCCGTAGGGCTCGATGAGCGTGTAGTCGAGGGCCGGTTCGGGCCAGGTGGTGATGACGTCGCCCCCCATCTTGTCGGCCCAGCCGGCGTTGTAGGTGAAGGCGTCGGCGATGGTGGCCGCGAACTTGTCCGCCATCCAGATGGGCGTGCCGTTCTCGAACACCGACAGCCGGCCGATCTCGTCCTCGTGCTCCTTCATCAGCGCCGCGAACCGCAGCATGACGTTCCGGCGCCGGTCGACCGTCCACGACCGCCATTCCGGCAACGCCGCCCGGGCCGCCCGCACCGCCTCGTCAACCTCCTTCCGGCCGGCCAGGGGCACGCGGACGGTGGGCCGGCCCGTGGCGGGGTACTCGTGCTGGAACTCCCCGCCGCTGGCCTCGGTCACCAGGCGGTCGCCGATGAGCAGGCCGGGTTCGGGGAACAGGTCGAGGTCCGCCTCGCAGATCGTCATCTCCGCCTCCTCGCGGGGGTGCTCTTCCTTCCGGCCAACAGCGCCAGGCAGGACTCGGCCACGGCCTCGGGGTCGTGGCGGTCGGGATCGAACCACTTGTAGTGCCAGGTGGTGGCGCCCAGGAGCACCCGGGCGCCGTACCAGGGGTCGACGGGAGGGATCACGCCGCCCTCGACGGCCTCGGTCACGAGGGCCACGATCTCCCGGAGGAAGTGGCGCTCCTTCTCACGGATCTCGGCCTCGTAGCGCTCGTCGAGGGCGATCCGGTCGTCGAAGAGCACCTTGACCAGGCCGGGCTGCTCGGCCACAGCCGTCACCTGGTTCCGGATGAAGGCCACCAGGCGCCGGCGGGGGTCGTCGATCCCTTTGCTCTCCTCCAGCTGGCGGATGGCGATCGTGAGCGCCCGGTCGTGGATGAGGTAGAGCAGGTGCGCCTTGGAGGGGACGTAGTGGTAGAGGCTGGCCCGCCGGAAGTCGACGGCGGTGGCGATGTCGTCGAGGGTGGCTGACTCGTACCCTCGCAGCCCGAACGCCCGCACGGCGGCGTCGATGATCTCCTCCAGCCGGGCCAGGTACTCGGCCGACGGCTGCTCCTGCCGGGGCCGGCCCCGCCCCCGGCGAGCCACCATCTCCGCCATGTCCCTCCTCATTTAATTCGTTCGACGCAACTGTCGAAGAAATTAGCCCGGAGAGGATCGGGTGTCAACGCAGGCTCCCTTGCCTCCTCAACCGCGACTGGGATGGCGGGTCTTGAGCGATCGCCGCGCCCGCCATATTCCGAGAAAAGGCCGGCCCGAGAAATACACCGGCTCGTAATCCTGTCGTCAGCAATGTGTCGACAGAATGAGTCCGATCAATGCGACTGCGTCACGGGCGCCCCCCTGACCTGCCGTTCCCTGACGCCACTTGACCGTCCCGGCACGCGATGGCGCAAAGAATTTCGCAATATGAATTGCTAGGACGTCCGAGCTTTTTGGGCGGTTACAAACCGGATGACGAGGGCCAAACCGGCACGTACAATCGGTCCCTTGGAGAACGGGGCGGGCCTGCATTCGTAAGTATTTGCTGCAGGTGGGGCGAAGGCCGGCCGTCCGCGGCGGAGAGGGCGCATTGGACGAGCGGGCGCAGCACGTCGTTCCCGAGGCCCGGATCCGGGTGCCCAGCGTGCGCGCCCACTCCCGCCGGCGCCTGGACGAGAAGCTGGCCCGCCTCTGGGAGCACCGTCTCGGGCTCGTGGTCGCCCCGCCCGGCTCGGGCAAGAGCACGCTGCTGGGCCAGTTCGCCGCCGGGGCCGGGGTCCCGGTGGCCTGGTACCGGGCGGAGGCGTCCGACGGGGACGCGGGCGTTCTCCTGGCCGGCCTGGAACGTGCCGCCCGCGCCGCCTTCACCCCCCTCCCCGACCGCGCCTGGGCCTCGCCCGAGGCGGCCGCCGCCGCCCTCGAGACCTGGCCGCAGCCCCGCGGGCTGCTGATCATCGACGATCTTCACCTCCTCTTCGCCACCGAGGCGGAAGCGGCCCTGGAGCGGCTGATCGACTACCTGCCGCCGTCGGTCACGGTGCTCACCGCCTCCCGGCGCGTTCCCGGTTTCGACCTGTCCCGACTCCGGGTCGCCGGTTCCATCTTCGAGCTCGGCCCCGACGACCTCCGCTTCCGGTCCTGGGAGGTCGAGACCCTGTTCAACGAGTTCTACGGCGAGCCGCTCCCCCCCGAGGACCTGGCCGAGCTGGCCCGGCGCACCGAGGGGTGGGCCGCCGGCCTGCAGCTCTTTCACCTGGCCACTAAGGGCAAGCCGCCGGGCGAGCGGCGCCGGGTGCTGGCCGGGCTGCGCTCCGCCTCCCGCCTGGTGCGTGAGTATCTGGCCAACAACGTCCTCGGCGACCTGCCCGAGGAACTGCGCCACTTCCTCGTGCGCACCAGCGTCCTCGGCCGGCTGACCGGACCGCTGTGCGACCAGGTGATGGGCCGGCGGGGCAGCCGGGAGGTCCTCGAAGACCTGGAACGCCGGCAGATCTTCACCAACGCCATCGACGACGACACCTTCCGCTACCACGTGGTGCTGCGGACGCACCTGGAGGCCACCCTGGTCGACGAGCACGGCGAGGTGGCCGCCTCGGCGCTGTACCGGCGGGCCGGCGGCCTGCTGGAAGCAGCGGGGGCGCCGCCCGACGCGCTGCGGGCCTACTGCCGGGCGGGCGACTGGGCCGCCGCCGGGCGGCTGCTGGGCCGGGAGGGCGAGCAGCTGGCGGGCGACCCCGGCGCCTGGGTCGAGCACCTGCCTCCCGCCCTCGGGGCCGAGACCGACCCGTGGCTCAACCTGGCCCGGGCTCGCCGCTACCTGGCCGCCGGCCGCTTCCACCCCGCCCGCGACGCCTACCACCGGGCCGAGCAGGCTTTCGGCTCCTCCGCTCCGGCCGAGACGTGCCGGCGGGAGCGCCTGGCCGTCACGGAGTGGGTCGAACCCGGGTCGGCGCCCGGCACCGGGTGGGTGCACCTGGCCCGCGCCGCCGTCCGCCGCCAACCGCTGGCCGCCCTGGACCGGGCCGTCCGCCAGGGCGGTGTCGAGGCCGGGGCCGTCCAGGGGCTGGCCGCCTGCCTGGCCGGTCGGGTCCGGGCCGGACGGCGCCTCCTCGAGTCCGCCGCCGAAGCCGCCGGGGACGGCGTCCTCGCCACCGGCGCCCACCTGGCCGCCGCCGTCGCCGGTGCCTGCTTCCTGGGCGACGAGTCCTCCGACGACGACCTCGAGTGGGTCGTCGACGAGGCCGAGCGCCTCGGCCTCCCGTGGCTCACCCGGATGGCCCGGGCCATCACCGCCGTCCTCGTCGACGGCCCCACCAGCGAGGCGGCCGAGGCCCTCCGCCGGACCGCCGAGGACGACGGCGACCTGTGGGCCACCGGGATCATCGGCCTGGCCCAGGGGCTGTCCGGGCTGATCCGGGGCCCCGCCCCGGCGCCCGCCACCGTGGCGGCGCTCCAAGCCGCCGCCGACGCCTTCTCCCACCTCGACGCCGCCACCCTCGAGGTATGGGCCCGGGCCGCCCTGGCCCTGGTCACCGCCGACGGCCACGGCGCCGACGCCCGCCACGCCTCCCGGGAGGCGGAAGCCATGGCCCGCTCCGCGGGCGTGCCCGGCGCCCTCGCCCTCGCCTACCTGGCCCGGTCGGTGGCGGAGCCGGAACGGGCCGCCGAGCTCGGCACCATGGCCCGATCGGTGGACCTCGACGCCGGCCAGGGGATCCCCGGGCTGGCCGGCGTCCTCTCCCAGGCCGACTCGCTCCCCGGTGCCGGTCCCGGTGGCGGCGGCACCGGCATCGCCCTTCCCGTCCCCTCCACCGGCCTCGCCGCCCCGGGAAGCACCCGGGTCCGGCGGCTGCAACTGCGGTGCCTGGGCGGGTTCGCCCTCACCGTCGACGGCCACCCCGTCGACCTGGCCGCCGTGCGTCCCCGGGCCCGGGCGGCGCTGCGGCTGCTGGCCATGCGGGCCGACCGGGCCGTGCACCGGGAGACGATCATCGAGGCGCTGTGGCCCGAAATCGACGCCGGGACCGGGGCCCACAACCTCCAGGTCGTCATCTCGGCGTTGCGCCGCCTGCTCGAGCCCGACGCCCCCCGGGGGGCGTCATCGCTGCTCGTCCGGGAAGGCGACGCCTACCGCCTGGCCCTCCCCGCCGGCGCCGACGTCGACGTCCTCGCCTTCGAAGCGGCCGCCGCCGACGCCCGGGTGGCCCGCAGCGCCGGCGACGGCCCGGCCGCCATCGCCGCTTTGGAGCGGGCCCAGGCCCTGTACGCCGGTGAGCTGTTGCCCGAGGACGGTCCCGCCGAGTGGGCGGTCAAGGAGCGGGAGCGCCTGCGGCTGGTGGCGGCGGAGATGGCCCAGATCCGGGCCGAGCTCGCCCTCGAGCTCGACGACACCGAGACGGCCGCCGCCGCCTGCGAATGGGGGCTCGCCGTCGACCGTTACCACGACCGGCTGTGGCGGCTGCTGGCCGAGGCCCGGGAGCGCTCCGGCGACCACGCCGCCGCCCACCGGGCCCGCCGGGCCTACGACGACGCCCTGGCCGAGTTGGGACTTCCGGTCCGAGGCGACACACTGGAGGGCGAGATCACGGCTGGGAGGACCCGATGATCGGACTGGGGAGAACGCGGGCGGTGGCTCTCACCGCCGGGCTGGCGCTGCTGATGGGTGTCCTGGGCAACCCGGTGACGCCCACCGAGAGCCGCGCCGCGCCGGTGGAGGGCGAGGCATCGGCGGGCACGTCCACGGCGGGAAGCCAAGCCCCAGCGCCCCCGGAGGACCCCCTCCAGCCGCCGGGCGGGGGGTCGTCGACCGGCGGGCAGGGGTGGATCGTCTGGTGGGGCGCCCCCTACATCTGGATCTGGGACCACGGCCAGACGGAGCAGATCGTCTGCTCCCCTGACGGCTTCGAGTACCAGGAGGCCACCTCCGAGCCCGACGTCTCGGACGACGGCCGCATCGTCACCTTCGCCGCCCGCTTCCTCGTCACCGGCGTCAGCGTGACCGTGGTGCGGATCGCCGTCGTCGACCGTCGGACCGGCGAGTGCACCCTGGCCCCGCCGCCACCGGGTCCGGAGCGGCCGATCATCGACCCGGGTGCGCCCCGGGTGGACAGCGGCGGACTGTGGGTGGTGTGGGCCCAGTACTGCCAGGTGTGGGCGTGGATCATCGGTGCGGATGGCGGGCCGCTGCTGGCCTCCGGCGTCAGCGGCCAGCCGGCAGGGGGGTGCTCGTCCCAGCCGGTGGTGGAGCGGTGCGGCGTCGTGCTCTTCGCCTCCACCGCCCCCACCCTGGTGGCCGGTGACACCAACGGCTACCAGGACGTGTTCGCCGTCCTCGGGCTGTTCACACCCGAACCCGAGGACGACTCCGTGCTCCGGATCTCCCTCAACGCCGACGGCACCCAACGCGACGGCCCCAGCAGCGATCCGGCCATCTCCCCCGACTGCAAACAGACCGGGACCGAAACCACCGTCGATCCCCCGCCCGACGGTCCCGGCCCCGAGCAGGAGGTCATCGTCGACCCCTTCCCGCCCACGTTCCCCGTACCCCCCGACGACCGCACGGTCATCCCCGACGGCTGCGAGGCGGGAGGCCTCGTCCTCACCAACACCACCGTGGTGTGCCAGACCGGCACGCCCCCCGAGCCGGGGGACACACCTACCAACTTCTCGGTGGTGAAGAAGGACGGCACCCGGCGCTGGGGCATCCACATCATCTGGCGCATCGGGAACCGGGTCCGGGTGGGCTACCCCGACGACGAGGACCTGAACCGGGCGACGTGCGGCGCCGTGAGCCAGAACGCGGTGATCGACGACCAGATCCTGCCCCTCGACCTCCCCGACGGCCGCTCCAACGCCAACCCGCCCGCCTGCGTCGGACCCTCGACCGACGTCACCGACGGACCCGACCTCGACTCCGCCGAGATCACGAAGGACGACGCCGGGACGCCCGGCGATCCCGGTGACGACCGCGCCGCCGTCCGGCTGTGCTTCGACGAGGCCATCGCCGCCCTGGTCGATCCCGAGGGCTTCGGGGTCACCACCTTCAACTCCGCCGTCCGCTTCACCTCGATCGCCGCCTCACTCGACCCTGGGAACCCGGCGTGCGTCGTGGCCTTCTTCCCCGACGGCACCGACGTGTCCCGGGCCACGCTGGCCACCGTGATCGACGGCGTCGTCTCCGATGCCGACGGCCATGCCAACACCGAGGCCTCCCGGCCGCTCTCGGGCACGGCGCTCGACCCCCGGCCGGGCGACATCACGGGCCCGAACCTCGTCTCCGCCATCCCCGACGTGGCCATGGGCACCGTCACCTACACCTTCGACGACATCGCCTCCGCCACGCCCGGGGCCCACTTCACCTTCGTCGACGACCAGGGCGAGGTCCACCCGGCCGGCGCGGTGTCGGCCGTCGACGCCGGCACGGAGACGGTGGTCGTCGCCTTCCCCGACAATCTGGGTACCGCCCGGCGCCTGGTGGCCCTGCCCGACGCCGTGCGCAACGCCGGTGGCGAGCCCAACGTGGAGCAGTCCACCGACGCCAACGTGGCCGGACCTGAGCTCGCCGCCGTCACCCGGGTGGAGCCCGCCGCCGACGACCCGGCGGGCCCGCCCCGCTTCGACTTCACCTTCAACGAGCCGGTACGGGCCGAGGACGTCGGCCGCCTGTCCCTCTTCACCGGTGACGGCACGCGCTTCGGCGTGACGGCTCCCACCCGGCCGGCGCCCGAGACCGTCCGGGTCGCCGCCCCTGCCCTGGCCGGCCTGGAGGCGTCGGTGGTGCTGGGATCGGCCCAGCCCCGGGCCGTGTTCACCCGCCTGCTCACACCCACCGGCCTCGAGGTGTCGGGTGCCCCCAACCCGCTCGGCGTCAAGCCGCTGGGAGCACTCACCTTTACTCCCACCTCACCCACCGACGGGCCCGACCTGGTGGGGGTGGAGGTCTTCCCGGGCGAGCACGCCGTCGACTACGTCTTCGACGAGCCCGTGCGCGACGCCCACCTCATCCCCGTCAACCCCGCGCCCGTGCCGCCCGGTGGAACGACGGTGACCGACGGGGACACGGGCGGGCAGCAGAGCGTGCCCGGCTGCATGGACCCCAGCGCGTCCCCTGACGGGCGGGTGGTGGCCTGCGACAACGGCACCAACGTGACCCGGGTCGACACCCTGAAGTCGGAGGTGAATCCCGACCGGGTCGACTTCGGACGCCGGCCCCTGGGCAGCGACACGACCCGGGAGGTGACCGTCACCAACAGGGGCTTCACCCCCCTGGTCCTCTCCGCCGTGTCGGTGACGGGCGTGACCGACTACCGGCTGGCGTCGGACGGGTGCTCCCACCAGTCGCTCCAGGGTGCCGAATCCTGCCGCGTGGTGGTGGCCTTCTCCCCCGGCGACCTGGGCGCCCGGGACGCCTCCCTGCTGGTGGCGGACAACGCCCCGGGCTCCCCCCACGCGGTGGCCCTGGCCGGAGCCGGACCCGAGCTCCCCGTCGTCACCGCCACCCCGCCCCTGGGAGCCCCGGGGACACCCGTCACCGTGCGCGGGTCCGGCTTCCCCGCCAACGCCACGGTGGAGCTGCGCTGGGCCCGCAGCCCCGACCGGCCCCGCGACCCCACCCCCCTGGCGGCCACCAAGGTGGTCAGGGCCGACGCCGCCGGGCGGATCGGGCCCGTCGCCTTCCTCATCCTGCGTGACGTCCTCGGGCCCCGGCTGCTGTCGGCCACGGTACGGGGAGCGCCCCTGTCCGCCTCCGCCCCCTTCCTGGTGGTGCCCGGCACCGCCCAGCCACTGGGTTCGGGCCCTTCCCGGACCTTCGGTCGGGACTGAGGGGCCGGCCGTGATCACGCGCACCCGCTCCGTCCTCGCCGCCGCCGTAGGGCTCCTGGCGCCCTGCCTGATCGCCGTCCCCACCGGCGGCCAGACCGTCGTCCCGGGAGGGTCGCGCTTCTCGGCGTCCGCCACCGGCACGAGCCTCTACCTGGGGGCGCTGCCCGGCGGGCCCGTCGCCGTGCGGGCGGGATTCTCCGGGGCCAGCGTGGACTCCATCGGCCTCACCGGCACCACCTACGACGAGCTCGGAGCCACCGTCGCCACCGGGGGCGCCGGCCGGCGCGCCGAGGCGCGGGGCCGGGGCCTCGACGTCAACGGCCTGGTGGTGGTGGGCGCGGCCGAAGCCGCCGCGCCCCCCACCACCGCGTTGGTGGCCGATGAAGCCAGCCTGGTCGACATTCCGGACGTGGCCTCGGTGTCCCTGGCCCGGGGCGAGGCGGCCCCCGCCTGGAGCCACCGCACCTGCGTGGCCGGCCGCCCGCTGGGCTTCGGATCCGGCCGGGCCCTCGACGTGGTCCTGCCCGTGGCCACCGTCGACGTGGCCCGCTCCGATGCCACCACCGAGTTGCGCCCGGCGGGCGACACGTTCTCGGTGGTGGCCGAGTCCCGCCAGGCACCCGCCACCATCCGCCTCCTGCCCGGCACGGCCGAGGAGACGACCGTCGAGGTGCTGGGCGAGACGGTGCTGCGGGCCCGGGCCGACGGCACCCCCGGTGGCGCGGCGGTGGAATATCGCGCCGTCGGGATGGACGACGCCGCACCGTTGCTCCGCATCACCAGAGGCGCGGAGGTCGTCCAGTTCACCACCCAGGAGGTGCTCGGCAGCAAAGGGGTGGCGTTCGGGCTCACCCCGGTGATGGACCTGTGGATCGGCGAGCGGGCCCGGTCCGACTTCGTCGCCCTGCCCTTTGTGGCCCCCGACGGGACGGGGGCCTCAGGCGCCGCTGATCTCGTCAGGTTGCGGCTGCCCATCGGCGGTCCCGGCGAGGTGATCGACGTGCGCATCGGCCACCTGGAAGCGTCCGTGGCCGTGCCCGCCGGCGGGGTGCGCTGCCCCGTCCCGGTGTCGAAGGTGGTCGACAAGGACCCCGTTGACCCGGGCCAGCAGTTCACCTTCACCATCACCATCCCCGACCGGCCCGACGCCCTCGACGGGCTGTCGTGCGACCTGGCCGGGCTCTCGGCCGTCGACGTGGTCAGCGCCGACCCCGGCGTCACGTTCAGCCTCCTGTCCGCTTCCGGCGGGGGTGTGATCGAGGGGAACATCGTCAACTGGCCCGTACTGGGCGACTATCACCCGGGCGACCCACCGATCGTCCTCACGCTCACGGGCATGATGGCCGCCGACTCGGAGCCGGGGGCCCTGGCTGACATTGTCCGGGTCAACGCCGGCCTCACCCGCTGCCAGGGGCTCCCAGGGGGACGGCCGGCGCCGAGCGGGGCCGCTCAGCTCAGCGGCCGGGCCTCGCTGCGAGGCCCGGTATTTCCAGGGATTACCGGCTGACGGGGGCGTCCCCGCATGCCAGAATCCGGCCTCGAGAGAGGGGTCGGACCGCATGCGCGAACCGATGGGGACGTCGGGCGCCCGGGTTCCGGGACTGACGTCGTGTGGAGCCCGGATCCTGGCGGGTGCCCTGTGCATGCTGGCGGCCACGCTCGTCCCCGGGGAGCCGGGGGCCGGCGCCGGCGACGGCGACGGCCCCTGCGGGGATCTGGAAGCCATCGTGGTGCCGTCCGGGGCGGTGACGTGCACGCATGGCGCCGACCCGCTGGAGGGCCTGACCGCCCGCTCCCATCCCCATGGCGCCGACGACCCGGCCCACTCCGACGGCGATCTGCTGCCCGTCGACCCCCAGGGAGACGGTCCCCACGCCGGCGCCCCCGAGGGCGTGCACTGCTACGGCGACGGCCGGGACGGGAACCGGGTGCAGGCCATCTATGCCGTGCCCTCCGACCGCGCCGACCGCTACGACGACGTGGCGGGCCGCATCCGCCGCTGGGCGGCGGAGACGGACTCGGTCTTCGCCTCCTCTGCCGCCCGCTTCGGCGCCACCCGTCACCTGCGCTTCGTCACCGAGGGCGCCTGCCGGCTGGTGGTCGACCGGGTGGTGCTCTCGCCGGTGGCCGACGACAACTTCCGGGCCACCGTGGTCGAGCTGGTGGCCCACGGCTACTCCCGGGCCGATCGGCGCTACCTGGTGTGGATGGATTCCGACGTGCTGTGCGGCATCGGCCAGCTCCACCGCGACGAGCGCACGGCCGGCAACCTCAACGACGGGGTGGGGGCCGGCCTGGTGGCCCGCATCGACGCGCCCTGCTGGGGGCTGCTCGAGAGCCGGGGCACATCGGTGGAGGCCCACGAGCTGGTCCACACCCTGGGTGGCGTGAACCTGAACGCCCCCCATGCCACACCCCTCGGGCACTGCACCGACGACGGCGACCTCATGTGCTACCAGGACACCCCCCTGACCCGGCTCCAGGACGTGTGTCCTCCGGAGGGCGACGCCCTGCTCGACTGCAACGGGGACGACTACTTCCATCCCCACCCGGCGGCGGGGAGCTACCTGGCCTCCCACTGGAACGTGGCCCGCAGCTCGTTCCTGGCCACCACCGTCGGGACCGTCGCCCGCCGCTGACCATCCGACGAACGCGGAGCGGTGGCGACCCTCGGGTCGCTACCGTGGGGGGCGACGGTTGCGAGGAGGTCCCGACATGGGTGCGCTCTACTCTCTCGCCGTGCTCCTGGGGGCTCCCGGCGGCGGCACCGGAGGATTCGGTGGCGGCGGCGGGGGCGGCGGTGGCGGCGGCGGCTTCAGCGGCGGCGGCGGCGGCGGCTACGGCGGCGGGGGCGGCGGCTACGGCGGCGGCGGGAGCATCGACGGCTTCACCGCCATGATCCTCATGGTCGGGATCATCGGCTTCCTCGTGATCTCGGCGGCCTGGAACGCCTGGCAGAACTCGCGCCGGGCCACCGGCGCCAGCGGCTGGCGCCGGGCCACCCCCGCCACGCTCCAGCAGCGCCGGGCCCGCCAGGCCCAGGTGGAGCTGGCCGCCGAAGAGGCCCTCACCGACGACCCGGCCTTTGCCCCCGAAGCGGTGAAGGAGGGCGCCGCCGCCCTCCACCACGACATCATCGCCGCCTGGAACGACGCCGACCGGGACAAGCTGGCGGCGCTCCTCGGCCGCGACCTGCACGTGGAATGGGCCCGCCGGCTGGACGAGTACGACCGCGTCGGCTGGCGCAACGTCAGTGAGGTGCAGGCCGCCCCGATGATCGAGTACGTGGGGCTGGTGAACCGCACCGAGGACGCCGAGGACCGGGTGTGCGTGCGCATCGAGGTGCCCTTGCGCGACATCGTCTACGACCGGGCCGGCAACGTCGTCACCCGCAACGAGGACACCAACGCCGATGGGCTCATCACCCAGGCCGAGTACTGGACGCTGGGCAAGCGCCCCGGGGAAGACGGCTCAGCCCGCTGGACGCTGCTGTCCATCGAGCAGGACGCCGAGGGCGCCCACAACCTCGAGGCCCCCATCGTCGCCTCACCGTGGTCCGACGACCGCCTGCGCGACGAGGCGGTGACCGAGCGGGGCGTGGCCGGCGCTGTGGCCACCGACCAGATCGCGGCGGTGGCCGACCTCGATTTCGAGGGCGACGCCTACACCGCCGCCCTGGACCTGGCCAACATGGACGGCCGCTTCGCCCCCGACGTCCTCGAGGCCGCCGCCCGCCGGGCGCTCGACTCCTGGGCCGAGGCGGTCGACGGCGACGACGCCGCCCTCGACGCCATCGCCACCCCGGCCGCCGTCCAGGCCCTGCTGTTCCCCAACGACCCGTCGCGCCGGAACCGCCTGGTGGTCCGGGGGCCGACGCTGCGGAAGCTGCGCATCGTCGAGGTCGACGCCGCCGCCCAGCCGCCGGCCATGCTCATCGAAGCGGAGGTGGCGGGCCGGCGTTACATCGAGGACCGCGACACCACCACCG
>JBIOYN010000043.1:0-10286 GCA_044870155.1 Acidimicrobiia bacterium | reverse complement strand
GAGGTCAGCCCCGAGGCCGAGCTGTGGCTGGCGGAGCGGGGCTACGACCCCGACTTCGGGGCCCGGCCGCTCAAGCGGGTCATCCAGAAGGAGCTGGCCGACCGGCTGGCCCTCGCGTTGCTGGAGGGCAGGCTCACCGAAGGGTCGACCGTCAAGGTCGACGTGGAGGAGGACGCCCTCGTCCTGCGGTAGCGTCCAGACGCCGGGCCCGCCGGCCCTGGAGGCCGAACATGGACGTCATTGCCACGCATGCCGAGACGCTCCGCACCACACAGCGAATCGTGGACGGCGTCAAGCCCGACCAGCTGGACAATCCCACTCCGTGCGCGGAGTGGGACGTCCGCGCCCTGCTGGCCCACATCGTGGGGGTGAACGAGGTGTTCGCCGCCGCCGTGCGGGGAGAGGACCCCAAGGAGATGAGCACCGACGACATCCTGGGCGATGATCCGGCGACCGCCTACCGCCGATCGGCTGAGGATGCCATCGCCGCCTGGGCGACACCGGACGTGCTGGAGCAGACGCTCCACCTTCCCTTCGGGCACATGCCGGCCGCCTTCGCCATCGGGATCCACTTCATCGACAACCTTGTCCACCGCTGGGACCTGGCCATGGCTACCGGGCAGGATTCCCTGTTGAACGCCGAGTCGGCCGGGCTCGCCCTCCAGATGTGCCAGAACAACTTCGCCGCCCTTCCCGCCGACCAGGTGCGGGGGCCGGGGAAGCCCTTCGGTGAGATCGTGGACTGGTCGGACGACGCTCCCGTCCACGAGCGCCTCGTCGCCTTCCTGGGCCGCAACCCCGGCGGCGACGTCTGACGGACAGCTAGCTCAGCTAGCCCTCGTCGTCCACGTCGACGTCGAAGGTCCCCCCGGCACGCCAGTAGAAGCCGTCCCGGCGGTGGAGGAACTCGTCGTCCACCATGTACCGCCGAAGGGCGGCGTAGTCGGGGTGGAAGGCGGCCAGCCGCTCGTTGACCACCGACTCCGGGTAGGCCTCACCGGGCACGAACAGCCGGGCCAGGTAGTCGAGGACCACCAGGCGCTTGGAGTGCACGACGGGGATCGACGTCAGTTTCCCGTTGCGCAGGAAGGCTTTCAGCACCTTGTCGGCGTCCGGCCCCTGGCCGGAGTCGGGGCTCTCCGCCGCCGGTCGCTCCAACGACTCGAGGGCCTCCCGGAACCGCTCCCCGAGCAACCGGTAGCCGTCCTTCTCCTGCTCCACCAGACCGCCGCTGGTGAGACGGGCCAGGGCCTTGCCGGCCCGGGGCACGTCGAGCCCTGACGCTTCCGCCACCTCGCCCGGGGTTCGGGCCCCGAGGGCGAGGGCGGCGACCACCCGCAGGCGGTCGTCATCGCTCAACAGCCCGAGCAGGGTGGCGGCTTCGGACGTCATCGTTCCCATTGTGGCCGCCGCCCGGTTCCTTCTGCCTCAAGGACCCGGGGTCCGCCACCTCACGATCTTCCCGTTGCATCATCAGGGCCATTCGCAGCAACCTATGGGCAGGGGGAGGTCCTCAGGTGCGACTCCGGAGCTGGCTCGCGCTGGTTCTGATGGCCACCGGAATGATGGTGCCGGCCGTCTCGGGCCGAGCCGAGGCCGGCACTCACGTCGCCGCGCTCCCCGCCGGCCCCCACCCGGCGGCCACCCCGTTCCCGCTCTCCCATGTCGGCGTGCAATGGCACGGCGGCGAGGATGCCGTCATCGAGGTGCGCACCGGTACGCCCGGCAACCTGGGGCCGTGGCGACGCCTGGCCGTGTCCCACGACCTCGGTGACGAGGAGGCGGGCATCCACCTCTCGGGGCTGGTCCGGGCGGACGGAGCCACGCTCGTCCAGGCCCGGAGCCGGGGTCCGGCCCACCACGTGGAGATCGTCGTCATCGACGCCTCTTCGGCGGCGCCGCCACCCCCCGTCCCGGTGGCGTCTCCCGGAGCCGCCCAACCCGAGATCGTGTCCCGGGCGGCGTGGGGCGCCGATGAGGGCATGCGCCAGGGCACGCCGGAGTTCGCCGCTCCCACCAAGCTCTTCGTCCACCACACGGTGACGCCCAACGACGACCCCGACCCGGCATCCACGGTGCGGGCCATCTACGCCTACCACACCCGCCAGAACGGCTGGAACGACATCGGGTACAACTTCCTGGTCGACGCTTCGGGGCGCATCTACGAGGGGCGCTACGCCCGGCCCTACGGCGCCGGCGAGACGCCCACCGGGGAGGATGGCGGCGGCCGGAGCGTGATCGGGGCCCACGCCAAGGGGTTCAACGTGGGATCGGTGGGCGTGGCCATCCTGGGCGACTTCTCCGGCGCCGCCCAACCCACCGGACCGGCAATCGATTCGCTGGTCCGGCTGCTGGCGTGGAAGGCGGACCGCCACGGCATCGACCCCCACGGCGCCGACACCTACACCAAGTCCGACGGCTCCCAGGTCCAGACCCCCAATCTGGGCGGCCACCGTGACGTGGGCCAGACCGCCTGCCCGGGCGACCGGCTCTACGAGCGCCTGCCCGAGGTGCGGGACCGGGTGGCCGTGGCCATGGGTCGCCTCCCCGCCCCGCCTTCCCCCGTCCCGCCCCCGCCGCCGCTCCCGCCCGTCCCCGGGTTCTGGACGGTGACCGCCGAGGGGCGGGTCCAGGCCCACGGTGACGCTCCCGTCGTCGGCGACCTGGCCGGGGTGCAGCTCGCCGCTCCGGTGGTGGCCATGGCGGCCACGCCGAGCGGAGGCGGCTACTGGCTGGCCGCCGCCGACGGAGGTGTGTTCACCTTCGGCGACGCCCCCTTCCTGGGGGCGGCCACCGGCGCACTGTCGGCGCCGGCCGTCCAGCTCGAGCCCACGCCGTCGGGCCGGGGTTACTGGGTGCTGTCCTCGGCGGGCGAGGTGATTCCCTTCGGCGACGCCGCCTTCCTCGGCGCCACCGCGCCACCGGCGCATCCGGGCCCGCCCGCGCCCACGGCGGTGGAGATCGCCGGCCTGGCCTCCACGCCGACGGGCCAGGGCTACTGGCTGGCCGCCGCCGACGGGCGGGTGTTCGCCTTCGGTGACGCCCTGCCCCGGGGCGCCACGCCTGGGCGGGCGCTGGTGAGCGCCGCCGGCGCCGCCCAGCCCGTCGCTCCCATCGTGGCCATCACCCCCCATCCCGACGGCCGGGGCTACTGGCTCCTGGGGGCCGACGGGGGTGTGTTCGCCGTCGACACCACCTTCTTCGGGGGCGTGGCCGACCGGAAGCCGCAACCGTCGGCCGTGCAGCTGCGGGCGACGCCCACGGGCGAGGGCTACTACCTGGCCGGGGCTGACGGCGCCGTCTTCGTCTTCGGCGATGCCGACCGGCGCCGGGAGCTTCCCGGCGAGACCAACGGAGTGGTCGACCTCGCGCTGCGCAACGCGAAGCGCTAGGCCATGATCTAGGCATGCAGACGGCCCCCGGGGGGCGTCGACCGACCCGGCGCCAGCTGCTTCTCGTCATCGGGCCCATCGTCGCCCTCGTCGCCGCCGCCTATGTCGGCGACGCCCTGACCACCACCTGGGCCGACAAGCATCCCCTGGCCCTGACGCTGCTCAACGCCCGGTCCCGCATCCTGGTGCTCACCACCAACCAGCTCGACGCCTGGTCGTACTACCTGGGTGCCGGCGCCCGCCTGCTCATCTCCGACCCGCTCTTCTACCTGCTGGGCTGGTGGTACGGCGACGGCGCCCTGCAGTGGGTGGAACGCCGCAGCAGGAGCTTCGGGGAGCAGGTCCGTCTGTATGAGCGGGCGTTCTCCAAGGCCGCCTACCCCCTGGTGGTGGCGGCGCCCAACCCGTGGATCTGCCTGTTCGCGGGAGCCTCGGGGATGCGCCTGCCCGTCTTCTTCGCCCTCAACATCACGGGCACCGTGGGCCGCCTCTATCTCCTCCGTCGCCTGGGGGAGGCGTTCGAGAGTCCCATCGCCTCCGTCCTCCAGTTCTTCGCCCGCTACCGGCTGCCGCTCCTGGTCGTCAGCGTGGTGCTGGTCCTCTTCGTGATCTGGAGCGATCGGCGCTCCGAGAAGAGCGAGATCGGCGCCCTCATGGAGCTCGGCCGCGACCCGGACGCGGCCCTCGAGGACCCCGCGGCCCAGGCCGAGGCCGAGCAGCCGGGGGAGGACGAATCCGAAGACGGCGAGCGCGGGGAGCGGTCTAGCTGAGGTCCGCGGCCCGCAGGGCCAGATGGCGCATCAGCCCCGGGCTGGTGCGCTCCCACAGTCCGGCCGGCACCGACATCCCGATGGTGCCCTGGCCCTCGCCGACCACCACCGCCGCGCAGCACACCTCGGGTCGGTACTGCTCCTGCTCGGTGAACATCCCCACCCGGCCGGAGACGGCGAGCTCGTGGTTGAGCTGCTCGGCGTCGGTGATGGTGTTGGCGGTGAACTTCCGCAGGCCCATCTCCTTCAGGTACGACCGGCGCTCGATGGGCGGGATGGCCCACAGCAGCGCCTTCCCCAGCGCGGTGGCGTGGGCGCCGTCGTCCCAACCCACCACCAGATCCTCGAGGTGGGGGGAGTGGGGACCCTCCACCAGGTCGGTGAGCACGATATGACCGTCCATGACCTGGGCGAAGTAGGCGGTGTGCCCGGTGGTCTCGGCCAGGTGGCGCAGGACCTCATGGACCTGGGGCGGCCGTTCCATGGACGCGATCAGGTCGCGGAAGCGGTCGGCCACCTTGAGGCCCAGGCTGTACTGGCCGTTGGGGCGGCGGACGGCGTAGCCCTCGTAGCACAGGGTGCGGAGCAGGTGGTAGGACGTGGGGAGGGCGAGATTGCACTGCTGGGCGATCTGCTTGGCGTTCAACCCGGCCGGGTGATCGCCGATCACCTCCAGGATCCGGAGCGCGCGGGACACGCTCTGGATCAGGTCTGTCGGCCTCCCCCCGAACATTCCCTTCACCCACCCCTGGTGCGATGTTGACTACGAATCGTGGTGTGTGTCGTGGTGTGTGGTCCCACTCAGTATATGAAAAGTCCTTGATCCGCGAAAAACCGGACATAAGGATCGAATCCAGCAGCGGGGGGTGACCCTCCGCGGTATCGCCGTCGCCATAGCACTGCGCCGAGGAAGGGGAGGAATCTTCGATGCGCTGGAAGAACCACTGGACGGATCCGCCTGAAGACGTCCCTATTGACGTCCTGCCCTGCTCGAACGGTGAGTATGTCCCCAAGGACCCCTCCCCGAACCAGCTGAAGATCATGGCGCTCCAGAACGACAAGGTCGAGGAGACGCGCCGCAAGTTCAACATGAGCCGGCGTGACTTCGTGCGGACCTCGGCGGCCTACGCCATCGGCGTGTGGGCCATCGACCAGGTGACGGGCGGCAGATGGGGCAACTTCGCCTTTGCCGACGGCACCAGGACGCCCAAGGCCTGCGACCTGGAGAACCCAGGGACCCAGCTGGCCAACCTGCCCGGGGAGTTCATTCTCGAGACCCAGGGCCACACCCTGGACTCCGGTGGCCGCTGGCGGACCGAGAACCCGGGCTTCGAGTTCTTCCTGGCCCAGTGGACCACCCAGGCCATGGGGGACTACCCCGGTCTCCGACCCGATGGTGGGATCCGGGGCACGGGTGCCGGCGAGATCGACTGGGTCGAGAACCTCTCCCGGGTGCACTACTTCAAGGAGATGTTCCTCGACTCCTCGACCACCGTCAGCCTGCTCACGGCCCTGCCCAACCTGCCCGACGAGACGAACATCCTGCCCACCAAGTACGCGGCCGAGACCCGCGACCTGGCCAACTCGCTGTCGAACTCGGAGCGGAGCTTCATCCACGCCTTCACCATGCCCAACCGGGGCTGGATGGGGCCGGACCAGACCCCGACCCACCAGGCCGAGGACTTCGCCTGGATGGAGTCGGTGGCCGGCCCGCTCGACATCCGGGGCTGGAAGCTCTACTGCGGCTGGGGCAACCCGTTCCCGAACATCAACGGCTGGTGGTTCGACGACGACATGGGCATCGCCATCGTCGAGCACATCCGCAACATCCACCAGAAGCTGGCCCGTCCGGCGGTCATCTGCACCCACAAGGGACTGGCCTTCAACGGCACCTTCGACTCGGCCAAGTTCTCACCCCGGGACATGGGTCCCATCGGCCGCATGTTCCCTGACATCACCTTCTACACGTACCACTCGGGCTACGACGGCGAGCTCCAGCTGCCCTACGCCGGCGATGACAACGTCAACTCCTCCAACCGGGGCGTCGACGCCTTCATCAAGAGCGTGCGGGAGAACGGCATCGACGCCGGGCGGAACATCCCCGCCGGCCTCCAGCACGGGAACACGCCCAACATGTTCGCCGAGTTGGGCACGGCCTGGTGGAACGTGATGAACGACGCCAACCAGGCCACCCACCTGCTGGGCAAGCTCATCCAGCACATCGGTCCGCGCCGCATGGTGCTCGGCACCGACTGCATCTGGTACGGCAACCCGCAGTCGCAGTACGTCATGCTGCGGGCCCTGCAGTTCAGCAACGAAGCCAAGGAGCTCTACAACCTGCCCTTCGGCCTCGACGGCGACCGCTTCGACCCGACCGTGAACGCCCTGGACGGCAACAGCTACCTGCGGGCGCACTCGGCTCCGTCGCTGGCGGGCAGCTGGCCGACGGACGGCGTGCCCCACCCCGAGCGGACCATCCGCAACGGCATCTTCGGCCGCAACGCCGCCGACGCCTACGGGGTGGATCCCGACGCCATCCGCAACGCCATGAACTGCGACGACGTCCAGAAGATGCGGGACGCCTACCTGCTCAACGCGGGCACGCCCAAGGAGCAGGCCACGTACAAGACCAACCGGCTCCTGGGCCCGCGCAACCGGCGCGAGTTCTGGAGCTTCATCCGTGAGGAGCACCCGTGGAGCGTCGTTCCGCGGATCTGACAGGGCCAGCCAGCTAGTCCCAAAGAAAGGGGGAGTAGACGATGAGAAGGATTCTGGTGGCACTCGTGGCCTCCAGCGCCGTGATCGGGCTGGCCACTCCCGCTCAGGCCGCCAGTTACGGGCCGGGCAGCGGCTACATGGCCGGGCCCCAGAGCGGCGACCAGTTCACAGCCCACAGCGCCAGTCCCCAGACCGGCGTGGTCAGCATCTTCCAGCACAACGACCGGCAGGCCGCCGCCGTGCACTGCATCGGTGACGGCCCCCGGGCCACGCTGAAGGTGCAGCAGCCGGTGGCGGGGCCGGTGAGCTCCGTCACGGTCGAGTACGCCGAGGCGTTCATGACCGAGCACCCTGTCATCGACGTGCTGGTGCGGGGGACGGAGAGCGGGTGGCAGGGCCACGGCAACGCCCTGGGCCCGAAGAACAACGAGGGCGGCTCGGTCAATGTTCCGCTCCAGGGGAACCCCCTGGTGCCGGGCGAGACGCTCGAGGTGATCTTTGGCATGCAGGTCCACGCCGGGTGCCTGCCGCACCCGACCATGCTGGGCCTGATGGGCAGCCGTCTGGTGGAGGGCGGGAGGGCAGTCTTCCCGTCCGTGACGATCAGCTAAGGGGGGTGACCATGAGTAAGAAGATCAGTGGGGTCGTCCTGACGGCGGTGCTGGTGGCGTTCCTGGTCACCGCCGTGCCCGCCGGGGCCGGGACGGGCCGCCAGGACGGGGGCTATCCCCATCCGGCGGACGTATGGGCGTCGAGCGGGTGGAAGTACATGCCCGAAACCGTGACCATCCAGCGGGGTCAGAAGCTGAAGTTCGGCAACTACGACCTCACCGGTGGCATCCCGGCGCACAGCCTGGACGAGAAGGTCGAGAACTGCACCAGCCCGCCCTACGACGGGAACGACCCCGGTCATGGGACGTGCCGGTACCCACGGTTCTCCAGTGGTCTGACCGACCACGGCCAGGTGCACTACGTGCACGGAGTGGAGGACCTCGGCCCGGGGACGTACCCGTTCACCTGCCAGGCCCACTCCCAGATGTACGGGACGCTCATCGTCAAGTAGGCACACCGGTCACCGCGGCACCGATCGCCGCCGGCGCTCTTCGGGGAGGGAGGGCACCGGCGGCGATCCGCGCCCGGGGTCCGGTCGGTCGGGTGAGGGGTGCTCCCTCGTCGGACACAACGACGTCCTCCTCGGCACACGCCCTCCCCCTCCCTTCCTCGCGCCTGGCGCGGTCGCCCCTCCCGGGGGTGCGGGAGCGCTTACCGACCAACCGGCGTTTCTCAGCCTCACCTGTCGGGCCTGAGAAACGCCGGTTGGGTGGACGTCGCACAGAGCGCGGCGTGGCCCGCTCGCCCCCGTCTCCTTCATGGCGCTTTTTCTTCCCTAGACGTAGTCCAGGCCTTCGTTGGGGTCGTTGACGGTTGTGGCGCAGGTGGGGCAGTGCCAGCGGGGTTCGAGGGGGGTGCCGCAGGGGGCGTGGCGGGGGGCGCCGGTCCCGGTGCCGCCCCAGCTGGCGAGGAGGCGCAGGGCGCCGGCGAGCTCGGCGCCGGCGGCGGTCAGCTCGTAGCTGAAGCGGGGTGGGCGCTCGGAATAGGGGCGGGCGACCACCACGGCCTCGGACTCCAGGCGCTTGAGGCGCTGGGACAACACGTTGGTGGCGAGGCCGGGGATGGCCGCCAGGAGGTCGTTGAAGCGCTGGGGGCCGCCCAGGAGCGCTTCGACGACCAGAAGGGACCAACGGTCGCCAACTCGGGCGAGAGCGGCATCCAGGGGGGAAGGAGAGGCGTCCACGATTGCCGAATCCTAGCTAGGATAGTAACTTGCAATTAACAAGTTACCTGACGGGATTCGGAGGCAGGAATGGGTGCGCTGGAAGACATCGGCAGTGCGGCCCGGGCCGTGGCCGCCGCCGTGGGGCCCGCCGTGGTCGGCATCCGGGCCAGCGGTGGCGCCGGCTCGGGAATCGTGGTGGGGCCCAACCGGGTGGTGACCAACGCCCACAACCTGCGCCGGCCGGGGGAGGTGGCGGTCACCTTCGCCGACGGCCGGGTGGCGACGGGCCAGGCCCTGGGGGTGGACGTCGACGGCGACCTGGCCGTCCTCGAGGTCGACACCGCCGGCGCACCGGCGGTGGCGTGGGGGCCCGGCCCCGTGGAGGCGGGCGAGCCCGTCTTCGCCCTGGCCAATCCCGGCGGCCGGGGCGTGCGGGTGAGCTTCGGGCTCATCTCCGCCGCCGGCGCCGCCTTCCGGGGCCCGCGGGGACGGCAGATCCCCGGCGGCCTGGAGCACACCGCCCCGCTGCCCCGGGGCTCCTCCGGAGGTCCTGTGGTCGACGGCGCCGGCCGCCTGGTCGGCATCAACACCCACCGCCTGGGCGACGGCGTGTACCTCGCCCTTCCCGCCGAGCCGGCGCTGGCCGAGCGGCTGGAGGCCCTGGGCCGGGGTGAGGCGCCCCGCCGGCGGACGCTCGGCGTCGGCCTGGTGGGGTCGCACGCCGCCCGCCACCTCCGCCAGGCCGTGGGCCTGGAGGAGCGCGACGGCCTGCTGGTACGCGAGGTGGAGGAGGGAGGTGCCGGCGCCCGGGCGGGCCTGCGGGTGGGCGATCTCATCGTGGCCGCCGCCGGCCAACCTGTGACCCGGGCCGACGACCTCCACGCCGCCCTCGACTCCGGACCCGAACCGCTGACCCTGTCGGTGGTGCGGGGTGCCGAGGAGCTCGAGATCACCGTCGAGTTCGGCTCCGAGTGAACACCGACGAAACCGGGGTGGGGCCTGTCCCCGAGACCGCCGGGGCCCGGGGTGTTCCCGACGGCGACGTTCTCGACGCCTATTCGGCCACGGTGGTGGCGGTGGCCGAGCGGGTGACCCCGTCGGTGGCCAGCCTCCTGGTGGTGGGCCGCGACGGCCGCCGGCGGGGGTCGGGCTCGGCCGTGGTCCTCACCCCCGACGGCTTCCTGGTCACGTCCGCCCACGTGGTGGGCCGCCACCCCGGCGGCGTGGCCACCTTCGCCTCCGGCGCCGAAGCCCGCTTCGAGGTGCTGGGCACCGACCCGTTCTCCGACCTGGCCGTGATCCGGGCCGAAGGCGGCGGTTTCGCCGCCGCCGATCTCGGTGACGCCGACCGGCTGCGGGTCGGCCAGCTGGTGGTGGCGGTGGGCAACCCGCTGGGCTTCGCCGGCTCGGTCAGCGCCGGCGTGGTCAGCGCCCAGGGCCGCTCCCTCGTCACCTCGCCGGGCCGGGGCTGGCTGGTGGAGAACGTCATCCAGACCGACGCCGCCCTCCATCCCGGCAGCTCCGGCGGGGCGCTGGCCGACTCCCGGGGCGAGGTCGTGGGCATCAACACCGCCGTGGTCGGCCCCGGCTTCGGGCAGGGCCTGGGGCTGGCCGTCCCTGTCAACGCCA
>JBIOYN010000042.1:0-20560 GCA_044870155.1 Acidimicrobiia bacterium | reverse complement strand
GATCCAGTTACCGGCGGACCGATCCGCGCCGCCCCACTAGAGGAGGGATCATGCGGGACCGGGCCAATCGGATGTTGAGGGTGCGGGTGTTGGTGGTTGCGGCTCTCCTGCTGGCTCCAGCGTGTCTCGATGTCAGCGCCGACAAAGGCCAGGCGGCCGGGCCAAATCCGACCAACGCTTTGAAGTCCGCAAAGCAGGGTGGCCCGGTCCACCTCACGATCGGATACCAGCCCTACTACACGCAAGCGTGGTCCGGCGTGGCGATGCGGGGCAAGGAGTTCTGGAAGAAGTACCTGCCCGCGGGCTCGACCGTCACCTTCCAAGTGGGACTTCAGGGCGCGGTGATCGTGACCCAGCTGGTGGCGGGAAAGCAGCAGATCGGCTACATGGGCGATATGCCCTCACTCGTGGCCACGTCGAAACGTCAGACACGAGATCTGCGCATCGTCGCCACGCTCGGTATGGCGCAGGACCAGTGCAACATCTTCCTCGTGAGTACCAAGGCACCTGATTTCTCTTCGCCGGAGGCGGCCGTCCAGTGGATGGACGACAAGACGGTGGCGACTCCGACGGGAAGTTGCACGGACCGCTTCACCCAAGCCGTGTTCAAGCAGGCCGGTGTCAAACCTTCCGCCTACCTGAATCAGAGCATCGAGGTCATTTCCACGAACTTCAGGAACAATAGGATCGACGGGGCGACGGTCTGGGAGCCGGTGGCGTCGAGACTCGTGAATCAGGGCCTCGCCAAACGCGTCGCCAGTGGCGTCAACTTCGACGAGAAGGACGCGGGATTCCTCGTCGTATCCAAAGAACTCCTCGACAGTCGCCCCGACGTCGTCGAGGCCTACCTGAAGGCGGAGTTGGAGGCCCAGCAGTGGGTGGCCGACCCCGCCAACGCCATGGAGCTGGCGAAGCTGGCTGCGGACCAGACCGAGGGTTACACCGTGGCGGATATGTGGGATGCCATGTTCGAGGGCGAGCCGGCCAAGCAGGACAGTCACTCGGAGGACGTGAGCAACCGGATGCCGTTCATCGTCGACGAACAGGCTCGAGAACATGTCGACAAGTCCTGGGCCTTCTTGCACCAAGCCAAAGTCATTGCGCAGCCCGAGCCATTCGTCGGCATCGTGCAGGACGACATGGCGCGGAGAGTCCTGAGTGAGAGTGGAGCCGAGTTTCCGGCCGTGGTGAGATCCCTGCCAAAGTCGGAGTTCAAGGGATAGGAGGGGTCGCTCCCTCATCGTCACCGGCGGGGCCGGCACTGTCCCAGCCGGCCCGGACCCGGAACTCGGCCGTGGTGTTGAGGTGGGGGAAGGGATCGGAGGGGACGGGGACCCCGAGAGCGGCGCAGATCGGCTCCCAGCCCTCGCCCGGTTCCCATTCGACGAGCCGCTCGGGGGGGACCCCGGCCCGCACCGCCTCGTTGTGGCGAACGTAGGCCGCCATGGCCACTTCGGGGTCCTGCCACCGGGCGGTGAAGCGGGCCCGCAGGAAGTCGAGGTACATGGCGAACCACGCCACCATCTCCGGCGGCAGCTGTCGCTCGCGCTCGGTGACGTGAAGGATGGTCTGACTGGCGCTCTTCCACCACGCCTCGGGGCTCGCCCGCACCGACAGGATGACGACGGCGTCCGGGTTGGCGGCGGAGAGCTCCCGCCAGAACCCGGACACGGGCCAGTCCACGGCGGCCTCGTAGCCGGCCATCAGCTGGTCCCAGTCGGGCGGTGTCCCGTTCGCCGCCTGATGCCAGGCCTCGATGTGGTCGGGCCGGGAGAAGACCTCCATCATGTGGTAGCAGGGGCCGCCCAGCAGCCGCTCCAGGGCCACCTGCAGCGAGTTGGTCCCCGTCCGCCCCACCCCTGCACCCACCACCCGCAGTGCCATGGGTTGCGAGCCTAGGTGCGCGGCAACCAGGAGGATGCCGGGTGGGATGGGTCAGGGCGTCGTAGGTCCGGCACGACCAGATGGCGTGCTCGGCGATCGGCGCCAGGCCTCGCGCAGCTGCCGGGCCGGTGCCGGTCGGCCAGGCGGTGTTCGCCGACGTCGATGAGGTCGGTCCCGGCCGGCAGGTCGTCGCGCACGAGCTCGGCGGTGACGAGGGAGAGGATCACCTGACCCCCGTGGGCGGTGTCGAGGAGCCGGGCGGTCCGGTTGAGCACCTGGCCGGAGAAGTCGTTTCCCCGGTGCTCGGCGGCCCCGCTGTGCAACGCCATCCGAACCTCGAGGCGGCCCGACTCCTGCCAGTCGTCAGCCAGCAGCGAGCGCTGGGCGCCGGCGTAGCGATCTACGGACGGTGCTCGGACGGAGGGATCGCCGCCGCCGGAACCTCGGGTCGGTTCGCGCCCCGCTCGTGGTTCTCGCCCGGCGCCACCACCCGCACGTCCTCACTTGGGAGCCGTTCCTCCACCTGGGCGTGCTGGGTCAGGGCCTGGCGGTCGGCCTCGGTGAGGTCGTTGTTGGTCAGGCTCCGAGGCCACAGGTGGCGGGCCCGCACCACGTTCACCTCGGCGGCGTAGAGGGTCAGCTGGGCCTGGAAGTGGATCCAGGTCAGGAGGCCGATGACCACGGCGAACGCGCCGTAGGTCCGGCTGGCGCTCTGCACCGTGCGCTCGACGTACACGCCGCCCAGTACCTGGAGCAGGGCCGTCGCCACCCCGGCCACCACCGCTCCGGGCAGGAGCTCCGACCACGAGCAGGGGCGGTCGGTCAGGACCTTGAAGGCCACGAGGAAGAGCGTCACGTTCACCGCCACGGACAGCACCGGCGCGCCGACCCGGATGGCGGGCCCGAGGCCGAGCCGGCCGGGCAGGGTCGAGAATCCGGCCGTGAGCACGACGGCCGTGCCCACCAGGAGGAGGACGCCCAGCACCTTGAGCCGGGCGGGGAAGAACCCGGAGCGGACGCGCATGGGGACGTCCCAGATCGAGTTCATGGCTTCCCGACTGGCCAGGATCGCTCGCTGGCCGGCCCAGAGGGCGAGGCCGAAACCGAAGGCCAGGGCCACGCCGCGGCCGTGGAGGCTGCCGAGGTTCTCCCGGATGTCGTAGCCCAGCAGCGGGAAGTGGGCCAGCGCCGAATCCAGCGCCCGGCGCTGCAACTCGGCGTTGCGGCCGAGGACGAATCCCAGCACGCCCACCATGGCCAGCAGCAAGGGGAACAGCGAGAAGAACGAGTAGTAGGCGATGAGGGCGGCCAGGTTGCCGGCCTGGTCCTCACCGAACTTCTTCACCACGGCGAAGGGGAAGGCCAGCCACGTGTGGCGGCGCTGGAATCGGTCCACGGCGGCGACGATGCGCTCCATGGTCGATCCCTTACCCGCCGGTGGGCCGGCGGCACCCCCTCAAGTCAGCGGACGGGCCCAGACGCGCACGTAGTCGACGTACTGGCCGGCGGGCCAGGCGGTGGTGGCGTCCGGGAGCCCGGCGCCCACGAGGCCGACCTGGAGGTTGACGATCAGGTAGAAGGGTCCACCGTCGTCCATGTACGGGGCGCCGTCGGCGATCCGGGCCCGCTCGATCCCGTCCACGAACCAGACGGTGCCCTCGGGCGACCATTCAGCGCCGAAGACGTGGTAGTCGGAGGAGAAGTCACCCCCGTTGAACTTCGAGTTGCGGAACCGGTGGCCGGAGTTCTCCCGCCAGTGGACGGACATCGTCACCCGCTCTGGGATCCCCCCGGAGATCTCCTCCACGTCGAGCTCGGGCGGCCACGACTCGTCGTTGGGCTTGCCCCAGAAGGCGCTGTGGAGGCCGGGACCCCGGGGCACCCGGATACGGGCCTCGTAGTAGCCGTAGAGCTGGGCGAACTTGTTCCTGGTGTGGATGCACGCCGCGCTGTAGGGCCGGTCCCGGAAGGCCCGGTTGTCGGCCCGCTGGAGGAGGACCCCGTCCTCCACGACGTTGTTGGCCGGGTCGCACCCGCCGGCGACGTGGCCGGCGGTCTCACCCCAGCCGAAGCCGTTGGACCACTTGGTCTCGTCGAGCGCCCGGCCCTCGAACTCGTCGGAGAAGGAGAGCAGCCACAGGCCCCCGGTGGAGGCGAGGGGCGCGGGGGGCAGGAGCCCGTCGGGCACCAAGCCGTCGGGCAGGATCCCGTGGGGCGTGGACCAGGCCCCGGGCAGGGCGAGCAGGAGCACCACGGGCAGCCGCAGCATCCGGGACAGCCGGCGCATCCCGCCATGGTGGCATCCCGGACGAGCGCGCCCGGGGAATGCGTTGAGGCGACTACCGCTAGGCGGAGGTGGTGGCCAGGAGCAGCGGCTCCATCCAGCGCCGGCCGGCGGCGATGGCGGGCAGCTCGTCGGCGGCCACGGGCCGGGCGATGAGGTAGCCCTGGACGAGGGGGCAGCCGAACCGGGCCAGCTGGCGCAGGGCGGTGACGGTCTCCACCCCTTCAGCCACCACATTGATGCCGAGGCGCTGCCCGAGCTCGAGGACGGCCCGGACGATGGCCTCCTTGGGGCCGCAGTGCTCCTCGCCGTCACCGGGGGCGTCGTCCAGGCCGGCGACGAAGCTCCGGTCGATCTTGATCTCGGCGGCCGGCAGCTGTTCGAGCTGGGCCAGCGAGGCGAACCCGGTGCCGAAGTCGTCGATGGAGATCTTGACGCCGGCCCGGACCAGCCGGTTGACGGTGGCCATGGCCGACGTCGGGTTGGTGATCACCGCGCTCTCGGTCAGCTCCACCACCAGGCGGTCGGCCGGGAACCGGTGGTTCCACAGGGCCTCGAGCACGTCCAGCGCCATGTTCGGGCTCTGGAGGTAGCGGGCGGAGCAGTTCACGGCCACGTGGAGGTCGAGGCCGTCCTCGCGCCAGCGGGCGGCCTGGCCCACCGCCTCATCCACCACCCAGCGGGAGAGGGACACGATGGTGGCCGTCGGCTCCACCAGGGGCAGGAACTCGCCGGGCATGAGCAGGCCCTCGGTGGGATGGTTCCAGCGGACGAGGGCCTCGGCCCCCACCACGGCGCCGTCCTGCAAGCTCACCTTGGGCTGGTAGGCGAGGCTGAGGTGGCCCTCGTCGATGGCGGCCCGGAGCTGGCCGGCGCGTTCCAGGCGCTTGCGCTCCGGCCCGTCGTCGCGGGTCTCGTAGGTCTGGATCCCGCAGGCGAAGCGCTTGGCCCGGTACATGGCCAGGTCGGCCCGTTGCAGGAGGGCGGCGGGCGTCTCGCCGTGGGTCGGAAACAGGGCGATGCCTACGCTGGCGTCCACCGGGATGGGCATGCCGTCGACCACCGGCGTGTCCTCCAGGGCGGCCAGCACCTGGCGGGCGGCGGCCTCGGCCTCGGCTGGGCCGGACACGGAGGCGAGGGCGACGGCGAACTCGTCGCCGCCCAGGCGGGCCACGGTGTCGCCAGGGCCTACGGTCTGCGCCAGGCGCTGCGCCACGGCCTGGAGGAGGGCATCGCCCACGCCGTGGCCCAGGGTGTCGTTGACGTCCTTGAAACCGTCGAGGTCAACCAGCAGGAGGGCGCAGGCCCCGTCCTGCCCGCGCTGCTCGGCGATGGCGGCGTCGAGCCGGTCGTGGAGCAGGGCCCGGTTGGGCAGGCCGGTCAGGGTGTCGTGCGTGGCCCGGTGACGGAGGGCCGCCTCAGCTTCCAGGCGGGCGTGGGCCACGGCCACCACGTTGGCGGCGGCGGCCAGGAAGGCGGCGTCGTGCTCCGAGAAGTGCCCGGGGAGGCGGGAGTGGGCCCCGATGAGCCCGAGCGGCCGCTCTCCGTGGATGGGGACGAGGATGGAAGACCGCACCCCGGCGTCGAGGAGGACGGGCGAGCTGGGGGTGGCGCCGCCGGTGTCGTCGAGGATGAGCGGCTCGCGCCGGCGGAGGGCGGTGGCGGTGAGGCCGCCTTCCACCATGGGCAGCAGCCGGCCGTCGTGTTCGGATCCGGCGGGCCAGCCGATGCCGGCCACGGCCTGGATGTGGCCGGGGGTGTCGCTGCAGTGGAGGTAGCCGACGAGGTCGGCGTCCAGGTTGTCCTTCACCACGGACACGATCTCGCTCAGCAGCTCGGCCAGCGACGCGCCGGCCAGGGCGCGCTGGCCCACGGCGGCCACGGCGGCCTGCTGGCGGAGCCGGAGCTCCAGCTCGGCCTTGAGCTCGCGGCCGTTGTATTCGGTGTCCGACGGTCCGGCCGGCACGGGTCTCCTGGGTGGATCGGTCTGGTCGCCGGCTTGTCGGCGCTCAGTCCAAGGATCGGCGCGGGGAGGGGCGAGTTGAGGGCCGGATGGCAAAAACGCCCGTTCGGCCCCCGGCCGGCCGGCTGGAGGTAGCCTCGCTCCCCTGCGAATGAACGAGAAAAAGGGGACGGCACATGACAGAGCGCACCGGCGCCACCTTCCAGGGCAATCCCCTCACCCTGATCGGCGACGAGGTCGAGGTCGGCCAGACCAGCCCCGACTTCACCCTCCTGACCCCCGGGCTCGAGCCTTACTCGCTGGCCGACGGCAAGGGCAAGGTGCGGATCCTGAACGTCGTCCTGTCCCTCGACACCGGGATCTGCAACACCCAGGGCCGCCGGCTCGCCCTGGAGGCCGAGGGCCTGCCCGGAGTCGAGATCCTCACCATCAGCGCCGACCTCCCCTTCGCCCAGGGCCGGTGGGCCAAGGAAGCCGGGGTGGGAGAGACCCAGAAGGTCCTGTCCGACCATCGCGACATGTCCTTCGGCCTGGCTTACGGCATCGTCATCAAGGAGCTCCGCCTCGATGCCCGCAGCCTCTTCGTCCTCGACGAGGACGACACCATCGTCTACGCCCAGTACCTGAAGGAGCTGGCGGCCGAGCCCGACTACGGCCCGGCGCTGGCCGCTGCCCGGCAGGCGGCCGGGATCGCCTGAGCGGCGGGTGCGGCCGCGGGCGCCCCGCAGGGGATGGGGCGCCCGGACGCAGGGGACAAATCCTCCATAACGTGAACGTCCGAAAGCGCCCTGGATGACGCCAACCGGCCCGAATTTCCCCGATCGGCTGGTGGCGCACCTCAGATCGTGGCTGGGTGCCTGGCCGCCCGCCGAGCCGGTGCACATCATCGGCTGGGGCCGCCGGGACGAGCCCGCGTGGGACGGGAAGCGGTACCCCTTGGCCGGTGTCGGGAGGGACGGCGCCGCCGTGCTGTCGGTGTCTCCGGCCGTTGTCGAGGCGGTGACGGCCGCCGCCCGCCGGGCCCCGACGCTGGGACGGCTCGCCACCCGCCTGCCGGCACTGGTGGGCCAGCCGGGCGGCCCTTTCGGGGAGGGCGCCTTCCGGTGGAGTGTGAGTCCGGCGCCCTTGCCCGACGCCGGGGAGTGGGTCGATCCTTCCGATCCCCGCCTGCCGGAGTGGATGGTGCCGTTCAACGGCCCGGTGCTGGTGGCCTGGGACGAGGAGGGCCGCTACGCCGCCGGCGTGGGGCGCAAGCGCCACGACGACCATGGCCAGGAGCTGGCCGTGGCCACGGGTTCCCGGTACCAGGGCCGGGGGCTGGCCCGGCGCCTCGTGGCCCAAGCCGCCCGCCGGGTGCTGGACGAGGGGGCCGTCCCCACGTATCTCCACGCCTTCGAGAACGTGGCTTCGGCCCGGGTGGCGGAGGCGGCCGGCTTCCCTGACCTGGGCTACTCGGTCTACGGGCTCCCCACGGCCAGCTGACGCCGGCGGGACGATCCTCGCCGGCGTCAGGGCTCCTGGGGGGTTCAGCGGCGGATGCGCCGGCGGCCGACGGCCACGGCGGGCACGCCGAAGGTGATGGCCCCGAACCCGGCCACGGCCAGCCAGCCGAGGGGGGCGCCGGTACGGGGCAGCTCGTCGAGTTCGATGGGACCACCCGGCCGGACGGGGGCGCCGGCCGGACGTTCCACCACGGGGGGCATCGGGGACGCTTCAACCGTCCCGGGAGCGGAGACCGGAGGAGGAGGGACAGGGACAGGGTTGGGGGGACTGACGGAGCCGGCCTCCTGGGCGGGGGGCGATGCCGGCTCAGGGGTGGGCGCCGGCGCCGGGGGAGGTGGCGCCGGCGCCGCGGCGGGCGGGGGGGTGGGCGACGGGGAGGGGTTGGAGGTCGGGGGAGGCGTTTCCTGGGCGTCGGGGTGGACTTCCAGGCACGACTTCTTGCTGACCATGGACGCCTCGGTCGCTTCGCCCGCCGGGTCACCGGACACCTGGGCTTGCGTGCACACGAAGGTGCCCCGGGGAAGACCCTGGGGCACGACGAAGGAATGCCTGCCGGCGCCGTCGTTGGCGGGGAGGTCCTCGCCCAGCGACATCTCGGGGTGGAAGGTGTCCACGACCCGCACGCACACCAGCATCGAGCGCAAGGAGTCCCAGTTGCCCGTCGACCAGCCGATGTCGGCGGTCACCGTCTGGCCGGGGCTGGCCTCGCTCTTGGCGGGCGGGTCGGTGACGAGCACGAGGCGCACGTCGGGCTCGCCGGCGAAGACGGTGTCGCAGGCGCCCGGGGGGATCTCCGCGCCTGCGACGGATGGGACCAGCGCACCGGCGGTGGCGGCCAGCGGGATGAGGAGGAAGCGGGGGATTCTTCTCACGGCCACTCAATTCCCTCGTCAGGGGTGATTTCCTCTCGTCCGCACAAGTCGTCACAAGGCCGCAATACGGCGCGTCACGCGCCCGCAACACGGCACCGGACAAAGCCGGACGAGGTGGACATTTCCGCCGGCGGGCCGGGTCGCTACGCGGCCCCTACGCTGCCCGGGTCATGACCGACGACGATCTCGTCTCCCTGGCCCGGGCGCTGTACCTGCCACGCCTGGTGGAGGAGAAGATGCTGCGCCTGCTCCGGCAGGGGCGGTTGTCGAAGTGGTTCTCGGGCATCGGGCAGGAGGCGATCGCGGTGGGTGTGGCCACCGCCCTGCGCCCCGACGACTGGATCCTCCCTCTGCACCGCAACCTGGGGGTGTTCACCAGCCGGGGGGTCGACCTCGATCGCCTGCTGCGCCAGGTCCTGGGGCGGGACGGCGGCTTCACCTCGGGCCGGGACCGCAGCTTCCACTTCGGGGCCCTGGAGCACTCGGTGGTGGGGATGATCAGCCACCTGGGCGCCATGCTCCCGGTGGCCGACGGCCTGGCGCTGGCCGGCCGCCTGCGGGGCACCGACCGGGTGGTGGCGGTGTTCTCGGGCGACGGCGGCACCAGCGAGGGCGACTTCCACGAGGCCGCCAACCTGGCCGCCGTGTGGCGCCTGCCCGTCCTCTTCGTGGTGGAGAACAACGGCTGGGGCCTGTCCACCCCCACCGCCGAGCAGTACGCCTGCGAGCACCTGGCCGATCGGGGCGCGGGCTACGGGATGCCCGGCGTGGTCGTCGACGGCAACGACGTGCTGGCCGTCATGGACGCCGTCTCCGCGGCGGCGGAACGGGCCCGGGGCGGCGGCGGCCCCACCCTGCTCGAGTTCCTCACCTATCGGATGCGTGGCCACGAAGAGGCGTCGGGCACCGACTACGTCCCGCCCGAGGAGCTGGCGGAGTGGGCCGGGCGCGATCCGCTCGTCCGCTTCGAGGCCGTCCTCGACCAGCGGGGCGTGCTGCCCGAGGCGGAGCGGGCGGGGCTGCGGGCCGGAATCGCCGCCGAGGTCGATGCCCGGGTGGAGGCGGCCCTGGCGGCGCCGGCGCCGTCGTCGACGGCGGCGGCGGAGGCGGGCGCGGTGTGGGCGCCGGCCGTTCGGGTGCCGTCCTCCGCTCCCGCCGCCGCCACCGAGCTGGTCGAGCGGCGCTATCTCGACGCCATCTCCGACGGTCTGCGGGAAGCGATGAGGGCCGACCCGGGCGTGGTGCTGCTCGGCCAGGACATCGCCGAGTACGGCGGGGCGTACAAGGTCACCGCCGGCTTCGTGGCCGAGTTCGGCAAGGACCGGGTGCGCAACACACCCATCGTCGAGTCGGCGGCGCTGGGGTGCGCCCTGGGGCTGGCCCTCGACCGCTTCCACCCCATGGTGGAGATGCAGTTCGCCGACTTCATCGCCTGCGGGTTCAACCAGATCGTGAACAACCTGGCCACCACCCACTACCGCTGGGGGGCCCCGGTGCCCGTCGTCATCCGGGCGCCGGTGGGCGGGGGGATGGCTGCCGGCCCCTTCCACTCCCAGAACGTCGAGGCCTACTTCGCCAACGTGCCCGGCCTCAAGATCGTCGCTCCGGCCACCCCCGCCGATGCCAAGGGTCTCCTGCTCGCCGCCTTCTGTGACCCCAACCCGGTGCTCTACCTGGAGCACAAGGCGCTGTATCGCTCGGCCTCCGGCCCGGTGCCGGCCGGCTGGTACACGGTGCCCCTGGGCGAGGCCGCCGTGGCCCGGCGGGGCACGGACGCCACCGTCGTCACGTGGGGCGCCGGCGTGGCCTGGGCCCTGGAGGCGGCCGGCGCCCTGGCCACGGAGGACGGCGCCGGGATCGAGGTGATCGACCTGCGTTCACTGCGGCCCTGGGACGAGGCCGCCGTGCTCGCCTCCGTGGAGCGCACCGGCCGGGTGCTCGTCCTCCACGAGGCGCCCGTCACCGGCGGTTTCGGCGCCGAGATCGCCGCCGTGGTGGCCGAGCGGGCCTTCGCCCACCTCGACGCCCCCGTGGCCCGCCTCGGCAGCCTCGACGTCCCCATCCCGTTCAAGCTCGAGGACGTCACCTCGGCCCGGTCCCGCCTCCTCCCTACGCTGCGGCGCCTGCTCGCCTATTGATCGCTTGCCGGGCCCGGCGCACCACGCCGGCGGGATCCCGGTGCACGTGGGCCCAGGTGGCGTGGATGATGAGCCAGCCGGCGACGGCCAGGTCGGCGTCCCGCACCGCGTCGGACTCGAAGGCCTCGTCGGTCAGGTGATGCGCCTTGCTCTTGCCCTCGATGCCGATCCGCAGCTCCGGGTAGGCCACGTCGATCCGGTACCGGTGCCCGTTGGCCGTCACCTCGTGCTGCAGCTCCGGTTCGGGCAGTCCCGCCTCCACCAGCAGCGTCCGGATGGCGTCCTCGAACCCCGTCTCCGGGCAGCCGATCCGGGAGTACAGCTCGAGATCGTCCCGGAAGGCGACGATCCCTCTCCGCCCCCGCCGGGCGTGGCTCTCGAGGCACTCGTGCAGCTCCCCCCACGTCGCCAGCTTCTTCTTCCGCACACTGAACAGCCCCCGACGTGCCACCTCCCGGTTCGGCTCACCCGCATACAGATCCAGCACCAACCGCGCCACGTCCGTCACCACGATCCCCTGCCGGGTCGTCGGCCGGATGAGGTCGTAGTCGAGGCTTCGGTGGAGGGCGATGTTCGTCCGCGGGCGCTTCTGGCGGTACGGGGGCACGGTGAGGTGGACGGTGCGAAGGGCATCGAACCCGTCAAGCTCGTAGAGGGCGGCGGCCGAGCGGTGCGACACGATGGCGTCCGGTCCGGCCGCCAGCCGCTCCGCCTGGATCCGGCGCTGCCAACTGTCGGGTGTGCCGTGGACGAGGAACACGCCGGGCCCGAGCCGTACCAGCTGGCCCTGGGCGATGAGTCGGTCGAGAGTCCGGCGGCTCACGCCGATCTTCCGGACCTGGGAGAGCGTGATCAGGCCGTGCTGGGATGCGGCCAGATCGCCGATGGGAGCGAATACGTCAACCACCCGTCCTCCATTCCTTGTGACGTTCCCGCGCATACGGCGCGCAGGGATGTCACAGAAAACGATTGGGCGCGGGGGAAGCGTCGGCTAGAGGGTAGCGAGGGCGCCGACGAGGATGTGGAGGGCTTTTGCCATCTCGACGTCGGTGACCGTGAGGGGCGGGATGAGGCGCAGGACGTTCTCGCCGGGGCCGCAGAGGAGCACGATCAGGCCGGCGGCCAGGCAGCGGGCCTGTACGAGCTCGGCGTCCTCCTTGTCAGCCAGCTCGACGCCGATCATGAGGCCGACGCCCCGCACCTCGACCGGCCCGGGGACGGACGACAGCCGCTCCAGCGCCATGGCGCCCAGCCGGCGGGCCCGCTCGTAGCAGCCCTCCGACTCGAGCACGTCGAGGGTGGCCAGGGCGGCGGCGCAGGCGACGGGGTTGCCGCCGAAGGTGGAGCCGTGGGCCCCGGTGGGCCAGCGGTCCATGAGGCGGCGGCCGGCGATGATCCCGCCCAGGGGCAGGCCGCTGGCCACACCCTTGGCGAAGAGGACCACGTCGGGGGCGACCCCGAACGTCTCGGCGGCGAAGGGACGGCCGGTGCGGCCCATGCCGCACTGCACCTCGTCGAAGATGAGGAGCCGGCGGTCGCCGTCGCAGCGGGCCCGCAGGCCCTCGAGCCACTCGACCGGCGGCACCACGTAGCCGCCCTCGCCCAGCACGGGCTCCACGATGATGGCGCCGACGTCGTCGGACAGGACGGCGTCGAGCGCCTCCAGCCCCCAGCCGTAGGTGGCGTAGCGCACGCCGGGCAGGAGGGGCGAGTAGCCCTCCTGGTACCTGGCCTTGGCCGTGGTCAGGGACGTGGCGGCCAGGGTGCGGCCGTGGAAGGCCCACCGGAAGGCGACCACGCCGCTCCGGCCCGTGGCCCGCCGGGCCAGTTTCAGCGACCCGTCGACGGCCTCGGCGCCCGAGTTGCAGAAGAACACCTGGGGCTCGTCGAGGAAGGGGCACAGCCCGCCCAGGCGCTCGGCCAGCTCCACCGACCGGGGGTGATGGGTCACCACCGACGTGTGGATGAGCGTGGCCGCCTGGGAGGCGATGGCCTCCACCACCCTGGGGTGGCAGTGCCCGGTGTTGTTGACGGCGATGCCGGAGGCGAAGTCGAGGTAGCGCCGGCCGTCGGCATCCCAGAGCCACGAGCCCTCACCCCGGACGGCGACCACATCCGAGCAGCGGGGGAGGACCCCGGCCAGGGCGGCCTCATCGCGGGCCAGCCACTCGGCTGACGACGGCTCGCGCTCAGGAAGGGGAAGGGGATGGACGGTCATGACGCTCCTGGGGTGTCGATCTGGGCCCGCTGCAGGCGGCCGGAGTAGTCGATGTAGACGGTCTTGATCTGGCTGAACTGCTCGATGCCCCGGGCCCCGGCCTCCCGGAAGCCGTTGCCCGTGTGCTTGGTCCCGCCGAAGGGGAGGGGGATCTCGGCGCCGATGGTGGGGGCGTTGACGTAGACGATCCCGGCGTCGATGCGGTCCACGGCGTAGAGGGCGGAGTTGATGTCGCGGGTGTAGATGCACGACGACAGGCCGTACTCCACGCTGTTGACCACGTCGATGGCGTCGTCGAGGTCGGCGACCTCCATGACCGCCAGCACCGGCCCGAAGACCTCCTCCCGGGCGATGCGGTGCGAGGGCAGCACGCCCGCCAGCACGGTGGGCTCGGAGAAGGCGCCGCCGTCGCAGCCGTCCACGTCGAGGCGCATCCGGCCCCCGCACGCCACCGACGCGCCTTCGGCCACGGCGTGCTCCACCATCGAGTGGATCCGCTCGGCGGCGGCCCGGTTGATGACGGGCCCGACGTCGGTCGAGCCGTCGACGGGGTCGCCCAGGCGCAGCTCGGCGGCCCGCTTGGCGATGCGGGACACCAGCTCCTCGGCCACCTCGGGGTGGACGATGAGGCGCGAGGTCGACGTGCAGCGCTGTCCCGAGGTGCCGAAGGCACCGAAGATGGCGCCGTCGACCACCAGGTCGAGGTCGGCGTCGGGCCGCACCACCATGGCGTTCTTGCCCCCGAGCTCGAGGGACACCAGGCGGGGCCCGGTCGCCATGGCCGCCGCCGCCACCTTGCGGCCGGTGGGCACCGAGCCGGTGAAGCTCACCGCCCCCACGCCCGGGTGCACGGCCAGGGCGGCGCCGGGCTCGGCGAAGCCGTGCACCACCTGGATGAGACCCTCGGGCACGCCCGCCTCGAGGCAGGCGGCCACGAACGCCTGGGCGCATGCCGGGGCGTGCTCGGAGGGCTTGAGGACGATCCCGTTGCCGGCCAGGAGGGCGGGGAAGCACTTCCAAGACGGGATGGCGATGGGGAAGTTCCAGGGGGCGATCATCCCCACCACGCCGACGGGCGCCCGCGTCGTCCAGCACAGCTTGGAGCCCAGCTCCGAGGGCACGGTCTCGCCCCAGGCGGAGCGGCCCTGGCCGGCCACGAAGGCAGCCATGTCCACCGCCTCCTGGACGTCGCCGCCCGCCTCGATCAGGATCTTGCCGCACTCCCGGGAGACGAGCTCGGCCAGCTCCGACTTCCGGCGCCGGAGGACGTCGCCCGCCCGGGCGATGACCTCGGCACGGGCCGGGATCGGCACGCGGGCCCAACGGGCCTGGGCGGCGGCGGCGGCGGTCACGGCGGCGTCGACCTCGGCCGCCCCCATGGTGGGGAACGTGCCGATCACCTCGGCGGGACGGGCCGGGTTCACCGAGTCGAAACCACCCATAACGGACGCACCTCCTGGCACAGTCATTTCATATTCTACGACGATGGTAACGTTTATTTCATGAGTGTTTCCGGGCAAATCGACACCCACCGGTCCGATTTGACCCCGGCTGAGCGGAAGGTGGCGGGCATCGTCCTGTCCGACCCGGAAGCGGTGGCCTTCGGGACGGTGGCCGACGTGGCCCGCCGGGCCGGCGCCAGCGGCGCCACCGTGGTGCGCCTGGCCGCCAAGCTGGGCTACGACGGCTTCCCCGGCCTCCAGAGCGCGGTGCGGGAGGAGATGACCCGCCGCCTGCGCCCGGCCGCTGAGCGGATCCGCCGCCCGGGACCCGGCGATGCCCTGTCCCGCACCCTGGCCGTGGAAGCCAACAACCTGACGGCCACGCTGGAGGCCGTGGACGGCGCCGACCTCACCCGCGCCGTCCGGCTCCTCACCCGGCCCAGGGGGCGCGTCCTCGTTCTGTCCGGCGACGCCTCCCATGGCATCGCCCTGATCTTCGCCACCGAGCTGTCGATGCTCCGCCCGGGGGTGGAGCACGTGGCCGGATCCCCGGTGCAGGTGGCCCGGGTCATGGCCGGGACGGGGCCCGGCGACGTTGTCGTGGTCCTCGACCTGGCCCGCTACGACCGCTGGGTGCTGGAGGCGGCGGGGCGGGCCGCCGCCGGCGGGGCCGCGGTGCTGGCCCTCACCGACGACCGCCTCTCACCGTTGGCGGGCACCGCCGCCCTGGCCTTCACCGTGGCCGCCACCGGCGCCGGCCCCTTCGACAGCCACGTCGGGATGCTGGCCCTGGTCAACGCTCTGGTGGCCGGGGTGGCCGACCGGCTGCGGCGCAGCGCCACCGAGCGCCTCGACCGCCTGGAGTCGGCCTGGACGGAAGCGGGCGCTCTCGTCGACTGAGGCACAGGCCAGCGGACGCCCGGCGTCCGTCAGGCGGGGGCGTAGTCGGGCAGGGCCTTCCCCGCCTTCACATGGTGCGCACCGGGCGTCTCCCGGATGAGCACGTAGATGTAGTCGACGGGCGCGCCGATGGTCTCGTGGACCACCCGGGTGATGGCTTCGGCCATGGCCTGCTTCTGCTCGGGGGTGCGACCCTCACGGATGTCGCACTGGATGACGGGCACGGGGACACCTCCAGGTCTCGCGGTCCGGCTCAGGAGTCCTGCTTCATGGCCGACAGCATCATGGCCACGATGGGGCTCGCCTCCTTGGGCTGCCAGGCCTTGTAGGCCTCGGACCGGGGCTGGGGCCAGACCAGGTCCACGTCGACCCGGGTTCCGGGGCGGTCGGCGCCGGCCAGGACGGCCAGCGCCGTCTCCAGCACGATGCGCTGCATGCGCCGGTCCCCGGGCATGCCGAAGGGGTGGCCGAAGGGGAACTCCACTCCCACCACCCGTGGCGTGTGCAGACCGCTGGCCACCGCCGGCATCATCGTCACGGTCACGGTGGCGATCCCGGCGTCCTCGATCCGGCGTGCCAGCACGGGCACGTTGCGGCAGCAGTCGGGTCAGACGGGCGCCAGGATCACCCCGTCGACGGCCTCGTCGGTGAGCCGGGCGACGATGGCCGGCGCCGTCTCCTCCCGCCACACGGCCAGGCCCGCCTCCTGGAACCCCATGACGGAGTAGTGCGACGGGGCCACGGCCCCGACCCGGCCCTCGGCCACCAGGCCGGCGAGCGCTTCGAGGGGCAGGGCGATCTCGGGGTCGGCGAGGACGTCGTCGGGGTTCACGTGGAGGTGGGTCATGCCCAGGCGCTGCCCCGCCAGCGAGGCGGGCAACACCCGGTGGGTGGGGTCACCCCACGTGGGCTCCCGCCGCTCCCGGTCGGCGTCGAAGGGCTCCTGGGTGCCCTCCAGGTACAGGCCCGCCGAGGTGACCAGGGCGATCCGGGCCTCGGCCAACCGGCGGGGGAGGGGCGCCCACACCTCCGCCTCCTCGCCCGGGACGGGCGTGGGGTTCTCGTACAGGGGGACGAAGCTGCGGGGCAGGAACCTGAAGCTGTCGATCACGCCCGCAGACGGTAATGCCATCGGGGACACCCCGAACCCCGGGCGGGCGGCAGGACAAGAGCGCCGGGATACCGAACAATGGCCACCGTGCCCTTCACCTTGGCCCATGCCGCCGCCGGCCCGCCCCTGTGGCGGCTGACGGGCCGGCGCCTGGTGCTCTCGGCCGTGGTGGTGGGCTCGATGGCTCCCGACTTCGAGTACCTGGTGCACCTGCGGACGACGCGCACCGTCGGCCACACCCTTCCCGGCCTGGTGCTCATGTGCCTGCCCGCCTCGCTGGCCGTCCTCCTCCTGTGGCACGGCCTGGTGAAGCGCCCGCTGGCCTCGCTGTGGCCGGGGCGGGCCGGGCACCTCCTGGCCGCCGCCTCCCGACCCTTCCCCTGGACCCCCGCCAACCGGTTCGTCACCATCTGCGGTTCGGTGCTGCTCGGCGCCTGGAGCCATCTGGCCTGGGACGCCTTCACCCACCGCACCGGGCTCGTGGTCACGCACCTCGACTTCCTCACCGCCGAGATCGGGATCGGCCACCTCCACGTGTACAACGTGCTGCAGTACTCCAGCGGCCTGCTGGGCATGGCCGTCCTGGTCGTGTCCTACCGGCGCTGGGCGGCCCGCTCGGTCCGGGCCGCGGCCGACGGTGGCGGCGCCGGCCAGAACCGCGTGCGGGCGCCGGCCGGGCCCGGCCTGCCCACGCGCGTGCGCTACGGCGCCCTGGCCGCCGCCGGCATGGCGGTCGCCTCCGGGGGGCTGGCGGGCGTGTCCCGGGCGCTGGAAGCCGGTGCCGGCCCCCGGCGGGTGCTGGTGCAGGGCGTGCTCGGCACCATGGCTGCGGCCGTGGTCGTGGCCGTCGCCCTGGCGCTGGTGGTGGAAGCGCTCCGGCAACGCCCCCGCACCTGAGCCGCCCGGGCGCGGTATACAGGCGCCCATGAGCGTGGACGACGACCGGCGCCGGGAGATCATGGAGCGGCTGGCCGAGATGCTCCAGGGCCCGCCACCGACCAGTGGTGCCGGGCCCGACGATGATGACGCCGACGGGGACATGGAGGACGCACTGTCGGAGCTGCCCGAGGAGGCGGCCACCCTCTTCCGGGCCATGTTCGAGAGCTTCTCGGCCTGGCAGCAGAAGCCCCGCCGGAGCACGGACGACGCCGGGGAAGAGGCGCCGCCCGAGGAGTGAACGCCTGCCCTACGACGCGGGGGCGGGCCCGTCCACGTTGATGACCGGCGGCCCGGAGCCGCCCCGGACCACCACCAGCTGGTTCTCGGCGTCCGTGGCGTTGATCTCCCGGTGGATGGCCCCCGGCGGGACGTAGAGGAAGTCGCCCGGGCCCGCCTCCATCACGCAGCTCCCGCCCGGTCCCGACTCCATCTGAATCCGGCCCGAGACCACGTAGATGGTCGACTCGTACTCGCCGTGGTGGTGCCAGCCCGAGTCGGACCCCGGGAGCGTGCGGGCGAGGCCGGCCCACATGGAGGGGGTGGACACGGCCTGCTCGCGCACCATCCCGCCGCCGGGCGTGGGCTGGGACACCCGATCGTCGGGTGGGATGAATTGGACGGGGTCGCCGGCAGGCACGGCAGCCAGGTTAGTGATCTAAGAGGAATGCAGGAAGATGTCGCTCCCCGGGTTGCTGTCGCCCGCCACCAAGGTGGAAGCCTCCGAGTCGAAGGCCACCACGTCGCCGCCGCTGCCCACGTTGGGGGCGTAGCAGTCGGCGTCGGCCTGGGCGCCGTCGGAGGCCACGCTGGCCCGGGTCGTCTCACCGGTGGTCAGGTCGTGGAGGAACACGTCCCGCATGCCGTTGGTGTCGCCGGACACCAGGTTGCCCGCCGCCGACCAGTAGGCCACGAAACGGCCGTCGGGCGAGATGGAGGGGTCCGAGCTGTCGTCGTTACCCTCCTCTCCGGTGGTGTCGACGCTGGCCCTGACGGTGGTGCCCTCGGTCACGTCGCGCACGAAGACGTCGCTCGTGCCGTTGGTGTCCCCCTCCACCAGGTTGGAGGCGTTGGACCAGAAGGCCACGGAGCGCCCGTCGGCCGACAGCGACGGGCTGAAGCTGCCCCCGTCACCTTCGGCCTCGGAGTCGGAGAGGCTCACCCGGGTGGTGGTGCCGCTCTCCCGGTCGTGCAGGTAGACGTCGCGGGACTTGTTGGTGTCCGAGGCGTCGAAGACCACCTCGGACTGGAAGGCGACCCAGCGACCGTCGCCGCTGATGGACGGGCGCAGGCTCTCGCCCGCTCCCTGGGCGCCGTCGGAGGCGACGCTCACCCTCGTGGTCTCCTCGGTGGCCAGGTCGTAGACGAAGACGTCCCGGGCCTGGTTGGTGTCCGTGGAGCGCCCCAGCACGTCCTTGGCGATGAGGTTGCGGGCGGCCGACTCGTAGGCCACCACCGTGCCGTCGGCGCTGATCACCGGGCGCAGGCTCTCGCCCTTGGCCTCGATCCCGCCGGGACCGACGCTGACCCGGCGGGCGACCCTGTCGACGCGGTCGTACAGGAACACGTCGGCCACATCGTTGCCGTCGCGGGGCACGAGGTTGGTGGCCTCGGACCAGAAGGCCACGAAGCGGCCGTCGGCCGAGAGGGTGGGGCGCTGGCTCTGGCCGTCGGCCTCCATGCCGTCGGTGGCGACGCTCACCCGCTCGGTGGTGCCCGTGGCCCGGTCGTGCACGAAGACATCGCGCACCCCGTTGGTATCGCCGGGCACCAGGGCGGGGGAGTCGGAGTCGAAGGCCACGAAGCGGCCGTCGGCGCTGAACCAGGGCCGGAAGCTGAAGCTCTTGGTGGCCCGGCGCGACGCCGGGTGCAGGGGCGTGGTGACGCCGTCGGTGTTGGCACCGGCGGGAATCGACGGTGCCAGCAGGAACCCCAGCGTCAGGATGAGTCGCGCGCTCCGGGCGCGCGAACCCCCGGACCGGCGGGGCCCGGGGGTTCGGACGGGTGTCATGCTCCCTCCCTGTTGGGTTGGCTGTGAGCGGCTCAGCAGGTGCCTCCCTCAGACAGCCCCTTGTGGCTGGCGGGGCGGGTGTTCCCGCAGCCACGGGTGGGGACTTTGTTGATTAGGTGGTCAGAATATCTTCGAGCTCGACGGTGATGATGTCAGCGTCCACGCAGACCGGTCCGACCAGGACCTCGTCCTCGGCGATGCATTCAGAACCATCATCGGAGGAGTCGGATTCGTCGTCGCCCCGGTCCATCGGGACGACCGGGCTGGAGATCATGTTCCCGGTGTCCGTCAGCACGATGGCATCGTTAGCCACCTGGGGGTGGTCGGCAGCTTGCGCCGTCCCGACTGCCCCAAGGAGCCCAAATGCAACAAGAACAACAACTGCAACTTTGGCCCTCATAGGTCGATTGTCCTTTCGTTTGGGCTACATCGGTTAACAACCGAGAACAGTAATTAACAATAAGTGCAGTGACATAATGGAAGAAATCGACCAATTCAAAAAACTAGATCAACACAGGCGTCACTGCAAGCAGAAGTTCCAACGCAACGTCAAGAAAGGGGCCCGCGATGAACGCGGGGAGCGTCAGTAGACGATCACTGACCGGGCGACTTCGCCACTGCTCATGGCGGAGAAGGCCTCCTCAACGCCCTCGAGAGAGATCTCGCGACTGATGAGCTCCTCCAGTCGCAGGCGCCCCTCCCGCCACAGACCGATGATCCGGGGGACGTCTCTCGCCACATCCGACGAGCCGTACCAGCATCCGGAGATCGTCTTTTCCGCCACCAGCATCCCGATGAAGGCGGGGACATTGACCATTACATCCATGCGGGGGACCCCGACCAGGACGGTCTGACCCCCCCGGCGGGTCATGGTGATGGCCTGTTCGATGGTCGGCCCCGACCCCACGACCTCGAAGACCACGTCGGCCCCCCGCTGGCCGGTGGCATCCATCACACCGCTCACGGCGTTGGTGGTGGCGGCGTCCACGCTGGCCGTGGCCCCGAAGGTCTTGGCCATGTCGAGCTTGCCGGGGGCGGTGTCGACGGCGATGACCTCGGCGGCCCCGGCCACCCGGGCCCCCTGGATCACGTTGAGGCCGACGCCGCCGCAGCCGATCACCGCCACCGTGTCGCCCTCGGCGATGCGGGCGGTGTTGAGGGCGGCACCGACGCCGGTGAGGACGCCACAGCCGATGAGGGCGCCCACCCGCAGGTCGACGTCGGGATCGATCCTCACCACTCCGATGGCGGGCATGACGATGTACTCGGAGAACGTGCCCGTGCCCGCCATCTGGAAC
>JBIOYN010000041.1:0-5140 GCA_044870155.1 Acidimicrobiia bacterium | reverse complement strand
GGATGTCGCAGCAGGAAACGCCGGGTCCCCCGGCAGCTCTGGCGCGAGCCCGCCCCGCAGCGAGGAGTTCGCCACGGGAAGACTCTGGGACGCACCGCCCTCCGCCGCCCCCCTCACCCTCCCCGAGATCCGCGACCTCCTGGCCGACCGGCTCCAGGGCCGGCCCACCCGGGCCAACTTCCGCACCGGCCACATGACGGTGTGCACCCTGGTGCCCATGCGCTCGGTGCCGCACCGGGTGGTGTGCCTCCTCGGCCTCGACGACGGGACCTTCCCCCGGCGCACCGCCCTCGACGGTGACGACCTCATCCTGGCCGACCCCCACGTCGGTGACCGCGACGCCCGGGCCGAGGACCGCCAGCTCCTCCTCGACGCCCTCCTGGCCGCCACCGACCACCTCGTCGTCACCTACACCGGCCGGGACGAGCGCACCAACACCGAGCGGCCCCCGGCCGTCCCCGTGGGTGAGCTCCTCGACGTCATCGACCGGACCGTCCGCACCCCCGGCGGCGACGGAGTCCCGGCCCGGGAGCGGGTCGTCGTCCAGCACCCCCTCCAGCCCTTCGACCCCCGCAACTTCACCGCCGGCCCCGACGCCATCGTGGGCGAGCGGCCCTGGAGCTTCGACCCCGTCGCCCTCGACGGCGCCCGGGCCCTGGCCACCGACCAGCGCCAGCGCCACGACGCCCCCCAACCCTTCCTGCCCGGCCCCCTCCCCCTCGAGCGGCCCGACCCCGTCGAAGTCGCCGAGCTGGTCCGCTTCGTCCAGCACCCGGTCAAGGCCTTCCTGCGCCAGCGCCTCGGCGTCGCCCTCTACCGGGACGAGGACGACGTGGCCGACGCCCTCCCCGTCCAGCTCGACCCCCTCGAGCAATGGGACGTCGGCACCCGCCTCCTCCAGGCCCGCCTGGCCGGCGTCGACCCCCAGCTGTGCGTCGCCGCCGAGAAGGCCCGGGGCACGCTCCCGCCTGGGGAGATCGCCCAGCCCCTCCTCGACCAGCTGGGCACCACCATCGAGGAGCTGGTGGCCGCCGTCACCGACGTGGCCGGCGGGGTGGGGGAACCGGGCCCGGTGGAGGTGGACGTCCGCCTGCCCGACGGCCGGTCCCTCATCGGCACCGTCCCCGACGTGGCCAAGCTCCCCGCCGACCTGGCCGCCGGCCGCCCCCACGAAGGCCTCCTCCTCAGAACCGTCAACTACTCCAAGGTGGGCGCCAAGCACCGCCTGGCCGCCTGGGTCCGCCACCTGGCGCTGACCGCCACCTACCCCGACCTGGCCGTCGAGGCCGTCACCGTGGGCCGCCGGCGCAGCGACGGCCGGCCCCGCACCAAGGTGACGGTGGCCCGCCTGACCGCCCTCCCCGGCTCGCCCGACGCCCGCCGCCAGGCCGCCCTCCAGCGCCTCGGCGTCCTCGTCGACCTCTACGACCGGGGCCTGGCCGCGCCCCTCCCCCTGGCCTGTGAGACCTCCGCCGCCTGGGCCCGGGCCGCCCGCACCACCGACAAGCGCAAGGCCACGCCCGAAGAGGCGGCGGCCAAGGCCTGGGAGTCGACCTATGAGGAACGCGACAACGAGGACCGCGACCTCGAGCACCTCCTCGTCCACGGCGGCCAGGTGACGATGGCCGACCTGCTCCAGGCCCAGCCGGCGCCCGACGAAGCCGATTCCGCCGCCGGCTGGGACCCGGCCGAGACCACCCGCTTCGGCCGCTATGCCCGCCGGCTGTGGGACGGGCTCCTCGACAGCGAAGGCCTGGAGGACCGATGATCTGGGGCCCGCCCCCGGGGCATCGGCCCAGGACGCGCACCGCACGAGGAGGTGCCCATGCGCCGAGTACCGAGACCCCTCACGACCATCCTGGCTCTGGCGTCGGCCCTGACGCTCCTGCCCTCTCACGCCCCAGCGGCGACGGGCAGGTTTCGCTACTGCGACAACGACTGCAGAGAACTCGTCGACCCGCCTTCGGACACCTGCGTCCCGCTGGAGGTCGAGGCGTCCTATGGCCACAACGGCACGCAGTCGATGGGCTACCTGTTCCACGATGCCGAGTGCACCGAGGAACTGGGCAACGTGAATCCCGGGGACGACTGGCGGCGGCTGGACGCCGTCAAGGGAGCAGCCTTCGTCGACTGACGCTGACCGGCCCGTCCGCTGACGCCACGAACCAGACACTGAGCCTCTCTGTTCGGGCCGGAGCCCGGTGACGTCGCCGTCCCTCCCCCTCCCGGGCATCGAACCCGACCCGGCCACCGCCCGCGTGTCCGGCGAACCCCAGCCCTTCGACGTCTGCGGCCCCCTCCGCACCGGCGTCACCGTCCTCGAAGCCTCTGCCGGCACGGGCAAGACGTTCACCATCGCCGCCCTGGCCGCCCGCTACGTGGCCGACGGCACCCCGCTCCACCAGCTGCTCATCGTCACCTTCACCCGCATGGCGACGGGCGAGCTGCGCGACCGGGTCCGCCAGCGCCTGGTCAGCGCCGAAGCCGGCCTCGACCGGGCCCTGCGCGGCGTCGCACCCCCCGCCGACGACACCGTCCTGTGCCTGCTGGCCAAAGGCACCAGCGACGACGTCGAACTCCGGCGCCGGCGCCTGGCCGAAGCCCTGGCCGGCTTCGACGCCGCCACCATCGTCACCACCCACGGGTTCTGCCAGCACGTCCTCGAAGGTTTGGGCGTGGCCGGCGACGTGGAGCGCGACGCCACCTTCGTCGAGGTCGTCGACGACCTGGTGGCCGAGGTGGTCGACGACCTCTACGTGCGCAAGTTCCACCGCCCCGGCTTCCCCCTCGCCTTCAACCGCAAGGCGGCGCTCGAGATCGGCAAGATCGCGGTCAAGAACTTCTGGTCCCCCATCGAACCGGCGGGCGCCACCGACCCCGACGAGCGCCTCCGGGTCAGCCTGGCCGAGCGGGTCCGGGCCGAGGTCGACGCCCGCAAGCGCCGGGCCGCCCTCCTCACCTACGACGACCTCCTCTCCCGCCTGCGCGACACCCTGGCCAACGGCGAGGCCGGCGCCGCCGCCTGCCGGCGCCTGCGGGAGCGCTACCGGGTGGCCCTGGTGGACGAGTTCCAGGACACCGACCCGGTGCAGTGGGAGATCATGCGCCGGGCCTTCGGGCCCGCCGGCGACGGGGCCACCGACGCCACCCTGGTCCTCATCGGCGACCCCAAGCAGGCCATCTACGCCTTTAGGGGTGCCGACGTCTACGCCTACCTCGACGCCGCCCGCTCCGCCACCCGCCAGGCCACCCTGTCGGTCAACTGGCGCTCCGACCAGGGCCTGATCGACGCCTACGACACCGTCTTTTCCGGCGCCCGCTTCGGCCACGAGGGCATCGCCTACCGCCCGGTGCGCGCCGCCGACGCCAACCAGGCGCCCCGCCTCTTCGGGGCGCCGTGCGACGCCCCCCTGCGTCTGCGAGTCGTCCACCGCGACGATCCCGCCCTCGACGTGCGCCTCACCCCCACCGGCTTCGCCGCCGCCAGCCCCGCCCGGGAGCTCATCGCCCGGGACTTGGCCGCCGACGTCGTCGCGTTGTTGTCTTCGAAGGCCGAGATCGACCGCCGCCGCACCGACGGCACCCCCCTCGGTCGGGAAGGGATCGCTCCGGGGCACATCGCGGTGCTCGTCCGCACCAACCGCCACGCCGCCCTGGTGCGCGACGCCCTCGACGCCATGGACGTCCCCGCCGTCATCAACGGGGCGGGCAGCGTGTTCGGCGCCCCCGTGGCCCGCGAATGGCTGCGCCTCCTCGAAGCCCTCGAGCGCCCCACCTCCCCCGGTCGGGCCCGCTCCGCCGCTCTCACGCCGTTCTTCGGCTGGACCGCCGCCCAGGTCGCGTCCGCCGCCGACCCCGACTGGGAGAACGTCCACGCCCGCCTCCACCGCTGGGCCGGCGTGCTCCGCCGCCGGGGCGTGGCCTCCCTGTTAGAGACGATCACCCACACCGAAAGCCTCCCCCGCCGTGTCCTGGCTCAGCCCGACGGGGAAAGGGTGCTGACCGACCTGCGCCACATCGGCCAGCTCCTCCACGCCGAAGCCGCCGCCGACCAGCTCGGCGTCACGGCGCTGACCACCTGGCTGCGCCAGCGGGTGGCCGAAGCGGCCGCCGACACCGACAACGAGGAACGCAGCCGCCGCCTCGAATCGGACGCCGAGGCGGTCCAGGTCCTCACCATCCACCGCTCCAAGGGCCTCGAGTTCCCCGTCGTCTACTTCCCCTACCTGTGGGACCCGAGCTTCATTCCCAAAGACGCCGCCCCCATCTACCACGACGCCGCCAATGGTGACCGCCGCACCATCTACGTCGGCGACCCCAAAGGGGCGGGTTACGAACACCACTTCGACCTGTACCGGACCGAGCAGCGAGCCGAGGACCTCCGCCTGATGTATGTGGCCCTCACCCGGGCCCAGCATCAGGCCGTGGTGTGGTGGGCCGGTTCCTCCGACAGCCGCCACTCCCCACTCGGCCGCCTGCTCTTCGCCCGAGGCCCCGACGGGACCGTGGCTCCCAACGGTGCCAAGGTGCCTGGCGACGATGTCGTCGCCGCCCGCTTCGAGGAGCTGGCATTGCTGGCCAAGGGCTGCGTGAGCGTGGAACGCGCCGGCCCCGGCGGCGGTCTCCCGTGGGCCGGGCCGACGGCGACGTCGACCGATCTGGCCGCCGGCGTGTTCGCCCGTGTCCTCGACCCCCACTGGCGCCGCACGTCGTACAGCGCCATCACCGCCGGCGGTCATGAGCCCAGAGTGGGCAGCGAACCCGAGGAGACGGTGACGATCGACGAGCCGGCTCTCGCCGAGGCCGTCCCCACACTTGTCATAGCCGAGGCCGACGCTTCGCCGGCCGAAGAGACCCGGCTGCGAGCCGTTCCGTCCCTGCTTGCCGGGATGCCCGGCGGCGTAGACGTCGGCACCTTCGTCCACCGGGTCCTGGAGTGCATCGACTTCGCCGCCGACGATCTCGACGGGACTTTGGCCGCCGCAGTCGCAACCGAAGCCGCCCGCCGCCAAGTCGACATCGGCGACCCCGCGCTGGCCATCGTCGGCCTAGCGGCCGCAGTGCGCACCCCCCTCGGACCCCTGATGGGAGAACGATCCCTGGCCGACTTCACCCGCCCCGACCGCCTCAACGAACTCGG
>JBIOYN010000040.1:0-6142 GCA_044870155.1 Acidimicrobiia bacterium | reverse complement strand
CCGTCGAGCTGGCCGCCGGAGCGTTGCGGTACGTGAGGGAGGACTCCCCCCAGGTGGTGTCGGTCACGCCCCGCAGGTCGACGCCGGTGCTGGTGCCGGCCTCTTCGGCATACAGCCGCAGGGTCGCCTTGCTGATCACCGAGCCGGTCGGCACCACCACGTTGAACCGCAGGTAGGAGCGCCGGATCTGGCTGCTCGGGTTCTGCGCCGAGATGCGGACGGCCGTCCCGAAGTTGGCGTCGGGCTGGTCCGAACGCGTGTAGGTGTCGGCCACAGGATTGAACGTCGACGAGGCCGCCTGGACGGCGGCGGGCAGCGCCTGGACGGCGAGGGCGCCAACCAGGAAGGCGACCACCGACAGGCTGAGGCGCCGGCGGCTGATCGGAGGGCGGATGGCGGACAACGTGGGACCTCCCGGGTCGGTGCGAACAAACCCGGGTTACGGCCTTCGGCAACCGGGCGGGCTCCGGCGGGAGCTCCCTGGCTTTGCGACCCCGCCTCACGACGGGTGTGCCTTTATCGGGCGTGTCCGCAGCAGTGTCTTGCTACGGCGGTCGTGTCGGCAGGGTGCGCCGGCACGCTTGAGGACGGGCGGCGGTCCCCGGAGGAAATACCCTCGACGGGGGAGGACGCAGCGGACAAAGCCGCCCGCCCGTGGGGAAGCAGATGTAACGGGAGGTTAAGCGTCGACGATGCCGGGCTCGGACGCCTCGGGCAGGCGCACCTCGCCGGCAGCCGGAGTTGCGCCCGAGGCGATGCCTCCCGACAGCCAGCGCCCTCCGTCCTCGTCGACGGCGACCACCATGACCCCGAACTGCTCCTCGAGCTGCTGGGCGAGGCGGAACAGGCCGTCGTAGAGGGCGTCATCGACCCGCTCGATCACGTCGTCGAGCTCGTCGTCGGCCACCGGCTCCCGGAGGTGGACATCAACGGTGTAGCGGATCAACAGGAGCGAGGGGTGAACGCTGTGTTCCGCCATCAGAGCAGTGACCTCCCTGCGGCCCGGCCGCGCAGGTCCAGCTGACGATGATCCTTCGAACGGCTGCCGGCGGCGGCGAGGACGTCGGTGATCTCCTGGCCCACGAGCTCGTCGCGCTCCATCAGGGCGTCGATGAGGGCGTCGAGCAGGTGGGGTTGGTCCTCGACGAGGAGCCGGGCCCGTTCCTTGGCCGATTGGAGCAGCGCCTCCACGGCCCTGGCCGCCCGGTCGTTGGCCAGCACCTTGCCCACCAGGCCGGTGTCCAGGGGGCCGCTCTCCATGGCCTGGTAGGACACCAGGCTGCCTGCCATCCCGAAGGCGCCCACCATCTGGGCGGCCAGCTGGGTGGCGTAGGCCAGGTCGGCGGCGGGACCGGTGGAAGCCTCCCCGAAGCGCGCCTCCTCGGCCACGATGCCGCCCATGGCCACCGCCACCAGGGCCCGCAGCTCGGGGGCGCTCCTGGTGAAGTGCTCGTCGCCGTCGGAGTGGGCCAGGAGCCCGAGGGAATCCCGGCGCTTGATGATGGAGAGCACGTCGAGCTTGCGCTCGGGGGCGAGCAGGTGGGCGGCGAGGGCATGGCCCGACTCGTGGGTGGCGATCCGGCGCCGTTCCTCGTCGGTGTACTCCACCGGCTGCTTCAGACCGACCTCCTCGGTCATCTTGGCCTGGGTCACGTCCGCCCAGCTCATGGCGGCCCGGCCGTCGCGCAGGGCCCACACCAGGGCCTCGTCGAAGAGGTGCTCGATCATGACCGGCGAGTAGCCCGACGTCATGGCGGCCAGGGCGTCCCGGCGGTCGTCGGCGTCGAGCTCGGCCGTGTGGGCCTTGCGATCGAGGTAGTAGTCGATGATCTCCCGGCGCCCGGAGCGGCTGGGGAGGTCGAAGTGGATGGAGCGGTCGAACCGGCCGGGACGCAGCAGCGCCGGGTCGAGATCGTCGGCCCGGTTGGTGGCCCCGATGACGAGCACGTTGGCGGGGCTGGGCCGGGGCCTGCGCAGCTGGCGGTGGTCGGGCAGCCAGGTGTTGAGCCAGTCGATCAGGACCCCCCGGAACCGCTCGCCCCGGGTGGGATGGTCGAAGGACTGGAGCTGGATGAGCAGCTCGTTCACCACGCCGGCGATCCCCTCCCGGCCCACCGAGGCGTGCACCTCGCCGGCGGGATGCACGGCCGTCGACGAGAACCGCATCCCGGATCGGGCGGCGGCGATGGCGTCGATCTCCTCGATGAACCCGACGGCGCCGCCTTCGGCCCGGGCCGCCCTCCGCAGCTCCCGGAAGAACGACCGGATCTTGCGGTTGGTCTGGCCGTAATACATGGACTGGAACGCGGAGGAGGACACGAAGAAGAAGGGCACCCCGGCCTCCTTGGCCAGGGCCTTGGCCATGTACGTCTTGCCCGTCCCCGGGGGGCCCTCGAAGAGGACGGCCCGGCGCGGGTTGCCGCCCATGCTCTCCCGGAACGTCCGGAAGCCGAGGAAGAGGTTGAGGCTGCGGACCACTTCCTCGAGCACGACCCCCATGCCGACCACGTCGTTGAAGGAGGTCTCGATCTCGCTCGGACGGAAGCGCACATGGGGTGACCTCCCCGCCCCGATGAGCGGAAGCAGGACGGCGAGCCCCAGCAGGGCCACGATGATCAGCTGGGGAACGAAGGCCGCCCACGCCGGTGAGAGGGACGGCCAGGCCAGGCTGACCGGGTCGCCACTCAGCTGGCGCCACCACAGCCACACGGCCAGCGGCCCGAGCAGCACGACTGACCGCTGGATCCGACGCTGCCGGTTGCGCTCCCTGAGCCTGGCCACATCGGCCAGGCCGCGCCCGATCACGCCTTCCTGACCCAGCACCCGTACGTCTTGGCTCATTTCCCGCCATGGTCGGTGCCCAGCCTGAAGTGGCCGGGGCTGGATCCTGAAGCTCACCTGAGGTGCGGGAAGGGAGGCGCGGCGCCGGGAACCCTCAGGACTTCTTCAGCTTCGCTTCAGCGGGGGTCCGGCTGGGGGCCGCATCATCCCGGAACATGGGACAAGATCAGATGGGCGGTCCCCCTGACCTGCTGCCGGTCACGGGCCTGTACGGAACGGGCCTCGCCAGCCCGGACGGGCGCATGCTGTGGGCCGACAGCGCCTTCTGCGCCGCGCTCGGTCGATCGCGGGCCGCCGTGCTGACCGCCGGCCTGGCCGGCGTCCTGGGCCTCGAAAGTCACGAGATGGCCGACTGGGATACCAGCCATGGCATCGTCCGGCTCCCGGCCGACGGGGACGGTCCCGCCCTCCGGGTGACCCGCCTGGCGGGGGAGGACGGCCGGCCCTGGGCCCTCGTCGTCGAAGCCGGGATGGCGGCGGACGCCGGCGAGCAGGTCGAGGTGCCGGCCGTCTTCGCGCTCCATCGGGCGGGCAAGCTCGTCGCCGTGTGGGGCCGGACCGGCGAGGTGCTGGGCATCACGGCCGGCGCCATCGGGCGCCGGCTCCCCAGCCTGTTGAAGGAGGACCCGCTGATCGGGGCTCTGGTCAGGCGGGCGCTCCGGGGCGAAGAGGCAACTGGCCTCTTCGTGGGGGAGCGCCACTCCCGCCAGATGCATCTCTTCCCCGTCCCCGACCCGGCCGGCGGCGCCTCCGGCGTCGTCGGGGTGGCCGTCGCCAGCACCCTGCCCACTCCCCGGCGTCAGCGGGGCGGGGGCGTCCAGAGAACCAGGCCGGATGCGGCGCTCTCCGAACTCGCCCTGCTGGCCCTGCGCAGCGTGGAAGCGGGCCCTCTGCTCGAAGCCGCCGCCCGCCTCGTGCACAGCGCCCTCGACGCCGAGACGTGCGCGGTGAGCGAGTACCTCCCGGGGGGGCGGGGTCTCCACGTCCGGGCGGCCGTCGGCCTGCCGTCGTCCGCACCCAGGATCGTCTCCTCGGCCGGAGGAGGTGAAGCCGGGACCGTGTCGGCCACCGCCGCCCTGGCCGAAGCCCCGGACGGGTCGCTCGTCGTGCCCCTCGAGGGTCCGCCGGCGTTCGGAACGCTGGCTGTCCGACTGCATGCGGGCCACAGCTTCAGCGTCGAGGACAAGGGGTTCGTCCGCGCCGCCGCCGAGATCGTGACGGCCGCTTTGATCCGTCTGGCCAACGATGAGCATCGCCGCCGGGCCGCCGTCCACGATCCCCTCACGGGCCTGCCCCTGCGGACCCTGATCAACGACCACCTGCACCAGGCCCTGGCCCGGTCCCGGCGTCAGGGGACGCACGTGGCGCTGTTGTTCGTCGATCTCGACGGCTTCACCATGGTCAACGCCACCCTGGGCCGGGTGGCCGGCGACGAGCTGCTGGTGGCCGTCTCCCAGCGGTTGCTCGGGACCCTGCGCCCGTCCGACACGCTCGGCCGCCTGGGCGGTGACGAATTCATGGTGGTGTGCGAGGACCTCGGCGGCGCGGGCGACGCCCAGGCCGTGGCCGACCGCCTGGCTGCCTCCTTCCAGGAGCCGTTCCACCTCAGCTCCTGCGACGTGTCGGTGAGCGCCAGTGTGGGGGTGGCCATGGCCGGGGCCACCACCGGTGCCGAGGCACTCCGGGCCGAGGCCGATGCCGCCATGCACCGGGCCAAGCGGCTCGACGGGCCGAGCGTCGTGCTGCTGGACGAGGAGATGGGAGTGGGCGGTCCCGGGGAGTCCGCCGGGGGATGAAGGCCCTGGATGTGGTGAGCGGCATCGAGTCGGCGGTCCGGGCCGAGTCCGAGCCGGACGGCCTGGGCGCGGTGCTGGGATGGGAACGGCTCCTCGACGCCATCCCCGGGGCCGTCCTCCTCGTCCGTCCGGGCGGGATCATCGCCCACGCCAACCAGACTCTGGCGGTAATGACCGGATACCAGCCGGGGGAGCTCCGGGGGCGGGCCGTGGAGCTCCTCGTTCCCGACCACCTCCGCTTGGTGCACTTCGGGTCCCGGACCCGGTACCAGCGCCAGCCCCAGCCCCGGGCCATGGGGGAGGGGCTCGAAGCCCACTGCCGCCGGGCGGACGGCTCGACGTTTCCCGTCGACATCCGGCTGGCGCCCCTGCCGCTCGAAGGTGGGACCTTCGTGATGGTGACCGTGGCCGACCAGTCCGAGCGGCGCCGGCGGGAAGACGAGCTGTTCAGCCGCGCCGTCCACGACCCCCTCACCGGTCTCCCCAACCGGGTGCTGCTCGTCGACCGGACGATCCAGGCCCTCGCCCGCGCCCGGCGGCAGGGAACCCGGGTGTCGATCCTGTATCTCGACGTGGACGGGTTCAAAGAGGTGAACGACCGGTGGGGGCACGGCACCGGCGACGTCGTCCTGCGCCTTCTGGCACAGCGGCTGGCCGCCGCCGTGCGGCCGTCGGACACGGTGGCCCGCCTCGGGGGCGACGAGTTCGTGGTCCTCTGCGACGGGCTGCCCTCGCCGGCCGCCACCTCCGAGATCCCCACGCGCCTCCTCGAGGCGGTGGCGACCCCCATCGAGCAGGGCGGCCGTACGGTCGAGCTCACGGCCAGCGTGGGCATCGCCTCCAGCGTCGGGGGCCGGAGCCGCCCCCGGACCCTGATCGAAGCGGCCGACCGGGCCATGTACCGGGCCAAGCGGGCCGGCGGCGGCCGGTATCGACGGGTGACCCTCAGATGACCGCTCCCCCCGCCACCGGTGTCAGGCGGCCAGGAGCAGCTCCCGGCGGCCGGCGGCCAGCCGGCGCAGGCGCAGCATGGCCTCGTTCTCGATCTGGCAGACCCGGCTGGCGCTGACGCCCAGATCCCGGGCGATGTCGCTCAGGCGCTCGGGAATCGCGTCCACGCCGTAGCGGCGCCGGATGACGATCCGCTCCCGGGCCGGGAGCTCGTCCAGCAGCTGATGGACGGCCTCGATCAGGAAGCGCTCATCGGTGACGCGCCACGGGTCCTCTGCGGGATCGGCCAGGGTCGAGCTGACGGAGTGGCCGAGGGCATGATGGGGTTGGGTCAGCGCCTCGAGCTGCACCACGCGCTCGGGGCTCAGCTTGCACGCCTTCGCCACCTCGGCGGTCGTCGCCTCCCGGCCCAGCTCCGTCTCCAGCCGGGCCCGGTTCTGGCGGACGAGGTACACCTGGCGGGCGACCCCGTAGGAGAGGCAGAACCCGCTGCGGTGCTGGGGGATGGCGGCCAGGATCATCTGGCGGACCCAGTACCAGGCGAAGCTGGCGAA
>JBIOYN010000039.1:0-5718 GCA_044870155.1 Acidimicrobiia bacterium | reverse complement strand
TCCTCTCGACGCCGGCCGGGCCACGCTGGTCGGTGATCTGCTGCCCGTCCCCGGCGAGGAACGGGCGGCGGTCCGGGACATCTTCCTGGCCGCCAACCCGGCCGCCGCCGGCTACGTCGACTTCGGCGACTTCGGCTTCTGGCGCCTTGAGGTGCGCTCGGTGCGGTGGGTCGGCGGCTACGGACGGATGAGCTGGGTGAACGTGGCGGAATTCGGCGCCGCCGCCCACTCCTGACGCGAAGAGCCGGGACATCCCCCTCGGGGTGTCCCGGCTCTCCTGTCCCTTACCTCACTGTCCCGTGATGCGTGTGTGTCCTCAGTGTCCGTCAGTGTCGGTGATGCAGTGTGTCTTCCTCGTTGTCTTCCTTCGGCGGACTTAGACGACCTCCCGCTCCCGGGTTACGACGCGCTCTTCTCTCCGAGAGGGCGCCCAGCTGCTCCAGAACAGCATGGAGAAGAGCAGGCCAATCGCACCGACGACCATCAAGATCACGCCGACGGTGTCGAGGTTGACACCTTCGGCGCTGGTATTGACGGCGAAGGCGAGGATGGCGCCGACAGCGAGAAGGAAGATGCTGACGCCGATACCCATGATTCCCACCTCCTTGGTGAGGGCGGGAGACGGTCCCCTGCCCCAGAATTCAGATGCCCGGGGTGTACCCGCCCTCTGAAGCGCAAAAACCCTGGTGGGACAAGGGTTTACGTTGGCTTGAGCTTTCGTACCCTTTGTCGCTAGAGCAGCTCGTAGCTGTGGGGAATCTCCACCCGGCAGCCGGCATCCCAGCCCTCGGGGTCGCACAGCCGCTGGTACTCCCGGCGGCGGGCGTCGGCCAGTTCCCGGCGTCGCGCCGCCCTCGCCCTCCGGCGCTGGTCGGCCCGGCGCCGGAGGGCGACGACGCCACCCGTCGACGCCAGCAGCAACACGGTGAAGCGGGAGAGCCACCGCCCGCCGCCCGCCCCCTGGTCCACCGGCGCTTCGGTGCTCTGGACGAGCTTGGTCTCCAGGGCGGGCTGGAAGGGCCGGACTCTCGGCTCGGGCAGGCGCTCACCGGTTCCGGGGCTGCCCTTGGCGGTGGCGAAGCCCTGGTCGAGGAGGGCGGCGGCACTGCCGTAGGTGTCGTCGGTGTCGAGGACGACGGCGATCATGGTGCGGCCGTCGCGCCGCGCCGCCCCCACGAAGGTGTGGCCCGCCTGACGCGTGTAGCCGGTCTTGAGCCCGATGGCTCCGGCGTAGCGGCACAGGAGCTTGTTGTGGTTGAGGAGCCGGTGTTGGCGCCCCGACGGTCCCTGGAACCCGTACTCGGGGAGGGCGGCGATCTCGACCAGCTCGGGGACGGCCAGGACGTTTCGGGCGGCGATGGCCAGGTCGTAGGCGCTCACCCGGCTGCCCCCCTGGAAGGAGGCGCTGTCGTCGAAGCCGGCGGGATCTTTGAACGTGCTGTCGACCATGCCGTAGCGGGCGGCGGCGGCGTTCATGTCGGCGGCGAAGCCGGCCAGGCTCCCCGAGGCGGCTTCGGCCAGGGCGTAGGCGGCGTCGTTGGCCGACACCATGAGCAGGGAGTGGAGGGTGGGCGAGAGGGCCCACCCCTGGCCCGGCTGCATGCCGATGCGCATGGCGGGCTGGGCGGCGGCGGTGTCGTCGACGGTGAACACGGCCTCTTGGGGGAGCTTTTCCACCGCCACCAGGGCGGTCATCAGCTTGGTGGTGCTGGCCGGGGGCAGGGCCTGGTGGTGGCCCGAGGCGGCGAGCACGGTCCCCGAGTCGGCATCCACCAGGATCCAGGCCTTGGCCGGCGGGATGACCCCGGCGCCGGCGGGCGGGGCGGTGATCGGGAGCACGAGGACGACGGAGAAGACGGCAGCCAGGACCGTTGCCATCCACAGGCGCCCGCGCATGGGGTCACAGGCTATGCGGCCTCCCCCCGTGAATGGTGGACTGCTGTGTTCATGGCTCTTCGCCTGGCGGCTCATCGCTGCGTCGGCGGGGGCCCCTGCCCCATCTCCGGCGCCACTGGCGTGTCGCCACGGCCGCTAGCTTGGAGTTTCGTGGCTTCGAGAGTGCTCGTCACCGAACCCCTGGCCCCGATCGGCCTCGAGGCGCTGGCCGCCGCCGGCTTCGACGTCGACGTCCGGACCGGCCTGTCCGCCGAGGAGCTGACGTCGGCCGTGGTCGGGGCCTCGGCCCTCATCATCCGCAGTGCCACCAAGGTCGACGAGGCGGTGCTCGACGCCGGCACAGACCTGGTGGTGGTGGGACGGGCCGGGATCGGGCTGGACAACGTGGACGTGGCCGCCGCCACCCGGCGCGGGGTCATGGTGGTCAACGCCCCCCAGAGCAACGTCCTGTCCGCCGCCGAGCACACCATCGCCATCCTCATCTCCCAGGCCCGCAACGTTCCCCAGGCCGACGCCGACCTCAAGGCCGGCAACTGGCGGCGGTCCCGTTGGGAGGGCGTCGAGCTGCACGGGAAGACCCTCGGCATCCTGGGCCTGGGCCGGGTCGGGGGGCTGGTGGCGCAGCGGGCGCTGGCCTTCGGGATGCACCTCATGGCCCATGACCCCTACGTGAGTGCCGACCGCGCCCGGCAGATGGGGGTTGAGCTCGTCAGCTCGGTGGAGGAGCTGGCGGCCGAGGCCGACTTCCTCACCATCCACCTGCCCCGGACCCCCGAGACCGAAGGCCTGGTGGGCCGTGACCTCCTGGCCCGGGCCAAGCCCGGCATCCGCATCGTCAACACCGCCCGGGGCGGGATCGTCGACGAGGAGGCCCTGTACGACGCCCTGGTGTCGGGGCAGGTGGCGGGAGCCGCCCTCGACGTCTTCGACGAGGAGCCGACGACCAAGAGCGCCCTCTTCGAGCTCGACACCGTGGTGGTGACGCCGCATCTGGGGGCCTCCACGGTCGAGGCCCAGGACAAGGCGGGCCAGACCATCGCCGAGCAGGTGATCCTCGCCCTGCGGGGTGACTTCGTGCCCTACGCCGTGAACGTGGCCGCCGGGGAGGCGTCGGAGACGGTCCGGCGCTTCCTGCCGCTGGGTGAGCGCCTGGGCCAGCTCTTCACCGCCCTGGCCGGGGGCGTGGTGGAGACGCTGGAGGTCTCCTACGAGGGCCAGGTGGCCGACTACGACTGCCGCATCCTCACCCTGTCGGTGCTGAAGGGCGTGTTCTCACCGGTGGTGGAGGAGCCCGTCACCTTCGTCAACGCCCCCCAGCTGGCCGAGGAGCGGGGGCTGGTCTACCGGGAGACGAAGTCGTCATCAGCCCGCGACTTCGTCAACCTGATCTCCCTGCGGGGCCGGGTCGGGGGGCGCGACGTGCACGTGGCCGGCACCCTGGCGGGCCCGAACGAGTCGCCCCGCATCGTCGGCATCGACGACCACAGCGTGGACGTGCCCCCGGCCCGCCACATGCTGGTGGTCCGCAACGACGACCGTCCGGGCATGATCGGCCGGGTGGGGACGACGCTGGGCGACGCCGGGATCAACATCGCCGACATGGCGCTGGGCCGCGGCCCGGGTGGCGAGCACGCCGTGATGGTGCTGTCGACCGACTCGCCCGTCGGTCCCGAGGTGGTCGAAAGCCTCCGGGCGCAGGACGGCCTGCTCGACGCCAAGGCCATCGAGCTCGACTGAGCAGCGCCCTTCGACCCCGGTGAGCCGCCTTCGCTCGGGTTCGACGCCGAACCGCCCGCAGTAGTCCCGCACGACCGGGTCGGACCAGACCTCGTCCTGGACGTACCCCGAGTCCGGAAGCTCCGGCGGCGGCGCGGCGCCTCGAGCATGGCGGGCCGAGCCGCGTCGGGCACGGCTCGAGCTTGCCAGACCGGGCTTACCGCAAGGCCGGTCGCAGGCCGTCGGCCTGGGCGGAGGCCTCGTCGGGGTAGCAGCGGTCGGCCTGGGTCCGGTTGTAGTTGCGGGCGCCCGGCGGGTGGAAGATCTTGCTCGACAGCTTGGCCTTGACCGGGTGGCTGGGCGGGCAGACCCCGTCGTTGGCCTGGACCCACAGCCGCTCGCCGGGGGGCTCAGCCGCCTTGCCCGTGGGGGCCTTGCGGGCCGGGCCCGTCCTGGCCTTGGTGGCCCGGGCCGGCGGCGCCGGGGGGCGAGCGGGGTCGGCCCCCTCTTCGGGGACACCCCGGGCCCCGGGCTCGCCCGCCGCCTGCCCGTTGCCCTCCACGGGGTCGTCCGGCATCTGGGGCGGCACGGCCTCGCCGTTCCCGCGGGGCCCGACCGACGTCTCGGACCCGGGCGTGGTGGCGGGGGCTCCCACCGAGGCCGGCGAGGGCGAGGGCACCGTGGCGCCCGGCGTCCCCGTCGACGCCCACGGTTCCGATTGCCAGGCGTCACCGCCCCAGCGGGAGCGCAACGTGCGGTACAGGCCATAGCCCAAGCCGCCCAGCATTCCCAGGCGCAGCGAACGGCGCAGCAGGATTCGCAGCATGGTGTCGAGTCTAGGCGTGCCCTCAGTACGGGTAGTGGCGTTCCACCACCTGCTCGACCGTCCGCCAGCGGTTGACGGCGCTGACGATGGCCCGGAGTGACGCCGTCTCGATGTTCTCGTGGGTGCCGACGCCCCACTTGACCCCGGCTTCGCCGGCCTGGGTCTCGACGTAGGCGGCGGCGGTGGCGTTGGAGCCCGCCCCCACGGCGTGCTCGGAGTAGTCGACGATCTCGAGATCGACGCCGAGGTCGGCCTGGAGGGCGGCCACGAAGGCGTCGATGGGACCGTTGCCCCGACCCGAGACGGTCCGGTGCTCGCCGTCGACCAGCAGCTGGGCCACCACCCGGGAGCCGTCGGGGCCCGTGGTGCTCTCGTGGGTGAGAAGCTGGACGGGCGGGTTCTCCGGCAGGTACTCGCTGATGAACGACTCCCACATGGCCAGCGGGGAGATCTCGGTCCCGGTGTCCTCGGTGATGCCCTGGATGGTCTTGGAGAACTCGATCTGGAGGCGGCGGGGAAGGTCGAAACCGTGCTCGGCCTTCATGATGTAGGCCACGCCGCCCTTGCCCGACTGGGAGTTGACCCGGATGACGGCCTCGTAGGTGCGGCCGACGTGCTTGGGGTCGATGGGGAGGTAGGGAACACCCCATTCGTCGTAGTCGGCCCCGAGGGCATCGAAGCCCTTCTTGATGGCGTCCTGGTGGCTTCCGGAGAAGGCGGTGTAGACGAGGTCGCCCACGTAGGGGTGGCGGGGGTGGACGGGCAGGCGGTTGCAGTACTCGGCCACCCGGCGCAGGGCGTCGATGTCGCCGATGTCGAGCTCGGGGTCGACGCCCTGGGAGAACAGGTTCATGGCCAGGGTGACGGCGTCGACGTTGCCCGTCCGCTCCCCGTTGCCGAACAGGGTGCCCTCCACCCGGTCGGCGCCGGCCATGACCCCGAACTCGGCGGCGGCCACGGCGCAGCCCCGGTCGTTGTGGGGGTGCAGCGACAGCGTGATCAGATGGCGGTTGGGCACGTTGCGGTGGAAGTACTCGATGACGTCGCCGTAGATGTTGGGCGTGTACATCTCCACCGTGGCCGGCAGGTTGAGGATGACCGGCTTGGCGTCGGTGGGCTCGATGACGTCGGTCACCGCCGCGCACACCTCGATGGCGTAGTCGGTCTCGGTGCCCGTGAAGCTCTCGGGCGAGTACTCGTAGCGGATGACCGAGTCGCCCATGGTCTGTTCCAGCTTCTTGCAGAGCTTGGCCGCGTCGACCGCGATCTGCTGGATCCCC
>JBIOYN010000038.1:0-24674 GCA_044870155.1 Acidimicrobiia bacterium | reverse complement strand
CGTTGCCGCCCTGGAGCGACTGTCCCGCTTCGCCGGAGGATCGGTGGCCGCCGTCCGGGAGCGGGAGTCGCTGCGGGACGAGGTACGGCACCTGGCCGGCCGGCGGGTCTACCTGGCCGTCGAGCCGGGCCTCGACGCCCTCGGCGAGCTGGTCGGGAAGGGGCTCGGTGACGCCGGCGCCGACGTCCTCGTCGACGGCGGGGGCCAGGACGACTCGGTGGTGGCGGCGGAGGCCAACGCCTACAAGGCCGAACTCCTCTTCGGTCTGCGCTTCGGGGACATGCCCGGATGCACCTGCGACTACTTCGCCACCCGGGACTTCCGGTCCGAGGCTGGGTTCCGGGTGGCGTGTGCCGTGCTGGCCGAGCTGGCGTCCGCCCTGGGGTGCGCGGCCGAGGACCCCCGGGGCCGGACCTACGCCGTGCTGCGGGAGACCCGGATGCCCGCGGTCGTGTGCCAGCCCGCTCAGGCCGACGACACCGACGCCGTCCGCCGCCTGGTGGGGCGGGCGGGGGACGCCGGGCGGGCCATCGTTCGAGGTGTGCGCCGGGGGATCGAGGCGCCCTACGACGACAGCGCCTAGGAGACCGACGCCCGGTCGGCTTCGGCCTCCAGGAACCGCTCGGCGTCGATGGCGGCCATGCATCCGGAGCCGGCGGCGGTGACGGCCTGGCGGTAGACGTGGTCCTGCACGTCGCCACAGGCGAAGACCCCCTCCACCGACGTGCGGGTCCCGTCGTGGGTGACGATGTACCCGGCGGGGTCGAGTTCGACCTGGCCGGTGAACAGCTTGGTGTTGGGGTCGTGGCCGATGGCCACGAACACGCCGCCCACCGGCAGATCCTCGGTCTCGCCGGAATGCACGTCGCGCAGGCGCAGCCCCTCGACCTTCCCGTCTCCCAGGATGTCGTCGACCGTCTTGTTCCAGGCGAATTCGATCTTGTCGTTGGCGAACGCCCGGTCCTGCATGATCTTGGACGCCCGCAACTCGTCGCGACGGTGCACCACCGTGACCTTGTCGGCGAAGCGGGTGAGGAAGGTGGCCTCCTCGATGGCGGAGTCCCCGCCTCCGACCACGGCAATCTCCGCCCCCCGGAAGAAGAAGCCGTCGCAGGTGGCACAGGTGGACAGGCCGTGGCCCAGCAGCTTCGACTCGGCCGGGAGGCCGAGCAGGCGGGCGGTGGCTCCGGTGGAGATGATGATCGACCGGCCGTAGTGGTCCCGACCCTCGGCCCGGACCCGGAAGGGGCGCGTCGAGAAGTCGACCTCGTCGGCGTTGGCGGTGATGTACTCGGCCCCGAACCGGGCGGCCTGGGACCGGAACTTCTCCATGAGCTCGGGGCCCAGGATCCCGTCGGGGAAGCCGGGGTAGTTCTCCACGTCGGTGGTCAGCATGAGCTGGCCGCCGGCGCCCGGGAAACCCTCGATGACGAGGGGGGCCAGGTTGGCCCGGGCCGTGTACACGGCGGCGGTGAGCCCGGCTGGCCCGGACCCGATGACGATCACGTTGCGGACGGCGTCCAACTGGATGCGCTCCTCGGTCAGCGGCGTGACCAGCAGAACAGGCCGGCGACGGTGAAGATTCCGCCCACCACCAGATAGGCGACCCACACGTCGTCGGGCAGGTAGACGGACAGGGCCCGGAAGGAGCCGATGGCCAGGAGGATGGCGGCCACGCCGGCCAGGACCCCGGCCAGCAGGCCGGCCACCACGGCCCGGACGAGCTTCTGGGCCGGCACCACCGTCTTGTCCCGCACGGTCGAGACGGCGTTGTCGATAGCGTCGGCGACCTGCTCGGTCCAGTCTGAATCGGTGGCGGAAATCGACACCGCCCCGGCCGGGCGGGTGGGAGACGCCATGGCGGGGCAGCCTACTTGACGGCCACTAACCTCCCTGATCGTGGCGTTGCGGATCGTGCTCTCGGTCGTCCTGTCGGCGAGCCTGGCCTGGCTGGGTGGCCTGGTGCTGGGCGAGTATCCGTTCCAGGGTGACGGCATCCAGTGGCTCCCCATCCTGGGCGGCGCCGGCCTTGGCGCCGTGATCGCATGGGTGGTGAACCGGATCTGGAAGGGTGCGCCGCCGGTGTGGATGGCCGTCCTGGCCGGGGCGCTGGCCGCCTGGGGCGAGGTCATGGCGGTGCAGGAGGACACGGCCGCGGGCGTGTCCTGGCCGGCCGAGGGCTGGGCGGCCATCGCCGCCGCCGCCGCCGTGGCCGTCTACGGGGTGTTCAGCACCCGCAAGGCGGCGTCCCGCTCCTAATGGGATCGACCACCTCGCGTCGTGAGTCGGTGAGGCTGGTTCCGAGCCGGCTGGCAGGTCAGCACGGGCAGCTCCGGGGCATTGAGCTCTACGGCTCGAGATCGTGCGCCTGCCGGCTGGTGAGGTCGACCTCAGATGGCTGGTGGGATGACGTGCCTCGAGCACTGCACCATTAGGGAGCTGCTGGTCACCTCGGGCTCGTTGTGGCCGGTGCGACGAGGAGGGCGCTGATGGCGATGGTGTTCGTGGGTCATGACTGGGCCGAGGCCCACCACGATGTGTACGTCGAGGACGAGCAGGGCCGGAAACTGGCGGGTGGGCGGCTGCCGGAGGGGGTGGAGGGCGTTCGCCGGTTCCATGAGCTGGTGACGCCCTTCATCGAGGAGCCGTCGGAGGTGGTGGTGGCCACCGAGACCGACCGGGGTCTGTTCGTCGGGTCGTTGGTGGCGGCGGGGTACACGGTTCTGGCCGTGAACCCGTTGTCGACGTCTCGTTACCGGGAGCGCTACTCCACTTCGGGAGCGAAATCGGATCCGGGGGACGCCAAGGTCCTGGCCGACCTGGCCCGGACCGACCGGCACAATCATCGGCCCGTCGCCGGGGACAGCGACCTGGCCGAGGCGGTGAAGGTGCTGGCCAGAGCCCATCAGGGACTGGTGTGGAGTCGGCAGCGGCAGCTGACCAGCTCCGGTCGACTCTTCGGGAGTTCTATCCCGGGGCACTGGTCGCCTTCGAGGAGCTCGGCTCGGCGGACGCCTTGGCGATCTTGGCGATCGCCCCGACCCCGACGCTCGGCCGGCGATTGTCGCAGTCGAAGATCGCCTCGGCGTTGCGGCGGGCTGGCCGTCAACGCCGCGTCGAGGAACGCACCATGGAGATCCAGCAGGCGCTGCGGACGCCTCAGCTCGAAGCCACCACGGTCGCCGATGCGATGGGAGCCTCGGCCCGGGCCCTGGTGGCGGTGGTCGTCGAGCTCACCAACCAGATCGGCCGCCTGGAATCTGAACTGGGCGACCGTTTTGAGCAGCACCCGGACGCCAAGATCATCCGCTCCCTGCCAGGACTTGGGATGATCCTGGGCGCCCGGGTGCTCGGCGAGTTCGGGGACGACCCGAACCGCTATGCCGACGCCAAGTCTCGCAAGAACTACGCCGGCACGTCACCCATCACCAAAGCCTCCGGCCGGGTCGTCCTCGCCCGCTACGCCCGCAACCGGAACCTGGCGGACGCCTGCCACCTCTGGGCCTCAGCGCCCTCACGAAAAGCCCTGGAGCCCGGGCCTTCTACGGCGCCCGCCGAACTGCCAAAGACACACACCACCAAGCACTTCGGGCCCTCGGCAACCGCCTCGTCGGCATCCTCCACGGCTGCCTCCGACACGGCACTCCCTACGACGAGCACACCGCCTGGGCCCACCGACAGCAAGCAGCAGCTTGACGAGATAGGGACGTGGGATGTCTAGCCGGCCGGGTCAGACCGGGTACTCGGTGAGGACCCGGCAACCGTCGCGGCTGGCCACGTAGGCGGTGGTCCGGCCGCCGTTCTCGAACACGGCGACCACCGCCGGCGACCCCCGGTAGCTCCCGGTGGCGACGGCCACCAGGGTGCCGCCCCGGGCCTGCTGTCCGGCCAGGGTGCGGGCGCAGGCGTCGGCCACGGCCCGGTCCAGGCCGTCGGCCGACTGCCGGTTGGCGGCGTCGGCCTCGTCGGTGGCGTAACTGTCCGCCGGGGCGCCGCCCGGCGTGGGCAGAGGGGCGGCCGGCGGCGCCGCCTCGGGGCGGCCGGCAACCGGCTCCGGGGACGAGACCGCCGCTGGTGACTCCGCCGTCCCGCCGCTGGCGGCGCCGGTGTCGGCGCTCTCCCCCGCGGCGCTCTTGGCGGCGTTCTCGGACAGCAGCGACCGGCTGGCGGCGAGCCGGCCCCGCAGGGCGGAAGGGTCGGAGAGGTCGCCGAGATCGCCCAGGAACTCACCGGCGGCGGCGTCGAGCGCCATGGTGGCGGCCTGCTCGTCGCCGCTCGAGGAGCGGCTGCCGGTGACGAAGGGGACGGCGGCGAAGAGGGCCAGGATGGCGGCGGCCACCCCACCGGCCAGGGCCGGGCTCTGGTACCAGGGCCGGGGGCGGACCACTGCCGGCCCCGCCTCGGCCACGGCGACGGCGATCATGCGCCGGCGGGTGAGCTCGTCGACGGGCTCCACCGGGGCGCCGACCAGCGCCGTCTGGGCGGCGGCGAGCTGGTCGCGGCGGGCGGCGCAGGTGGCGCAGCCGGCCAGGTGGCTCCGGCCGGGGTCGTCCAGGGCGCCGTCGAGGGCGGCCGACAGGGAGTCGTCGTCGAGGTGGGAAGTGTCCATGGTCATCTGCTTCGACGCTCCGAACGCTCGTCCGGTTCCCCGAGCCCCGCAGCAATCGCGGCCCGGCCCCGGGCGATCCGGGAGCGGACGGTCCCGAGGGGCACTCCCAGGGCATCGGCGATCTCGGCGTAGTCCAGGTCGCACAGGTCGCGCAGGATCACCGCCGCCCGGAATTCGGGGGCCAGCGCGGCCAGGGCGGCGTCGACGTCGATGCGGGCCGCCACCGCCGACTCCACCGATCCGCCCGAACCCCCCGCCGGCGCCGGCTCCAGTGCCTCCACGTCGGCCGGGGTGGGCCGCCGCTTGCGCCGCCGGACCTCGTCGAGGGCGGCGTTGGTGGCCACCCGGTAGAGCCAGGTCGTGAAGGCGGCCCGGGCGTCGTAGCGGCTGATCCCCCGGGAGATGGCGATCAGCGCCTCCTGGGTGGCGTCGAGGGCGTCCTCGGGATGGCCGGTGATGCGCCGGCAGATGGCGTGGACCCGGTCGAAATGGCGGGCCAGGAGCAACTCGAGCGCCCGCTTGTCCCCCGCCCCGGCGGCGGCCGCCAGGGTGTGGTCACTGGGCTCTGAACCTTCGCCGCTCAGGGTTACGTGTCGACCTTGATCTCGGCCACGTCGAGACGGTAGCCGCCCTCGGCGGGCACCAGGGAGGTGAACCACACCAGCACGTAGCGGCCTTCCGCCCCGCCCACCTCGAAGTGCCCGGATCCGGTGGCCACCGGCTTGCCCCAGCCCTCGAGGGCGGGAGAGGGCCGGTCAGCCACGTACACCTGGCCCGTCCAGCTTCCCGGCAGCGGCGACTCCACCGTGACGGAGCGGACGGCCTTCGAGCGCCCGAGGTCGAGGTAGACCCCCACGCCCCGTTTCAGGCTGGGGAAGTTGGCGTTGTAGCGGTCGGTGCGCCACACCGTGGCCGGGTTCCCGTCGGCGACGTTGCCCACCGAGGCCGAGTTCTCGTCGCCGTCGGCGTCGGGGTCGAAGGCGGTGGCCAGGAAGCCCACGCCGGCGGCGGCGATCGTGCCCCGGGCGGTGGCCCTCGGCTCGCTGCCGGGGCCGTCGCCGGTGGGCCGCTGCCCGGTGAGGAGCACGGCCGCCAGCACCAGGAGGATCACGGCCACGGCGGCCGTCGCCGCCCGGGCCGGGAACGGACGGCTGCCCGGAGCCACGGGAATGGCGATACCCGCCGGTGGGGTGAGCGCCTCCGACTGGTCGAGGTCGACGGCCAGGATGCTCGAGCGCATCTCGGCGGCGGAGCGGAACCGGGCCGCGGGGTCTCGGGCCAGGGCCCGGAGCACCACTGCCTCCAGGCTGGGCGGGACCTCCGGACGACGCTCGGCCAGGCTCTCGGGGGTGGCGGTGAGGCGGGACAGGGCCGTGGTGAGGTCGCAGTCGCCCACGAAGGGCGGTGTGCCGCACAGCATCTCGTAGAGGACGATGCCCAGCGCGTAGATGTCGCTGGCGGCGTCGGCGGGGGCGCCGCTCACCTGCTCCGGTGAGAGGTACTTGGCCGTCCCCATGACCACGCCGGTGCGGGTGAGGTCGGTGCTGGCGCCCGCCTTGGCGATCCCGAAGTCGGCCACTTTCACGTGGCCGTCGGCCCGCAGCAGGATGTTGGACGGCTTCACGTCACGGTGGATGACCCCGTGGGCGTGGGCGCAGGCCAGGGCGTCGGCCACCTGGGCGGCCACGTCGAGGGCCTTGGCCACCGGCAGCGGTCCCTCCGCCCGCAGCAGGCGGGCCAGGGTGATGCCCTCCACCAGCTCCATGACGATGTAAGCCACCTCGGCGTCACGGCCCGTGTCGTAGGTGGTCACGATGTGGGGGTGGGCGAGCCCGGCGGCGGCCACCGCCTCCCGCCGGAACCGCACCCGGGATCCGTCGTCACCGGCCAGGTGGGGATGGAGGACCTTGATGGCCACCCGGCGGGTCAGGACGCGGTCCTCGGCCTCCCACACGGTCGCCATGCCGCCGCGCGCCAGCTCCCGGCGGAGGCGGTAGCGGCCTCCGAGGACCCGATCGGGGGCCAGAGTTTCCACAGTGGCCACAACGCTACCTTCTAGCCACCCTCGTATCAGGGCACTCCGCAGTTGTCAACGTGAACGGCGCCGGATGCGGGCCAGCAGCTCACCTGCTTCCGTGACCCCGAGAACGGCCAGGGCACCGGCATAGGTGGCGGCGCCCACCACGATCCCCACCGCCACCACCACGACGTCGGGAGCCGTGCCGGGGAGGGCGGCGGTCACCACCCGGACAGCCCCGGCCATGACGGCGGCGGCCGCCACCGGACGGAGGAGGGCGGCGGCGGACCCACCCAGCCGTCCGCCGGTGCGCCGGCCGAGCACGGTCACGGCGGCCACGGCGGCCACGGCGTAGGCGCCGGCGTAGGCCAGGGCCAGGCCGGGCACATCCAGCCACCGGGAGAGGACGAGAGCGAGGGCGATGTTGATGCCGTTCTCCATGGCGTTGAGCAGGAAGGGAGTGCGGGTGTCGTGGAGGGCGTAGAACCCGCGCAGGGCGTAGAGATACACGGAGAACGGCACGAGGCCGAGCGCGAACAGCGCCAGACAGTCGGCGGTGAGCTGGGCCGACGCCCCCGACAGTGCTCCCCGCTCGAGGAGGAACCCCACCACGGGCCGGGACAGCACCAGGTAGCCGGCGGCGGCGGGCAGGATGGCCAGCACCATCAGGCGGATGCCGAGGTCGAACCGGTCCCGGAAGGCGGCCAGGTCCCCCCGGCCGGCGGAACCGGCCAGGTCGGGCGCGATGGTGGTCATGAGGGAGACGGCCACCAGCCCGTGGGGCAGCTGGAAGAAGACGAAGGCGCCCTGGTAGGCCGAGACCCCTCCGGCAAAGGCATTGGCCAGCACGAGCACGACCCACAGCGCCATCTGGTTGGAGGCCACATAGCCGGCCGTCCAGCCCGACAGGGCCAGCACCTTGCGCACCGCCGGGTGGTGCCAGGAGAACACGGGCCGGAGCCGGACGCCGGTCCGCCGCACCGCGGGGAGCAGGGCCAGGGCCATGGCTGCGATGCCGGCCGTGGTGCCCAGGCCGAGCAGGAGCACCAGGCCAGGGTCGGCGCGCACCTTCTCCAGGGTGGGCGTGCCCTCCACCAGGGTGGGCAGGCTGAGGAAGACCGCCGTCACCACCAGGTTGTTGAGGACGGGCACGAAGGCGGGGGCGGCGAAGCGCCGGTGGGCGTGGAGCAGCGCCGAGACCATGGCCACCAGGCCGTAGAACAACATCTGGGGCATGAACAGCCGCAGGAGGCCGGTGGCCACCTCCTGCTGGGCCGCGGCCGCCGCCCCCTCCACCCGCAAGGTGTAGAGCCGGACGATGGCCGGGGCGGCCAGGATCCCGACGACGGTGAGGACGACCAGCACCACCGTGGCCACGGTGATGACCGCCGAGGTGGCCTCGTCGTCGTCCCGGTCCCGGTGGTCGACGAAGACGGGGACCAGGGTGGCGGACAGCACGCCGCCCAGGAGCAGCTCGTAGACGATGTTGGGCGTGGTGTTGGCCAGGTTGTAGGTGTCGGTCAGCCGGGTGAAGCCGATGGCGTAGGCCATGGCCGCCAGCCGCCCGAACCCGGTGAGGCGCGACAGCGCCGTCCCCAGGGCCACCCGGGCGCTTGACCGCACCACCCCTCCCCGGGCGTGCTCTGCGGTCGTGCTCACTCCGCCGGGGTCGGGCGCCGGGGCCGGCGCCGGGTGCGGCGCAGGTTGTTCCCCCACCACACCAGAAGGAAGACGCCCGCTCCGGCCGTGAGCGTGGCACCCACCCCGCTCACCACCGTGGAGCGGATGGTCAGCTCACTCTGGTTGACCAGGAGGTCGCCATCGGGGGAGGTGATGATGACGGTGAGCGGGAAGGCGCCGGGCGAGCGGGTCTCGACGGCGAAGCGCTCCGTGGTGTTCTGGGGCGGCAGCGTCACCAGGCGCTCGGCGCCGTCCGGGAACTGCAGCTGATCGCTCTCCAGGCGCACCAGGACCTGGAGGGGCCGGTCGTTGGCGTTGAGCAGGGAGATGGGGATGGTGGCCCGCCGGGCGGTGAGGGTCACCCGCTGCCCGGCCGGGCCCTTGACCCGGCCCGTGACCCGGGAGATGACGTCGCCGGCGGCGGTCAGGTAGGCCTCGGGGGTCAGGCGGCCGCCGGGCAGGGCGTCGGCTTCGGCCAGCAGGATGTTGCTGTCGACGGCCCGGGTGGGTGACCGGTCGGCGCCGATCACCTCGGCGAAGGCGGCGAGCTTGCGGCGCAGGCGGCCCACCTCGTCGGGATCGGGCGCTGCGCCCGACACCGGCCCGGCGGGCGCCGGGGTCCGCAGCAGCGGCCCGGCCCCGGCGGTCTCGGGGGCCACGTCGGCGAAGAATCCGTCGAGGGTGCGGGGGGACACCGCCGGGTGGGAGCGCAGCCCGGAGAGGACGGCGTCGAGGAGTCCGGCCGGTGGGTCCCAGTCCGCCGAGGTCACGACCACCACGCCCCGCTGCTCCCGGGGGGCCTCGAATGCCACCAGGCTGAGGGCGGCCAGGAAGCGGGCGGCCCGCAGCGCCGGCGGGGCGTCCCCGTCGAGCAGGGCGGCCAGCCCCGGGTCGCTGACGGCCGCCGCCATCGGGCGGTTCCGGTGGGCGATGGCGAAGGGTCGTCCGGGGGTCAGGCGCTGGTCGAGGGGCACGAGCGCCTCGGGGGGCACCACCACTCGCTCCACGCCGTACTGGCGGAGGCGGGACAGCGCGGCGGTGTCGAGGGCGGTGGTGAGGATGGTGCCCCGGGCGTCGCCGCCCAGCACCTGGGTGAGCACGTCCCGTCCCCGGCTGAACTGGCGGTCCACCTCGGTGGCCAGGTCGGCGGCCAGCAGGCGGGGCAGGTGGATGGGGGCATAGGGGGCGTCGAGCACCTGGCGGGTGGCCGGGGCGGAGGCCGCCCTGAGCCCGGTGGGGTCGTCGGTCCCGCTCAGGTCGGTCCCCGACGCGTCCCGGCGGGCGCCACCCACCCCCTCCGACCACGCCTCCAGGGTCTCGGGGGCGGCGGCCACGGTGATGGGCACGTCGGCGGCGGCGGCCAGGGCGTCGGCCATCCGCCGCAGCCGCCCGTCGGGCTCGAGCGCGGCCCGGGCCTCGGTGCGGGCCGAACCCCCGGGCAGGCGGACGGGCGTGGCGTCGAAGCGCCACACCCAGGCCAGGGTGAGGGGCACCAGGCCGGGGGCCACCACCACCAGGGGGGTCACGAACCGGTCCAGTGCCGGCTCCCCGGGGCGCCGCAGTTCCACCGTCACCGGGTACACGCCGGTGCGCCCGGGGAGGATGCGGTTGGGGTCCGGGGGGGACGCCGGACCCTGGACGCCCACGGCCAGGATGAGGTCGCCGTCGGCGTCCGGGGGCAGGGAGGCGGCGGGGACAGTGAGCCGGCCCTCGGCCACGCCCAGCCGCTCACCGGCCATGGCGGGGGTGAAGGCGGAGCGGGATGTGACCGGGCGGTGGACGGTCACGTCCACGTCGAGACCTTCGACCGGCCCCCGCAGGCGCAATTCCAGGGTGGCGGTGCTGTCCGGAGGCACCCACGGCGGCTGGTTGACCAGGGCCACCGTGGTCTCCCCGGCGGCCGCCCGGGGAGCGGCGGCGGCACCGGGCGTGATCCCGGCGGCCGCCGGCACCATGCCCGCGATGAGAAGGAGTACCCGCGCCCGCCGCGTCACAGGTCCCTGGCCAGGACGGACAGACCCTCGGGGAGGAGCCGGAAGCCGCACGCCTCATAGAGGGCGTGGGCACTGTCGTTGGTCCGCTGGGTGTTGACCATGGCCTGGGCGGCGCCCCCCCGCCGGAGCCAGGCCAGCGCATCGACGACCAGGGTCCGGCCCATCCCCTGGCCCCGGGACTCGGGGTGAACCGCCAGGCGCTGGAGATAGCCGGTGTCGCCGCCCCGCCCGGTGATGGCGTAGCCCGAGACGGTTCCCCGCCGGGCGGCCACCCGGAAGCGGACCGTCGGGGTGGCGGCCAGCGCCTCGTCGAGGCCCCCCTGGTGGAGGCGCCAGAAGGGTTGGAAGGCGAGGGCGTCGACCTCGATCACCGCCGTCCGGTCCCGCCGCCGGGCCCGGCGCAGGCCCCGGAGTCTGGGACGGGGCCAGCGGGCCACGCCCCGGAGGTCGTGGCGGAGCAGATCGAGCTCCTCCTGCAGTTCGAAGCCGGTCTGGAGGAACCCCCGGCACTCGGCGGGGGACAGGGCACTGGTGACCACCGACTGGTAGCCCCGGTCCCGGAGCCAGTCCAGGCAGTCGGTCACGAACCCCGCCGACAGCGGCCGGGTGGCGGTCGGCGCCAGATGGGCGACGACGCCGTCCCCCCGCCAGGTGGCGAGGCGGGCCCGCTCGCCGAGGCGCTCTATGGTCTGGGCGCTCACCCCCGGAAGCGTACCGGCCGGACCACCGCCCACCCTGGGCAGCATTAGGTTGTGAACGTGCTCCTCCTGGCCACGGACCCCGCCTTCGCCGCCCATGACACCGGGCCCGGCCACCCCGAACGGGTGCAGCGCCTGGAGGCGGCGGTGAGCGGCGTGGAGGCGGCCGGGCTCGACGACGCCGTGGTGCCGCTGGCGCCCCGGGAGGCGACGCTGGACGAGCTGGCCCGGGTGCATCCGGTGGAGTACCTCGACGCCCTGGAGCAGTTCTGCGCCGCCGGCGGCGGCAGCGTCGACCCCGACACCCGGGCGTCGGCGGGGTCGTGGCGGGCGGGTCGCCTGGCCGCGGGGGCGGGGCTGGCCGCGGTGGAAGCGCTCCGGCGGGGGGAGGCCACCGCCGCCTTCTGTGCCGTCCGCCCCCCGGGGCATCACGCCCTGGCGGCGCGGCCCATGGGGTTCTGCCTCATCAACAACGTGGCCGTGACCGCCGCCGCCCTGGTGGAAGCGGGTGACCGGGTCCTGATCGTCGACTGGGACGCCCATCACGGCAACGGCACCGAGGCCATCTTCTGGGATGAGGCCCGGGTGCTCTATGTCTCCACCCACCAGGGCGGCATCTATCCGGGGACGGGCGCCCTGACCGACACCGGTGGCGTCGGGGCGCCGGGCGCCACCCTGAACCTGCCCTTCCCGGCCCGCACCACCGGTGACGTCTACCTGGCCGCCCTGGACGAGGTGGTGGCGCCGGCCGTCGAGCGTTTCGCCCCCGACTGGGTGCTGGTTTCCGCCGGTTTCGACGCCCACCGGGCCGACCCCCTCACCGGGCTCGGCTTGTCGGCCGGCGACTTCGCCGACATCGCCCGCCGGGTGGCCGCCTACGCCCCCGCCCCCGGGCGCCTGGTCCTGTTCCTGGAGGGCGGCTACGACCTCGACGCCCTCACCGCCTCGGTCGGCGCCAGCCTGGCGGCCATCCTCGAGCACCCCTTCCGCCCCGAGCCCTCGACCTCCGGCGGCCCGGGCGCCAATATCGTCGAAGCCGCCCGGGGGCAGCAGAAGAGCCGTTCGGGCTAGGAGCTTTGTCCCTCTTGGGGTCAAGCGTGCCCCCCCGAAGGCCGATTCAAGGGCAGAACCCTTCGCCGTCCTCCCGAGGAGACTGACGTGCTCGACCTCAACGAGCTGCTCCGCCACGCCGCCGAGCGGCGGGCCTCCGACGTTCACCTGAGCACCGGCTGCCGTCCCTGGCTGCGGCTCGACGGCGAGGTGGCCAACACCCCCTTCGACGTGGTGCAGGCCGCCGACACCGAGCACATCGTGCGTTCCATCCTCCCCGGCGAACGCGCCGACCAGCTGGCGCGCGCCGGCGAGGTCGACTTTGGCTACGCCGCCCCTGACGGCGGGCGCTTCCGCGTCCGGGTCTTCCGCCAGCAGGGAACGCTCGGCCTCGTGCTGCGCCTGGTGCCGGCTGTCGTCCCCACCTTCGATGCCCTGGGCCTGCCGCCCGTCGTCCGCCGCCTGGCCGACGAGCCCCGCGGCCTGGTCCTGGTCACCGGGCCGACCGGCTCGGGTCGGACCACGACCGTGGCCGCCATCATCGACCACATCAACGAGACCGCCGCCCGCCACATCGTCACCGTCGAGGACCCCGTCGAGTTCGTCCACACCCCCAAGCGCTCCTTCGTGACCCAGCGGGAGATCGGCACCGACGCCCCCGACCAGCGCAGCGGCCTGAAGGGCGTGCTCCGCCTCGACCCCGACGTGCTGGTCATCGGCGAGCTCACCGACCGCGACTCGGTGCGGGTGGCCCTGTCGGCCGCCGCCGCCGGCCACCTGGTCATCTCCGTCCTGGCCGCCACCAGCGCCACCGAGACCATCTTCCGGATCCTGGACCTGTTCCCGCCCCACGAGCAGCGGCCGGTGCGCACCGCCCTGGCCGGCTGCCTGCGCTGGGTCGTCAGCCAGCGGCTGCTGGAGCGGGTGGACGGCAAGGGCCGCATTCCCGCTCTCGAGGTGCTCATGGCCACCGGGCGGGTGTTCGACAAGATCGTCAATGCCGACGAGACCCACGAGCTCGAGCAGGTCATCTCCGAGGGCGAGTACTACGGGATGCAGACGTTCGACCAGAGCCTCTTCGGGCTCCACAAGAACGGGCTCATCGGTCTGCGCGACGCCCTGACCGCCGCCAGCCACCCCCACGACCTGCGCATCGCCCTCCAGCAGGCGGGCCTGCCCGTGGGCAGCCTGGATCCCGCCGCCGCCAACTCCTGGTAGCGGGGAGCCGGCCCTCAGGCCGCTCCCGTCGGATCTAGAGGGCGAGCTCGATCACGGAGTCGGGGCCGTGCACCTCGGCCTTGCCGTCGCGCTCCGGGCCGTACAGGGTGACCGAGCCCTGGCCCGCCACCCGCCAGGTGCCGTCCGGGTCCCGGATGAAAGCCGTCTGCTCGTCCACGCCGGCCAGGATGGCACCCTCGGGTCGCAGCTCGGTCGAACGCTCCCGCAGGTGGGCGGGTGCGGTGTCGTGGTGGGGGAAGACGCTGAGGTTCGCCACCAGGCCGAGGCCCACGGTGTAGGCCCCGCCCCGGGGGTCGACCATGGGATCGCACAGGACCATGGCGCCGGCGGAGGACGCCGCCAGCACCGCCCCCTCCCGCCACGCCTCCAGCAGCGCCTCCCACAGGAGCGAGCCCTTCAGGACCGAGCGCAGGTGCATAGGTGAGCCGCCGCCGATGTAGACGAATCTGGCGGCGCGGACCGCCTCGGCGTTGGCCGGGTCCTCAGCTTCGGTGCGCCCCAGGACCATGAGGCCCCGGGCCCGGCCCCCCAGGTCCTCGAAGTAGGCGGAGGCGTGGTCGACGGCCCGCTGGGGGTGCTCGTAGGCGGCGGCCGTGGGCAGGATGAGGACCTCGGCGCTGCCCGACGCCTCCAGCAGGGCGGCGTCGAACTTACGGCAGCCCTCCCGCCACTCCGCCCCGCCCACCAGGGCCAGCGTGCCCGTCTCCTCGGTTGTCATCGCCCGGGGAGCCTACCCAGGAATCTCGGGGTCACCCCGAAGCCCGGGGGAAACTCCGATGCCTCACAAGCCGGTCGGGGCGCACAATGGGGGTCATGTTCGAGCGCTTCACCGATCGGGCCCGCCGGGTCGTGGTCCTGGCCCAGGAGGAGGCGCGCCTGCTCAACCACAACTTCATCGGGACCGAGCACCTCCTGCTCGGCCTGCTGCGGGAGCCGGAGGGCGTGGCGGCCCGGGCCCTGACGGCACTCGACATCTCGCTCGACGTGGTCCGGAGCAAGGTCGAGGAGATCATCGGGGTCGGTCACAGCTCGTCGGCGACGGGCCACATCCCCTTCACTCCCCGGGCCAAGAAGGTGTTGGAGATCGCGCTGCGGGAGGCCTTGGGGCTCGGGCACAACCACATCGGAACCGAGCATCTCCTGCTCGGCCTCGTCCGCGAGGGCGAGGGCGTCGCCGCCCAGGTCCTCGTCGGGTTGGGGGCCGAGCTCCAGACGGTGCGCAAGACCGTTGTCCTGCTGGCGGCCGGGAGTTCGGAGGAGACCATCAGCGACGCCCCGGTGGCGGGCCGACCCCCCGATGAGGCCATCCGGTCACTCCAGGACGAGAACGCACGCCTGCGTGCCGAGGTCGAGCGGCTGCGTGAGGCACTCCGCAGCTTGGGCCACGACCCGGACCCCCGGTAGCCTGACCCTTTCTCCATTTCTCCAAAGGACTCGAGGGGACGGCGTCATGACCATCAAGCGGGTCGGGATCATCGGTTCGGGGACCATGGGCTCGGGCATCGCCGAGGTGGCGGCCAAAGCCGGTTTCGAGGTCGTGTTGCGCAGCCGTTCCCAATCGGGGTGCGACGGCATGCAGAAGGGGTTGGAGAAATCCCTGGGCCGCCAGCTCGACAAAGGGAAGCTGTCGGAGGCGGACCGGGACGCGGCCCTGGCCCTGGTGCGCACCACCACCGAGCTCGACGAGCTGGCCGAGTGCGACCTGGTGGTCGAGTCGGTGGTCGAGGACCTGGACATCAAGAAGGAGCTCTTCGGCCAGCTGAGCGAGATCTGCGCCGAGTCGGCCATCCTGGCCACCAACACGTCCACCCTCCCGGTGGTGGAGATGGCGGTGGCCACCACGCGCCCGGAGAAGGTGTGCGGGGTCCACTTCTTCAACCCGGCGCCGGCCATGTCCCTGGTCGAGATCGTGCGCCCCCTGACCGCCGACGACGACACCATCACTACCGCCCGGGGCTTCGCCGAAGCCTGTGGCAAGACGCCTGTGGAGGTGGCCGACGCCGCCGGGTTCATCGTCAACGCCATCCTCTTCCCGTACCTGAACTCGGCCGTCCGCCTGCTCGAGAAGGGCGTGGCCAGTGCCGAGGACATCGACACGGCCATGAAGGGCGGGGCCAACATGCCCATGGGACCCTTCGCCCTGCTCGACCTGGTCGGCCTGGACGTGAGCGTGGCCATCCTCGACGCCCTCTACGGCGAGAACCCCGACCCCTTCCTCCAGCCCGCCCAGAGCCTGCGGCGCATGGTCTCCGCCGGTCGCCTGGGCCGCAAGACGGGGCGGGGCTTCTACGACTACGCCAAGAAGTAGCGGGCGACTGGCGGCAACTGGGCAAGAGGTAGCTGGACCGAATGTTCACCGGGCGGGGAGAATGGCCGTCGTGACGGAGAGGGACCGGCCCTGGGTGATGCGGACGTACTCGGGCCACTCCTCGGCCCGGGCCTCGAACGCCCTGTACCGCTCCAACCTGGCCAAGGGCCAGACCGGCCTGTCGGTGGCCTTCGACCTCCCCACCCAGACCGGCTACGACCCGGACCACATCCTGGCCCGGGGCGAGGTGGGCAAGGTGGGTGTGCCCGTCCCCCATCTGGGCGAGATGCGCGCCCTCTTCGAGGGGCTTCCCCTCGAGGAGATGAACACCTCCATGACCATCAACGCCACCTGCATGTGGCTGCTGGGCATGTACGTGGCGCTGGCCCGGGAACAGGGCGCCGACCCCGCCCGGCTGAACGGCACCACCCAGAACGACATCGTCAAGGAGTACCTGTCCCGGGGGACCTACATCTTCCCGCCGGGCCCGTCGGCCCGCCTCACCGTCGACACCATCGCCTTCACCGTGCGCCACGTCCCCCGCTGGAACCCGATCAACGTGTGCTCGTACCACCTCCAGGAGGCGGGGGCGACGCCGGTCCAGGAGATGGCCTACGCCCTGGCCACCGCCTGCGCCGTGCTCGACGCCGTCCGGGAGTCCGGCCAGGTGGAGCCGGGGCGCTTCCCGGACGTGGTGGGCCGCATCTCATTCTTTGTCAACGCCGGCATCCGCTTCGTGGAGGAGGTGTGCAAGCTCCGGGCCATGGGCCGCATGTGGGACCGGATCTGCGCCGCCCGCTACGGGGTCACCGACGAGAAACTGCGCCGCTTCCGCTACGGAGTCCAGGTCAACTCGCTGGGGTTGACCGAGGCCCAGCCCGAGAACAACGTGCAGCGCATCGTCCTCGAGATGCTGGGCGTCACGCTGTCGAAGTCAGCCCGGGCCCGGGCGGTGCAGCTCCCGACCTGGAACGAGGCGCTGGGCCTGCCCCGACCCTGGGACCAGCAGTGGTCGCTGCGGGTGCAGCAGGTCCTGGCCTACGAGACCGACCTGCTGGAGTACGGCGACCTGTTCGACGGGTCCCGGGTGGTGGAGGCCAAGACCTCGGAGCTGGAGGAGGCGGCCGCCGCCGAACTCGACTGGGTCCTGGAGGGGGGCGGCGCCTTCGCCATGATCGACGCCATGAAGGGCCGCCTGGTCCAGTCCCATGCCGAGCGCACCCGGCGCATCGAGGCCGGCGACATTACCGTGGTGGGGGTCAACGACTTCACCACCACCGAGCCGTCCCCGCTGGTGACGGGAGAGGCTGCCGACATCCTCGTCGTGGATCCCGCCGTGGAGCGGGAGGTGGCCGACGCCGTGGTCCGCTGGCGGGCGGATCGGGACGGCGGGGCGGTGGAGGTGGCGCTCGACCGTCTTCGGGTCGCGGCCGAAGGGGACGAGAACATGATGGAGGCGACCATCGCCCTGGCCCAGGCGGGCGGCACGGTGGGCGAGTGGGCGGGTGCCCTGCGCGAGGTCTTCGGCGAGTTCCGTGCCCCCACGGGCGTGGGTGGGGTGGTCGCCCCCGAGGCGTTCGCCATGGTGGCGGTGCGGGAGAAGGTGCGGGCCGCCGCCCTCCTGGGCGGTCCGCCCAAGATGCTGGTGGGCAAGCCCGGCCTCGACGGCCACTCCAACGGCGCCGAGCAGATCGCCGTCGCCGCCCGGGACGCGGGCATGGAGGTGGTCTACCCCGGGATCCGGCTCACCCCGGCCCAGATCGCGGCGGCCGCCGCCGACGAGGACGTCGACGTGGTCGGCTTGTCCATCCTTTCCGGATCCCATCTCGAGCTGGTGCCCGAGACGCTGCGCCTGCTGCGGGCGGCCGGGGTCGACGCCCCCGTGGTGGTGGGGGGCATCATCCCCCCCGAGGACCAGATCAAGCTGCTGGAGCTGGGGGTGGCCCGGGTCTACACCCCCAAGGACTTCCGCCTCACCCAGGTGATCTCCGAGATCGCCGACCTGGTGCTCGAGCAGCGCTCGGGGCGGGTCAAGGGCGCCGAGGCGGCATCGTGACCGGCCGCCGCTGGATGCTGTCCCTGCTCACCTGCGCCGGTGCCTTCGTCGCCGCCGGCATCGCGCTCCTCATCGACCACATGGCGCTGGCCATCGTGGCCCTGGCCACCGCCATCCTGGCCGTGAGCTTCACCGCCCTGCAGTGGTACGGCACCCGCAAGGAGCGGGAGCTGGCGGACGAGATCACCATCGACCTGCGGAACCCGGCCCCCCGTCCGACCACCAACGACGCCGTGACGGGACTGATCGACCGCGCCTACTTCCGGGTCACGCTCAGCCAGCGGGTGGCCTCCGCCCGCCGGCACCTGCAGCCCCTGTCGCTCGTCCTCTTCGAGCTCGACGGGTTCGAGAAGGCCCGTCCCGACCGCCGGGACCGGGCCATGCGCCTGCTGGGAGCGGCGATCCGGCGCTCCCTGCGGGAGTGCGACACCGCCTGCCGGTACGGCGACAACTCCGTCGCCGCCCTCATGGAGGACACCCCCGAGGCGGGGGCCGCCGCCGCCGCCGAGCGGGTCCGCCGGGCGGTCACCCAGACGCCCACCGGTCGCAGCTTCACCCTCTCGGCCGGCATCGCCTGCTACCCCTCGCACGCCCTCGACGCCCACGACCTCCTGCGCCGCTCCGTCCAGGCCTTGGCCGCCGCCCGCGCCGCCGGCCGCGACCGCGTCGAGATCGCTGGCGGCGACCCCCCCATCACCGGCTGACGGGACGGTCAAAGACGCAGTGAGAGGGTTGGGGGGTCCTGCCCTGCGCGGGGCCGCTTGCACCCCGCGCCCCCATCCCCGGTCCGGAAGTTAGGCCGCAGGGCGGGCGACCACCCGCCCCTTCAGTGCTTCTTTGTCTTTCGCCGCCGGCCCGGCCCTCAGGCGTAGAGGGCTTCGATCTCCTCGGCGTACTTGGCCAGCACTCCCCGGCGCTTGAGCTTCATGGTGGGCGTGAGCTCTTCGGAGTCCGGAAGCCACTCGGCGGGGAGGATGGTGAACTTCTTGATCCTCTCCACCTGGCTGAAGCGGGCGTTGGCCTCGTCGATGCAGCGTTGGATCTCGGCCACCATGTCGGGATGGGAGGCCAGCTCGGCCGGGCCTGATACCTCGATCCCCCGGGACCGGGCCCAGGCGGGAGCCACGTCGGGGTCGAGGACGATGAGGGCGGCCATGAACGCCCGGGCGTCCCCCACGGCGCAGGCCTGGCCGATGAGGGGGAACGACTTGATGGCCGCCTCCAGGTTGGCGGGGCTGATGTTCTTTCCCCCGGCTGTGATGATCAGCTCCTTCTTCCGGTCCACGATCGTGAGGTAGCCGTCCTCGTCGAGGACGCCGATGTCGCCCGAGTGGAGCCACCCGTCGTCGTCCAGGCACTCGGCCGTCCGCTCCGGGTCCTTCAGGTAGCCGGGGAAGACGTTGCCGCCCCGGCAGCACACCTCGCCGTCGTCGAGGAGCTTGAGCTCCTGGCCGGGGATGCCCGGGCCCACCGTGCCCGGCTTGATCCGGAAGGGCGTCCAGGTCATGGGCCCGGTGCACTCCGACATCCCGTACACCTCGGAGAGCGGCACCCCGATGTGGATGAAGAAGTCGAGCACCTGACGGGGGATGGGGGCGGCTCCGGTGAGGGCCACCTGCATGCAGTCGAGGCCCACCAGGCTCCGGACGTTGGCGAAGGCGGCGGCGTCCACCTGCTCCCAGGCCGCCTGGAGCTCGGGGGGCAGCGCCTCGCACCGGTTCCGGAACTCCGCCGCCCGGGCCCCCACCTCGAGGGCCCGATCGAAGCCCGCCTTCTTCTCCGGATCGGCCGACAGGGCGGCCTGGATGCCGGCGTAGAGCTTCTCCCACACCCGGGGCACGCCCAGGAAGAACTCGGGCCGGATCTGGCGCAGGTACACGGCGAGCTGCGTAGGGTCGGGACAGGTGGTGACGTCCGTGCCGTGGGCGATGTGCATGTAGTGGGTCATCATCCGCTCGGCGATGTGGGCCATGGGCAGGAAGGACACTTCCCGCCACCCCGCCAGGTCGACGCCCAGGGCCCGGTCCATGCTCTCGATGACCCAGCACAGGTTGGTGTTGGTGATCATCACGCCCTTGGGCGGCCCGGTCGTCCCCGACGTGTAGATGAGCGTGACGAGGTCGTCGGGCTGGGACACCTCCACCGCCGAGTCGAGGTCGGCGGGGGCGGCGGCGCTCAGGTCGGCCCACGACGTGACGTCGGCCGGGGCGGTGCTCTCGGGATCGGCGATCACCACCACGTGCCGGAGGTCGGGCAGGTCCGAGCGGACCTTGAGGAAGCGCTCCAGGAACCCGACCTCGCCGACGATGGCGGCCTTGGCCTCGGAGTGGCCGGCCAGGTATTCGATCTGCTCGGGAGCCGATGAGTTGTAGATCGACACCGGTGTCGCTCCCACCAGCAGGGTGGCCATGTCGGCGATGTGGAACTCGGGCCGGTTCCGGATCATGAGCACGACACGGTCGCCGGGACCGACGCCGAGGTCCCGGAGCCCGGCCGCCACCCGGCAGGCGGCGCCGGCGTACTCCGTCCACGTGAGCTGGCCGGGCTCTCCATCCGTCCACCGGAGGGCGACGGCGTCCCCCCGGGCCCCGACCGTCTCCCGGAACAATTGCGGCACGGTGCGGCCCGCCACGGCCGCAAGGACGTCGGCGTTCGACACCTGGGTCACCTGGTTCCTCCCTGTTCCTACCGGCTATCCCCAGCCTCGGAGCGTAGGTCAGGGCGTTGGCGCTTTCCTGTCCACAAGTTGTCCACAGGGGGCTGGAAAAACCGTCGAAAATTGGGCATACTGCGCGTTGCCCGTCCCGAAGAGAGATCGTTGGGGCGCCCAACGCCCGGGCTTCTCTACCCAACCTCTCCTCGGGGCGGGTCTTCGCGTGCCGACGCCGGTGGTGGTCAGGCCCGGGCGCGCCGGCCGATGCGCCCCGAGAGCCGCCAGGGCCCGCGGATGAGTCCCGCCCGCCGCCCGGTGAGGCGGGACGCTCGCACCCAGGCGTCGAGATGAGCGCCCCGGTCGGCGGACGGCGGGGGTGGGGCGGCCCGGCGCTCGGCCTCGAGGACGGCCAGGGCGGCCACGATGGCGGCCACCTCCTCCGGCGACGCCCCCTCGGGGACGGCGGCCAGAGGCATCAGAGCGGCATGTTCCCGTGCTTGCGCTGGGGCAGCTTCTCCTGCTTGGTGCGCAGCATGGCCAGCGACCGGGCGAGGACGGCCCGGGTGTCGCGAGGGTCGATGACGTCGTCGACGTAGCCCCGCTCGGCGGCCACGTAGGGGTTGGCGAAGCGCTCGGTGTACTCCTCGAGCAGTTCGGCCCGCCGGCCCTCCGGGTCGTCGGCCGCCTCCAGCTCCTTGCGGTAGATGATGCTGACCGCCCCCTGGGGGCCCATCACCGCGATCTCGGCCGACGGCCAGGCGAAGGCGAGATCGGAGCCGATGGACTTCGAGTTCATGACCACGTAGGCCCCGCCGTAGGCCTTTCGGGTGATGATCTGGACCCGGGGCACACTGGCCTCGCAGTAGGCGTAGAGCAGCTTGGCGCCGTGGCGGATGATGCCGCCGTACTCCTGGTCGGTGCCGGGCAGGAAGCCTGGCACGTCCACGAAGGTCACCAGCGGAACGTTGAAGGCGTCGCAGGTGCGGACGAACCGGGCTGCCTTCTCGGAGGCGTCGATGTCGAGCGTGCCCGCCAGCACCTGGGGCTGGTTGCCCACGATGCCCACGGCGTGGCCGTCGATGCGGGCGAAGCCGGTGACGATGTTGCCCGCCCAGTGGGTGAAGACCTCGAAGAAGTCGCCGTCGTCGACCACCTCGGCGATGACCTTCTTCATGTCGTAGGGCTTGTTGGGCGAGTCGGGGATGAGCTCGACGAGCGCCGGGCAGGAGCGCTCGGGGTCGTCGGTGGGCTCGACCCAGGGCGGGTCCTCGAGGTTGTTGGCGGGGAGGAACGACAGCAGGTAGCGGACGTCCTCCAGGCACGTCTCCTCGTCGGGGCACACGAAGCTGGCCACCCCCGACTTGGAGGCGTGGGTCATGGCCCCGCCCAGCTCCTCCTGGGTGACGTCCTCGCCCGTCACCGCCTTCACCACGTCGGGCCCGGTGATGAACATGTGGGACGTGCCCTGGACCATGAAGATGAAGTCGGTCATGGCCGGCGAGTACACGGCGCCGCCGGCGCAGGGCCCCATGACCACGCTGATCTGGGGGACCACGCCCGATGCCTTCACGTTGCGGAAGAAGATGCCTCCGTACGCCGCCAGCGAGACGACACCCTCCTGGATGCGGGCCCCCGAGCCGTCGTTGAGGCCGACGACGGGCGCTCCCACCGACTCGGCCAGGTCCATGACCTTGTGGATCTTCTCGGCGAAGACCTCGCCCAGGGAGCCGCCGAAGACGGTGAAGTCCTGGGAGAACACGAAGACCTTGCGGCCGTCGATGGTGCCCCAGCCGGTGATGACGCCGTCGGTGAGGGGCCGGTTGGCCTCGATGTCGAAGCCGTGGGCCCGGTGCCGGGCCAGCATGTCGAGCTCGACGAAGGAGCCGGGGTCGAGCAGCTTCTCCAGCCGTTCCCGGGCGGTGAGCTTGCCCCGGGCGTGCTGGCGCTCGACGGCGGCGGGATTTCCGGCGTGGCGGGCCTGCTCTTTGAGCTTGGCCAGCTCCTCGACGCGTTCATGCATGGGATGGGGCGTGGGGGCGGTCGCCACCGCGCCTTCGTCGCCGTGCAGGGCCTCGGCTTCGGCCTGTTCCTGGATGTCCGACTCTCCGACTGCCATGGAGAGCCAGCGTACTTGTGCTCCCCGAACGGGACGCCTATCCCCCCGTCACCAGCTCCAGGTGGACGCCGAGGGCCTCGGAGGCCCGGGCCAGCTGCGGCGCGATCCGGGTGATGCCCATGGTCCCGAAATCGACGCCGTTCTCGTCGAAGCCGAAGCCGTGCAGCCCGGTGGTCACGAGCACGCCCACGGCCCGCCCGTCCTCGGAGATGACGCCGCTGCCGGAGTCCCCGGGGAGGGCCAGACCCACGGCGTAGACGTGGTCGGGGTTGGGCACCCCGATGGCCAGCCCCGAGCGGGCCGGAGCCAATGAGCCGATCCCCACCCCGTTGCCGTAGTACTCGAGGACGGTCGGGTCCGGGCTGTGGCCCTCGAAGATGCCGTTGGGGCCGCCGAAGTGGCACATCTCGGGGCTGGCTTGGACGCCGGGGTCGAGGCGGATGAGGGCGAAGTCCTTCGGATTCTCGAGGACTGCGTAGGCGAACTCACCCACGCGCTTGCCCCCCGTCTTCGCCTGGGGTCCGCCGCCCTGGGGCCAGAGCTTCTCGCCGGCGGTGTCGTTCACCGGGCTCGTACCGAGGATGCAGTGCCCGGCGGTGCCGATGTAGCGGGTCCCGTCGGGGGCGCGGAACAGGAAGTTGTAGGTGCACAGGCCGATCTCGGTCTCGACGCGACCGCCGGGGCGCACGCCCTCGCACGGCCCGGTTCCGGCGGGCGCGGCGGCGGGGACGGGGATCAGCGAGCACGGGGTGGCGCCGAGGGTGAAGGCGGCGCCTGATTCCCCGGCTGGCGCCGCCGGCGGGAGGATGACGGCGGCCAGTGCCGCCAGCGCCAGCATCGCACCCACACGTCGCATCGGAGCCCCCTTTGACGACCCGTGGGTCGCTGAACCGTCCCTGTGTCGAATCGCTTTCGACATCGACAGGACCCTGTCCTGCTTGTGACAGTCTGCACCCTTTGGGCGGAGATCTCACGCCGGGTGCGATCCGGCCCCCTCGGGCTCCTCCACCAGCTCGATCAGGGTCCCGAAGGCGCCCTTGGGATGGACGAAGGCGACGGTCGTCCCCCGGCTCCCGGGCCGGGGCGTCTCGTCGATCACGCGGTGCCCACCCGCCTTGACCTGTTCCAGCGCCGCCGCGCAGTCGGAGACGCGGTAGCCGACGTGGTGCATGCCCTCGCCCCGGCCGTCGAGGAACTTGGCCACGGGGGAGTCGGGCCGCGTGGGGGTCAGGAGCTGGATGTAGGAGTCGGCCACCTTGATGAGGGCCTCCTCCACGCCGTCGGACTCGATGCGCTCCCGGTGGACGGGCTCCACCCCGAAGGTGGCGCGGTAATAGTCGACGGCCGCCTCCAGATCCCGCACGGCGATGGCCACGTGGTCGATCTCGGTGAGCATGGCTCTCTCCAGCCTCAGCCTCAGGCGTGCCGGCGGAACAGCGTGATCCGGTCCTCGCCGATGCGCTCCCGCTTCTCGGGGTCGGTGACCCCAAGGCCCTCCTCGGGCGCCAGGCACAGGACGCCGATTTTGCCCTCGTGGAGGTTGTGGTGGACCTGATAGGCGGCCTCTCCCGTCTCCTCCATGCGGTACACGGCGGAGAGAATGGGCTGGATCTTGCCCTGGGTGATCAGCCGGTTCGCCTCCCACGCCTCCCGATAGTTGGCGAAGTGCGAGCCCTTGATCGTCTTGAGGCTCATCCACAGGTACCGGTTGTCGTACTCGATCATGTAGCCGGAGGTGGCGGCGCAGGTGATGACGGTGCCGCCTCGGCGGGTGACGAAGACCGAGGCGCCCATGGTCTGGCGGCCGGGGTGCTCGAAGACGATGTCGGGGTCACCGCCGGCCAGCTCCCGGATGCGCTTGCCGAAACGCCGCCACTCGGCGGGGTCCTGGGTGCGCTCGTCCTTCCAGAACCGGTAGCCCTCCGCCCGGCGGTCGATGACCGCCTCCACCCCCAGCTCATGGAGCAGGTCCACCTTCTCGGGGGACGAGACCACGCCCACGGGGATGCCCCCGCCGTTGAGCACGTACTGGCAGGCGTACCCGCCGAGTCCGCCGCTGGCGCCCCAGACGAGAACGATCTGGCCCTGCTGGACCATGCAGCCGTTGGGGCTGGCCAGCATCCGGTAGCTCGTGGAGTTGGTGAGGGCGTTGCAGGCCGCCTCCTCCCACGTGAGGTGGGCGGGCTTGGGCATGAGCTGGTTGGCTTTGACCACGGTGAGGTCGGCCAACCCGCCGAAGTTCGACTCGAAGCCC
>JBIOYN010000037.1:0-4980 GCA_044870155.1 Acidimicrobiia bacterium | reverse complement strand
TCTCCGGCGCAGGCGAGGCGACCGGCGCGGCGGGCGGTGAGGGCGGCGTGCGCGGCGCCTGCGCTCGATCGGCCGACAGACCGGTGACCGCAAGCACGCTGACGAGGACGACTGGCAGGACTCGGCGCATACCCACCCTTCCACTTCCACGTGCGACCCGACGCGCACACGACCGCTCGCTCAACGTAAATGGGCCGCTGCCCGCTGTCAAGTCTTTGTCTGTCATGCTTTTGGAGGGTTCCTACCGGGTCCGGGACGCGTCGCGTCCGCGCCCGTCGTGGACGATCCGGCCGCCGGCGACGGTGAGGCGGACGGTCCAGGCGTCGTCGACCAGGACGAGGTCGGCGTCGGCGCCGGCGGACAGGTCCCCCTTGCCGGCCAGGCCCAGGGCGGCGGCGGCGTTGGCGGCGGCGGCCCGCCACAGCCGGTCCCACGACCAGCCGGTGGCGGCGGCGAAGTGGCGCAGGGCGACATCGAGGGTGAGGGCGCTGCCGGCCAGGCGCCCGTCGGCCAGGCGGACGGCCCCGCCGGCGTGGTGCGCCGTCCGGCCCCCGAGGTCGACCGGACCGTCGGGCAGGCCGGCGGCCCGGGTGGCGTCGCTGACCAGGATCACCCCCTCGGGCCCCTTGGCCTGGGCCAGTACGGCCATGGCCCCGGGGTGGACGTGCACGCCGTCGGCGATGAGCTCGCAGCGCAGCTCCGGGAAGGCGAGGGCGGCGCCCACCGCGCCCGGGTCCCGGTGCCCGAAGCCGGACATGGCGTTGTAGGTATGGGTCACCTGGCGGACACCCAGGCGCACGGCGGCTGCCATCTGGTCGTAGCTGGCGTCGGTGTGCCCGGCGGAGACGACCACCTGGCGCCGGCGGCAGGCGTCGATCACCGCCGGCGCCCCGTCGAGCTCCGGGGCCAGCGCCACCAGGCGGACCACGCCGCCGTCGAGCAGGCGGTCCGCCTCGGCGGCGTCCGGCGGCCGGATGGCAGCGGGGTCTTGGGCGCCGCAGCGACCGGCGTTGATCCACGGCCCCTCGAGGTGGGCACCGAGGATGGTGGCGCCTCCCTCCACGGGCCCGGCCACCGCCGTGACCGCCTTCACCGCCGCCACCAGGTTCCCCTCGGATGCCGACCAGGTCGTGGGCAGGAGCGCGGTGACCCCGTGGCGGGCGTGGAACCGGGCCAGGTGGCGGAGGGCATCAGGGTCGGCGTCCATGACCTCGGCTCCGTCGCCGCCGTGGACATGGAGGTCGATGAAGCCGGGCAGGAGGGTGGCACCGGCGCCGTCGACCACCTCGGCGTCCGAACGCATCCCGGCCGGCGGGTCGCCCGCCCCGAGTGCCTGGATCCGACCGTCCCCCGCCAGCAGCCAGCCCGTCTCCGAGACGCCGTCCGGCGCACACAGCCGCGACCCGGTGATGAGGAGGTTGGTCACCGGCGACCGAGGCTAGTGGCGGGCGTCCGCCCACCGGCGTGGTGAGACGGGGCCCGAATGGGTAAGGTCCCGCTCGGGCCTACCGGGGGACCCCCCGAACCCGGGCCGGCGGGGAGGAGACCCACCATGGCCGAGCAGGACCCCGTTCCCGAAGCCGACGCCCAGGAGCAGGCAGCCCTGGCCGTCGCCGATCCCGAACCGGTCGAGCTCGACGAGATCCCGCCCGACGTGCCCGAGGCCGACGCGCTCGAGCAGGCCCGGCCCGTGGCCGGAGCCCCCGGCCAGCCACGCTCGATCCCCCCCGACGTGCCCGAGGCCGACGCCCTCGAGCAGGCCCAGGCGGCCGACACCGAAGACGACGACTGGCGCTGAGGGCCCGGCCGGCCTCAGACGCCGGCCAGCGACTCCCTGACCTGGCCCAGCCGGGCCAAGGATCCCAGCACCTCGTCCTGGTCGTCGGCCAGGTGGCGGACGACGAGGTCGGTGTAACCCATGGCGGCGTAGGCGGCGCAGCGGGCGGCGACCGTGTCCGGGCCACCGACCACGCAGGCGGCGGGATCGAAGCCCCGGTAGCCGCGGCTCAGCACCGGTCGGGCCACAGCGGTGGCCGCCACGTCATCCGCCCCCACATGGACGTCCCGCCGCAGGGCGACGGCGGCCGGCACCCGGCCCCGCATCCGGCAGCGCTCCAGGTAGGCGGCAGCCAGGCGGGCGGCCTCGTCATCGGTCGACTCCGGACCCGCCAGCCAGCCGTCCCCCAGCCGGGCGGCCCGGTCCAGGGCGGCGGGGGCGTGGCCGGCGATCCACACCTCGACGGGCTCGGGCGGCCGGGGGGCCAGCCGCACCCCGTCGACCTCCTCACCGGCCAGCAGCCGGCGGATGATCCCCAGGTTGGTCTCGAAGACCGACGGCCGGGTGCGCAGCGAGGCCCCCAGGGCGGCGAACTGGGTCTCGCCCCCACCGATGGCGGCCGACAGGATGAACCGCCCCGACGCCAGCGCCGCCAGCGTGGCCACCTGCTCGGCCAGCAACACCGGGGGCCACAGCGGCAGGAGGTACAGCGCCCCGCAGGGCCGGTCACCCCATTCGGCCAGCAGCCGGCCCAGCATGGGCGAGTTCTGGAAGTAGGCCAGCGGTCCCGTGGCGTGGTGGTCGCCCACGAACAGGCCGTCGAGCCGGGCCGCCTCCGCCGCCCGGGCCCGCTCGATCATCCACCGGGCACCCCGTCGGGCATCGTCGACGGGATAGCCGCTGCGCAGCGACACGCTGATCCGCACGGCGAGGGAATCTACGCGTTAGCCTCGAAATGACAAGCGTGTGATTCGACCGTGGGCAGCAACCAGGGGGGTGGCGTGGGGAACGACGACGGCACGGTGCGGTTCGAGCCGTGTGGAACATTCCTGGCCGGGCCCGACCCGACCATGGCCGCCTGCTCGGAGTGCGGCTGGTTCGAGGAGGACCACTGGTTCGCCGAGCTTGACCGGCCCGCCGCGCCGGCCCCTTCGGCGGCGGCGCCGAAGGAGCCGGCCCTCACCGCCAGGGCCTGACCTCTACGCTCGGGTCGTGCCCGAGCTGCCCGAGATCGCCGCCCTCGCCGAACGCCTGGCCGGCGTGTTCCAGGACGCTCCCCTGGCCGGCGTGACCCCTTTGCAGTTCTCGGCGCTCAAGACGGTGGTGCCCGGGCCCGAGACGCTGTACGGCCGGCCGCTGGCGGCGCTGGGCCATCGGGGGAAGTTCCTGGTGCTCGACTTCGACGGGCCCCGCATCCTCATCCATCTGTCCCAGGGCGGGCGGGTGGAGCTCGAGGATCCGGCCAAGGCCACCCGGCCCAAGGGTGCGGTGGTCCGCTTCAGCTTCGCCGGTGTCGGCGCCTTCCTCATCAAGGAGTACGGCACGGAGCGCAAGGCCGGGTTCTGGGTGGTGGCCGAGGGCGACGACGGGCCGCTGGCCGTCCTCGGTCCCGACATCACCTCGGCCGAGGGTGAGCGCCTCCTCCTGGAGAGCGACGACCGCCGGCGCATCCACACCCTGCTGCGGGACCAGCGCACCGTGGCCGGAGTGGGGCGCGGCTATTCCGACGACATCCTCCATACCGCCCGGCTCTCGCCTTACGCCACGCTGCCCGGACTCGACGCCGGGGACCGGGCCCGCCTGGTGGAGGCCGTCCGCCAGGTGCTGGCCGACGGCCTGGCCGCCGAGCGCCACCGCACCGGGGGCCTGCCACCCAAGGTCGGGGACCACTGGATCGTCCACGGGCGGGCGGGCCAGCCCTGCCCCCGGTGCGGCGCTGACCTGCGGCGGATCTCCTACGAGTCCCACGAGGTCACCTACTGCCCCCCGTGCCAGACCGGCGGCAAGGTCCTCGCCGACCGGCGCCTCTCCCGCCTCGTGCGATAGTGCGAGCTACGGCAGGAAGCCCTTCTCCGGGCCCTGGTCTCGGAAGCCCTGGATGAACTCGGCCAGGGCGTCGTGCTCGAAGGTGTCGCACAGCAGGCGGCGGTGCCAGGCGGTGGCGGCCACAGGGACGGGGAGGGAGGCCCGGGGGATGACCAGCGTCTCGTCGCTGAACTCGTCGCCCAGAGCCTGCGCCCCCTCCTTGGCCTCGGCATCGGCGGGCCGGTACCAGATGACGATGAAGCCGTGCTCCATGGCGTGGACGATCGGTCCGTCGGGAGGAACCTGGTCCTCGCCGTAGACGCCGGCGGCCGCCGCCTGGGGCGTGTGGTTCCCGCCCGAGGGGGGGTTCTCCTTGTACGCCGGGGGGTTCTCCACGTGCTCGCTGCCCGAGTCCGCCTTGGTGTCGTAACGACAGTCGCCGGCCGTGAGCCTGGCCACCAGGTCGTCCTGGGCCTTCTTGTCCTTCGAGCCCTGGGCCACGCACACCCCGAGCAGGGTGATGGCCAGCACCCCCACCACGCCGAGGATGACATTGCGCCGCCGCGCCTCGTGCTGCCGCTTGGCCGACACCGCCGGCTTGCGTCCGCTGCCCTGCCCCTTCGCCATGGGCAGGAAACTAGCCCCCGGACGTCGCACAGCCGGGGACGCAGCGGGCGGCGTCCCCGGCTGTGTCGGTGTCGGCTCAAGCTCGCCGGCGGGCGATGTACGGCGGCGAACCGACCACCTCTCTCGCGCTACGAGGCGGTGCTCTCCTCCTCGCTCCGGGCCTTGGCGGCGGCGGTCTGGGGGGCGGACATGCTGGTGGAGCCGCCCCGTTCGCTGTCCAGGGCGGCAACCTTGACCACGCGGGCGCCGGTGTCCGATGTGGAGCCGGTGTCCGATCTGCCCAAGTGCTCCGGCTCCGATGTGTCCAGGTGCGATGTGGCCGTGGGCGGCGGCACCTCCTCGCCGGCGGGGTTGACACATGTCAGGTCCACCTCACGCTCCTGGCGGCGCAGCTGGGCCTCGAGGGCGTCGCGCCGGAGCGCCTGGGCGTACGACTCGGGGCCCACGGTCGGGTCCTGGGCCCGGGTCACCAGCTTGGCGTGCCACCGCTCGCCGGCGCCCCCGCCCAGCAGGCATCCCGCCAGCATCCCCACCAGCGAGGCGATGCCGGC
>JBIOYN010000036.1:0-12762 GCA_044870155.1 Acidimicrobiia bacterium | reverse complement strand
GCTCCGGCGCCTCCGCAGCCGGGACCTCAGCGGCCGGGACCTCAGGCTCCGGCGCCTCCGCAGCCGGGACCTCAGCGGCCGGGACCTCAGGCTCCGGCGCCTCCGCAGCCGGGACCGCAGCGGCCGGGACCTCAGGCTCGGCTTCAGTGGCGGGCGCCTCGGCGCCGGGTGGGGGGGCCTCGCCGGCCGCAACCCGCTGGTCGATGAGTGCCTTGAGGCCGTAGGCCATGTTCCGGGTGAAGGCCTGGAACAGTCCGGCGGCCTTGACCAGGGGCGCCTGGAACCCGCCGGCGATGCGGGCCAGGAGCACCTCGCGGGGCTGGACGTCAGCCAGGGCCACGACATCGCTGGCGGCGATGACCCGGGTCCCCAGGATTCCGCCCTTCACCACCAGCGTGGGGTTGGTACGGGAGTAGTCCCGCAGTGCCTTGGCCACCACCACGGCGTCGCCATTCACAAAGGTGATGGCGGTCGGACCCTCCAGGAGAGCGGCGAGCTCGGCCAGCCCCGCCTCTTCCGCGGCCCGGCGGGCGAGGGTGTTCTTGAAGATCTTGTACTCGGCGTCAGCGGCCCGGAGGCTGGCACGGAGGACCGCCAGGTCGCCCACCTTGAGGCCGCGGTACTCCGTCAGCACCGCAGCGCGCGCCGAGGACAGCTTGTCCTTGATCTCCTCGACGGTGGCCACCTTCTCGGGTCTCGGCATGGGCGCTCCTCCAACGGGATGCGCCGCGAGTCCGGGGGGCCGGTGCTCTTGGATCGCCTCTTCCGGCGGGCCGGAGCCCATTACCTCATTGAGACCGGAGGTCTGCGGCGCACTTGGCTGCTGGGAACGATGAGGATAGCCCGCCGCCGGCGCGCCCGTCGCTGCCGCCCGAAATTCGGTGGGAACTTACGGATGGGCCCGGCCGACTATGGGGCCAACCGCGATGTCGGTTCGATGAAATGCAACTGAACCCGTCCCCCCGCCACGCTGAAGCGTGTCGTAATTCTGCTCTTTTCGAGGCAAGTTGCGATAGCGAAGCCTTACGATTCGCCGGTACCCGGCGTGGATTGGCCGGCCTGTCGCTTTGCGATAGGTTTTCCTTACTGTTGTATATAGGCGGTCCTGACGCCCCTGAGGCCGTCTGAAGGGGAGGAACCGAATGGCTCGTCTGCCGCGCTTGTCGCGCGCGCCCGTTCTCCTTGTCCTGGTCACGGTGTGCTCGCTGACCAGCCCGCTGCGGATCTTCAGCAGCCCGGCCGAGGCCGACGAGTATGCGCCCCGGATCGACCCCGCGGACTTCACCAGCGAGATCGACAACCCCCTCTTCCCCCTGATCCCGGGGACCCGGTGGGTCTACGAGGGCCCGGACGACGCCGGCGACATCGAGCACAAGGAGGTCGTGGTCACCTCCGAGACCCGCGAGGTCATGGGCGTCACCTGCGTCGTCGTCCACGACCAGATGAGCATGGACGGGGAGGTGTTCGAGGACACCTACGACTGGTACGCCCAGGACAAGGACGGCAACGTCTGGTACTTCGGCGAGGACACCAGCGAGCTCGAGGGCGGCAAGGTGGTCACCACCGAGGGCTCCTGGGAGGCCGGCCAGGACGGCGCCCTGCCGGGGATCATCATGAAGGCCGCCCCCCAGGTGGGCGACCAGTACCGCCAGGAGTACTACGAGGGTCAGGCCGAGGACATGGCCGAGGTGCTGAGCGTGGACGAGCGCACCACCGTGCCCCACGGGTCGTACGAAGGCGTGGTGGAGACGAAGGACTGGACCCCGCTGGAGCCGGGCATCGTCGAGCACAAGTACTACGCCCCGGGCGTGGGGACGATCTACGAGGAGAAGGTGGAAGGTGGGGCCGGTCACCTGGAGCTGCTGGAGATGACCGAGGACTCGGCCCAGGCCGAGGCGACGCCGCCGCCCGCCGAGGAGTCAGGCCCGCCCGACGAGGAGGACGAGGACGAAGGAGATGGGGACGAGGACTCCGCCGGTCGGCGGGTGGAGTCCGCTTACGCCGGCGTCTTCGCCTCTTCGAGCAGGTCCCGGACCTTGGCCGGATCCACCCGCACGCCCGGCCCCATGGTCGAGGCCACGGTCACGGCCTTGATGTAGCGGCCCTTGGCCGCCGGCGGCTTGACCCGCACCAGCTCGTCCAGCCCGGCCTGGTAGTTCTCGATGAGCGCCTCGCGGGAGAAGCTCACCTTGCCGATGGGCATGTGCACGTTCCCGTAGCGGTCGGTGCGGTACTCGATGCGCCCGGCCTTGAAGTCGGACACCGCCTTGCCCACCTCGGGCGTGACCGTCCCCGTCTTGGGGTTCGGCATGAGACCCCGGGGCCCGAGCAGGCGGCCGAGCTTGCCCACCTGGCCCATGAGGTCGGGGGTGGCGATGGCCACGTCGAAGTCCATGAAGCCACCCTGGATGCGCTCCACCAGGTCGGCCGCCCCCACCACGTCGGCGCCGGCGTCCTTGGCCTCCTGGGCCGCCGGGCCCTGGGCGAAGACCGCCACCCGGACGGACTTGCCCGTCCCGTGGGGCAGGGACACGGCCCCCCGGATCATCTGGTCGGCCTTGCGGGGGTCGACGCCGAGCCGGAAGGCGGCCTCGACGGTCTCGTCGAAGTTGCGGACCGGCAGGGACTTCACCATGTCGACCGCCTCGGCCGGCGAATAGAGGCGCTGCCGGTCGAAGCGCCGGAGGGCGTCGATGTACTTCTTCCCGTGCTTGGCCATCATCTCTCCTTCGGGGACACCCCGAACCCCGGGTCAGTCCCTCACTTCGATGCCCATGGAACGGGCGGTGCCGGCCACCTGGGCCATGGCCCCCTCGGGGTCGATGGCGTTGAGGTCGGGCATCTTGGTCTCGGCGATCTTGCGCAGCTGAGCCCTGGTGATGGATCCCACCCTCTCCAGCCGGGGGTTGGCCGCCCCCTTGTCCACCCCGGCCGCCTGGCGCAACAGGACGGGCGTGGGGGGCGTCTTGGTGATGAAGGTGAAAGAACGGTCCTCGAAGATGGTGATCTCGGCCGGGACGACCATGCCCCGCTGGCTCTCCGTGGCGGCGTTGTACATCTTGCAGAAGTCCATGATGTTGATCCCGTGGGGGCCGAGGGCCGTCCCCACGGGCGGCGCCGGCGTGGCCTGGCCCGCAGTGATCTGGATGCGGACGATCGCCGCCACCTTCTTCTTGCCCATGACTGGAACTCCTCTGAGGACGAACTAGAGCTTGGCGACCTGGCCGAACTCGAGCTCGACGGGCGTTTCCCGCCCGAAGATGTTGACGAGCACCTTGAGTTTCGACTGGTCGACATTGATCTCGCTGATGGCGCCGTTGAAGTCGGCGAAGGGGCCGGCCACCACCCGCACCTGCTCCCCCACGTCGAACTCGAGACGGGGCCGAGCCTTCTTCTCCATACCGCCGGCCTCGTCCTTGACGCCGAGGAACGTCTCGACGTCCTTGCGCGACAGGGGCGTGGGCTTGGCGCCACCGCCCACGAAGCCGGTGACGCCGGGGGTGTCCCGGACCACCCGCCACGAGTCGTCGTCGAGGTACATCCGGACGAGCAGGTAGCCGGGGAAGATCTTCTTGGGGACGATGGTCTTGCGGCCGGCCTTGAACTCGATCACGTCTTCCATGGGGATGACGGTCTCGAAGATGCGCTCCTCCATGTTCATGGAGCGCACCCGACTGCCGAGGTTGGACTTCACCTTGTTCTCGTAGCCGGCGTAGGTGTGGACCACGAACCACTCCCCCGGCCGGTCGTAGGGGCTGGGCTCCCGGGGCCCGAGGTCCTCGGCCTCCTCGTCGCCCTCGCCCTCCTCGTAGACATCGAGGAGATCGGCCTCGGCCGGCAGGTCGCCCGTCTCGGTGATCTCGGCGGTGGTCTCGGTGGTCTCGAAGCCGGTGGTCTCCGCGTCGGTGGTCTCCGGGCCGGTGGTGTCGGCGGCGGGGATCGCGGCGGAGGCGCTGCGGTCCGGCGACTCCCCGTCTCCGATGGCGGGCGGCGCGGCCGCGAACGGATCGAGGTCGCGGTCGGCCCCGGGAAAGTCGTTGAGGTCGGTCATCACTCGTTGAAGAGGAAGAAGACGAACTTGGCGAAGGAAAGGTCCATCGCGAAGATCAGCGCCCCCATGACGATGACGGCCACGAGCACGATGATGGTGGAGTTGACGACCTCGTCCTTGGTGGGCCAGGCCACCTTGCGGAGCTCAGCCCGCACCTCACGGACGAACTGCTTGGCGTTGGTGCGCTCGCGGTGCGGAGGAGCGGCCGCGGGACGCCGGCGTTCGGGGGGCGCCGCACCCTCCCCACCCTGACGCTTCATCAGGCGTTTGGTCTGTCGGTTCACGGACCGCCTCGGTTCTCCTCGAACATCCGGTCAGCAGGGCAGGAGGGACTCGAACCCCCAACCGCCGGTTTTGGAGACCGGTGCTCTACCAATTGAGCTACTGCCCTTCGGGGGCGCCGTCGAGGATAGCAGTGCTGCTGGCGGCGTCGTCAGCCAGCGAGGCGGGGGGCCTTGCGGCGGGCCAGGGCGACCGCGGCGGCGGCCGCTCCCGCGGCCACGGCGGCCCCGCCGAGCGCTCCGATGTAGGCCGTCCGCCGCCCGGAGAGGACCGACCGGATGGCGTTGCGCTCCTGGGCCTCCCCAAGGGCGGCCAGCGTCTGTGCCAGCGTCCCCGGCGCGGGGACGAGGTACTGCGTGCGCAGGTTCCGCAGCGCCTTGAGCAGGCGGTGGTAGCGGGCCAGCTCGGCCTGGCACGTCAGGCAGGAGCCGACGTGGGACTGGACGGCCAGGTCGACCGGTTCGCCGGCATCCACGGCCCGGGGCAGGATCAGGGCGACGTCCTCACACCGCACGGGCGACACCTCCCCGCTCCTCGAAGAGCACATCACGCAGGCGCTTGCGCGCCCGGTGGAGACGGACCTTGGCCGCCGCCACCGAGATCCCGAGCTCTTCGGCGATCGCCTCATGGGGAAGGTCGTAGACGTCCTTCAGCACCACGATGGTGCGGAGCTTGGGCGGCAGGTCGGCCACGGCCGCCGACAGCCGCTGGTGGAGGGCGGACGCCTCCGAGGACGCTTCGGGGTTGGCGAACAGTCGGTCGTCGACCACTTCGGCGTTGCCCTCGTCGAGCGAATCGGCCCTGGTGCGGCTGCGGCGCTGGGTCATCGAGGATGCGGTGTTGGCCGTGATCCGGTAGAGCCACGTGGAGAACTGCGCGTCACCACGGAAGCGCCGGATGGCCTTCCAGGCGCGGAGATAGGTCTCCTGCACCACGTCGCGCGCGTCCTCCTCGTTCCCGGTGAGCCGGAAGGCCAGGGTGTACGTGGCGACGTACGTCTGGCGGACCAGCTCCTCAAAGGCTCCCTGATCCCCGTCGCGAGCGGCGGAAACCAGCTCTTCCTGGGTCAACGGGCTTCTCCCGTCAATCTCGATACCGTTTGGACCACGCGTCGGGGGCCAACGTTACGGGAGAATGACGCGACGCTGAGTGACCGTGGCGGCCGGAGGATCAGCGCGTCTCCCGGTGCAGGGTGTGCTGGTTGTCCCACCGGCAGAACTTCTTGATGGCGATGCGCTCGCGGTCGTTCTGCTTGTTCTTGACCGTGATGTAGTTGCGGCGCTTGCAGACCTCGCAGGCCAAGGTGATCTTCACCCGCTTGTCGCTCGCCATCGCGCATCTCCCATTTCCTGCCGGCAGTCGTAGCGGTGGGCGGACTCGAACCGCCGACTCCGCGATTATGAGCCGCGTGCTCTGCCAACTGAGCTACACCGCCTTGGAGCCCCCTTACGGAATCGAACCGTAGACCCCTTCCTTACCATGGAAGTGCTCTGCCGTCTGAGCTAAGGGGGCGTGCGGCACAGGATAGCAAGCGGCGTCCTCAGGCTCGGCGGCCCTGATTCCTTCGGCGTTGGCTCCGGGCCGGCCGGCGGGTGCTGCCGACCACGGCCAGGCCCCCGGCGAAGAGCCCGAAACCACTGGTGAGCACCAGGCGCCTGCCGTCGCCGCCGGTGCGGGGCAGCTCAGGGGCGGCGGCCGGGGCGTTGACGCCCTCGGGCGCCACGACCGCCGCCGGAGTGCGGTCGGGCTCGGCTGACGGCGAAGGCGCCGGGGCCGGGGCCGTCACCAGGGGCGGAGGCGCCGGGGCCGGGGCCGTCACCACGGGCGGGGGCATCGGGGCCGGAGCGGTGACCACGGGCGGGGGCGAGGGCGGAAGCGGGTTGGGGGCGTTCAGGCAGTCGAAGGACTCGTAGTCGCGCCCGTTGTCCAGGGCCCGGCGGTTGCTGGCGGCGCCGGTGGCCTTGTCGATGTCCCAGATACCCTCGTTGTCCCCCACCTTGCCCGTGGTGCCGATGAGCTGGCCGCTGGCGAAGCCCAGCCCCTCGACGTCCTGGGCCCCCATGACCCCGATGTCCGTGGCCTGGCCGGTGGCCTTGTCGATGGTCACCAGGTGGTCCTTGCGCCCGTCGTTGTTGGCCACCGCGTACATGGTCCCGTCCACCGGGTCGACGGCGATGGCGTCGATGTCGGGCAGTCCGACGACGGCATCGATGACGGCGTAGTCCTCGCCGGCGATGGCCCCGGGGACGAGGGCGCCGGTGGCGGGGTCGATCCGGAGGAAGAGGTCCTGGTCGCCGGCGCGCCGGCGCTCGGTGGCGTAGAGGAACCCGTTGGTGGCGTCGAAGGACATCCCGTCGATGTCGCGCATGGCCCGCTCACCCAGGGCGCCGGTACCCGAACCCACCGGTCCCAGGGCGGTGAAGAGGCCGGTGGCGGTGTCGAGGGTTCCGATCGTCGCCGCGTCGGCGGCGAAGAGGACCCCGGTGCCGGGTTGGATGGCGATGGCCTCGATGTTGAAGGTGCCGGTCCCCGTCCCGATGTTCGTCTCGTTGGTGGCGGGATCGGGATCCGACCGGTCGACGCTGGTGAGCAGGTCCTCCGCCTCCCCGTCGACCGCATGGTCGTTGCCGTCGGCGACCAGGTAGCAGGTCTCCGGCCCCGACTCGGGCCCCTCGCGCCCTTCCTGCGCCCCCGCCGGCGGCCCTCCCCAGAAGAAAGTGAGGACCAATCCTGCCGACACCACTCCACAACCGAGCTTCCCCCGCATGGCGGCCCTCCCGCGGTCGTCGGCACGTTGTGCATGCCCTGTATGTCAGCGGGCAATTTAGTCAGCATCTCCTAACGCACGGAGTGATGCTGGGGCCTTCCACCACGCGCCGCCCGTGGGAGGTGGGAGAAGAACAAAGGCCCGGGTCCGAGGACCTGGGCCTTACAAATTCAGTGGGCCGGGGTGGGTTCGAACCACCGTAGCTTCCGCAGCGGTTTTACAGACCGCCTCCTTTGGCCTCTCGGACACCGACCCGGGACTCGCCGTAGCATATCGGTCATGCCGAGCTTCGACGTCGTCTCCCAGGTCGACATGCAGGAGGTCCGCAACGCCCTGGACCAGGCCCACCGCGAGGTGGCCAACCGGTTCGACTTCAAGGGCACGGAATCCACCCTCGAGCTCACCGGCCACGAGATCGAGCTCCACTCGAACACCGAGCAGAAGCTGAAGGCGTTGGTGCAGGTGCTGGAGGAGAAGCTCGTGCGCCGGAACGTCCCCCTCAAGGCCGTCGCCTACGGCCGGATCGCCGAAGCGGCCAAGGGGACCGTCCGCCAGACCGCCGTCCTCAACGTCGGGATCTCCGACGAGAGGGCCCGGGATCTCAACAAGTTCCTGAAGGGCCTGGGGCTCAAGGGTGTCCAGAGCCAGGTCCAAGGCGATCAGCTGAGAGTCAGCGGAAAGAAAAAGGACGATCTGCAGGCCGCCATTTCCGCCATAAAAGGGCACGATTTCGGCATTCCGCTCCAGTTCGTCAATTTCCGCGACTGAGGTCATTTCACCACTCTCTGCGCGAAAAGGCGACAGGATCGACCACGCTCCGCAGCGAACTAGGTGGCGTCTGTCCCTTTCGGGCGCCGTCATCCCCAGACGGGCGCTTCACCACGCGGAGTGCGAATGCGGAAGCTCGGGCCGGTTTTCTTCGCTTTGCTCCTGGCCACTGTGGCCGTGCCGGTTCCGAATGCGGGATCCACCACCCGGATCCCGTCGGGCTTCAAAGCGACCAGCGGGTGCACCAGCATGGCCCAGGGCGTCGAGTACCTCCCCATGCGGCGCAGCAGCCCGGAGGCCAACGCCTACGTGGGCCACATCGCCCCCGGCTCGCCGGTCCGCCTGAGGGTGGTGAGCAGCAACGACCGGGTGCCCCACGACGGCGAGAGCCTGGAGGTGCCCAGCGCACAGTGCCGCCGTCTGAGCTGCCTGCTCGGGATCAACGGCGACTTCCACGACCCGGGCGACCACGAGCCCCTGGGCGGCATCGTCAAACAGGGCCGGCTGGTCCGCACCCCCAACCCCGGCCGCCCCCACCTCTACGTGTGGCCGGACGGCCGCGTCGGCATGGGTGAGCTGCCCTGGACCGGATCGGCCAAGACCAAGGAAGGGACGCCCCGGACCTTCGGGCTGGGCGGCGTCAACACCAGCCTGTTCCCGAGCAACGGGCTGCTGCTGTACACGTCGGACTGGGGCTCGAAGACGAAGACGTCGAGCACCACGGAGATCATCATCAAGCCGGGTGAGGCCCTGGCCCCCCTGGGCCGGACGGTCACCGTCAACCTGCAGGCGCTGGGCACCAGCGACTCCACCATCCCCGCCGGCGGAGCCGTCCTCTCCGGGAAGGGAACGGCCGGCACGTTCTTGAAGGACCTGTGGAACCGCGGCGTGCGCCAGCTCGAGCTTCGGGTGGACAGCGCCCACAACCCCTTCGAGGCGCTGGGCGGCAACCCGTTCCTCCTCGGCGACGGCCAGAACGCCTTCTCGGCCAACGACAGCTTCGCCACCAGCCGCCAGCCCCGGACCTTCGTGGGCTTCAACGACGCCGGCGACGTGTTCATCGTGGCCGTGGACGGCCGTCAGAGTGCCTCGGAGGGCTTCTCCCTGATCGAGGCAGCGGACTTCATGCGGGCCCTCGGGGCCACCGAGGGCCTCAACTTCGACGGCGGCGGTGGCACCGTGTTCGTCAAGGACGGCCAGGTGGCCAGCTCTCCGGTCGACGACGGCGACCGCAACGCCGAGCGCGGGGCGCCCGACAGCCTGGCCGTCGTGGTGGCGCCGCCCGCCGCCGGACCCGCGCTCCCGGACGGGCCGAGGTCCGGCTACTGGATGGTGAGCTCCGACGGCAGCGTCTACCGCTTCGGCGACGCCCGCCAGCACGGCTACCTGAGGATGGGCACCAACAAGGCGGTCGACCTCGAACCCACCCCGTCGGGGAACGGCTACTGGGTGGTCGACGACGGCGGGCACGTCTTCGCCATGGGTGACGCCCCCTGGCTGGGCAACGCCGACCCGGCCAGACTGGCGAGCGGCGAGAAGATCACCAGCCTGTCGGCCACGCCTTCGGGCCGGGGGTACTGGATCTTCACCAGCAAGGGCCGGGCGCTCATCTTCGGGGACGCCGTCTTCCGGGGCGACATGTCCGCCGTGGCGTTGAACGGCCCCGTCCTCGACTCGGTCACCACGCCCTCGGGGAACGGCTATTACATGGTCGCCTCCGATGGCGGGGTCTTCACCTTCGGCGACGCCGCCTTCAAGGGCTCGACGGGGAACATGCGCCTCAACGCACCGGTGCAGTCGCTGGTGGCCGACCCCGACGGTGTGGGGTACTGGCTGGTGGCGTCGGACGGGGGCGTGTTCACCTTCGAGGCCCCGTTCCGGGGATCCATGGGCGCCACCAAGCTGAACAAACCCATGTCCGGCATGGTGGCGTTCGGAAACGGCTACCTGATGGTGGCGGAGGACGGCGGCATCTTCAACTTCTCCGACAAGCCCTTCTTCGGCTCGCTCGGCAACTGCCCGGCCAACGCTCCCGTGATCTCGGTGGCCGCCCTGGACTAGTGCGCTAGTGGGGCGGCGCGGATCGGTCCGCCGGTAACTGGATCACCTGGTCAGGCCACCTTTCGGCGGTTCTCGAGTTCGAGGATGCGGGGGTCGTGGCGGTCGCGGTTGCGGCGCCGGAGATAGGCCTGGGTTGCCTTGGAGAACTCGGTCCAGTCGCCGTAGTCGCTGCCGTTGATGACGAACTCGACGTAGGCCCAGAAGTGGCACTCGATGCGGTTGAGGTGGCTGGCGTTGGTCGGCGTGGGGAGCAGACCGACGTTGTTCGTGACGGCCCACCGGCGGATGTCGGGTGTCCAGTGCGCCGAGAGGTTGTCCATCACGATGTAGACGGTGGTCTCGGCGGGGTAGCGGCGGCGGATGTCTTGCAGGAACTCCAGGACGACCGGGCCAGTAACGCGGCGAGCCTCCAACCGGCCCCAGAGCCGGTCGGCGCCGACGTCGTAGGCGCCCAGGAGCTTCCGCACGCCGGCGCGGCGGTGGTAGGTCGCCCGCTGGCGTGCTGGTCGTCCCCGGGCGAACCAACCCGATCCGGGATGAGGCTTGAGCGAGATCGGGCCGCACTCGTCGAAGCACACCAGGACGCCGTCCAACGTTCCTGCCTCAGCCGCCTTGTAGGCGGCCAACACCCAGGTTTTCTTCTCCTCGAAGAGCGGGTCGTTGCTCCACTTCCACGTGCGGGTCCGCTGGGCGGTGATCCCCATCGACTGCAGAATCCGGCGGAGGTGCTCCTTGGAGATCGAGCTGACCACCCGCTGGCGGACCAGGTAGCGGCGCAGGGTCGCCAGTGACCACCGGGTGCCGGGCTCACCGAGGTCACGGGGACGGGCAAGGGCGATGGCGCGAATCCGTTCGCGGGCCGTGTCATCGATCCTCCTCGGCCGCCCGTCCCCCGAAGGAGGGCGCAGCGACGCCATCCCCGCCTCGTTGAACTCTCGGATCACCCGCCGCACCTGGTTCTCATCGGTCTGCAACACCCGGGCGATCTCCACCGCCGAGGACCGCGCGTCCGACGCCAACAGGATCTGCGCCCGCTGCCGCAGCGCGAACACCTTCGACTGCCGAGAGATACGACGCAGCTTCACCGCCTCCTCAGGGGACAACGGGCGCACGAACACCGACGCAGGACGAGCCACACCCCCACCTCCTCACGACGACCTCAACGGCCATCGTGACCTCGCGGCTCATCCACATGGCGGACCCCGGATAACCGGCGACTACTTCAGCGCCACCCCACTAGCTCACCTTGACGTTGCCCGTCATGTAGGTGTGCAGCCCGCACACATACGGATAGGTGCCAGCCTTCGGATACGTGATCGAGAACGTGTCGCCCTTGCTCAGGTCCTTGCTGATCGGCGTATCGAGATCGCTCAGGTCCTGGACGTTGTGAGCCGCATCATCCTGGTTGGTCCACGTCACCGTGGTGCCGGCGGGAACCTCGACAGCCTGCGGCTCGAACAGGAAGTTGGCGATGTTCACCGGCTTACCCGAAGCCGACTTCGCCTCCTTGTCGTCTGCGGTCCTGCCTTGTGCGGCCTTGCTTTCCGGCTCCGAACCGCAGGCGGAGAAGATCAGGGCGACGCCCATGCCGACCGCCAGGCCCCACCGTCCACCGGACCGAAGAAACGAATGTCGCATGGCAACCTCACTTTCGGGAGTTAGGCGGAAACGGCGACTGCAGGTTCAGGTCTCGGCGGGGTGAGCTCGACGACGATGTCGTCCCCCTCCTCCCGAACGGTGAATTGCTGCAGCCGTCGGGTCGGGTCGGCGATGACACAGCCCGTCTTGATGTCGTACTCGTATCCGTGCCAGGGGCATTTGAGGATCTCGCAGGCCTTGTCGGGTACGTACTCACCGACCTCTTTGGCAGGCGCCATGTGCTCGTAGAGCTTGCCCATTTCGAGCGGACCGCCCTGGTGAAGGCAGTTGGCGGTCAAGGCGTAGAGGGTGCCGTCACTGGCCCGGATCACGACCACGGGGATCGGACCCACCTGCCCCTTCTTCAGCTCACCGGGCGCGAGCTCATGCTTGGCGCAGAGGATCTGCTTCATGTGCGCATCCCTTTCGCGTCAGCCGACCAGCGCCGGGAGCCGGGTGTAGACGCTGGCGGCGTTCTCGGCGAAGATCTTCCGCTTCAGCTCGACGGGAATGCCGAGGGGGAGCGCCTCGTACGGGGAATCGAAATCCCAGTGCGGGTAGTCCGTGGAGAAGAGGAAGAGCTCGTCCGATTCGACCCATTCGACGATCTGCATGAACTTCTGGAGGGTCATCTCCTCCGTGGGCTGGGTGCAGAAGCGCACCTGATCACGGATGATCTGGCTGGGCTTGCGCTTGACCCAGGGCACCTCGGAGTGGAGCTGCTTGTACTGCTGATCGGCCCGCGACATCAGGTGGGGAACCCAGGTGAACCCGCCCTCGATCATGATGACCTTGAGCTCGGGGAACTTGTCGAAGACCCCGTTGAACATGAGGCTCACCAGCTCGGACATGAAGACCTGGGGCACCAGGGTGTGCCACTCGATGTAGTAGCGGTGGAACCCGAGGGCGGTGGGCGAGTTCTCGCTGTGGTGCATCCCCACGGGCAGGTTGTTGCGGACGGCCGCCTCGAAGATGGGATGGTAGAAGGGGTCGCCCCACGCCTTGTCGCCGATGTAGAGGATCACCTGGGCCATCCTCGGGTGGCTGCCGAGGCGGTCGATCTCACGGGCGGCACCGACGGGGTCGTGGCAGTTCACGTGGATGGAGCCCATGAGGCGCGGGTCCTTGTCGAGCCACTGGTCGATCAGCCAGTCGTTGTAGGCCGTCATGAGCCCGGTCTTGAACTCCGGCCACC
>JBIOYN010000035.1:0-6688 GCA_044870155.1 Acidimicrobiia bacterium | reverse complement strand
CGGCAGCATCAAGGATGCGTCCGGTGGCCAGGATCGGGTGCTGGGAGGTACCGGCGCCCGCCGGTGCTGTTGTGGCAGCCAGGACGGCGAGTCCGGTGGCGAGGACCAGGCAACGGGGGGTAAGCATGCTCGTTCCTCCTGGGGGCGCTGGGGCTGGCCTCCAGGGAAGGAAACGGGCGAAGCGGACAAATGTGACGCCTGCGGCCGTGAACAAACAGCGAAAACTCGCGCCCGCGGCGGGTGAGGCCGGTCAGTTCAGCTCGAGCAGCCGGACCAGGTAGTAGACGGCCGGGAGGCAGAAGAGGATGGCGTCGAAGCGGTCGAGGATGCCGCCGTGGCCGGGGAGCAGGCCCCCCAGGTCCTTCACGCCGAGATCCCGCTTGAGCATCGACTCGCACAGATCGCCCAGGGGGGCGAGGACGGCCACCACGGCCCCCAGGGCGAGGGCGCTGAGCCGGTCCCAGGGCGTGATCATCCCCACCACCACCACGGCGAAGAACACCGAACCGACCATCCCCGCCACCAGGCCTTCCACCGTCTTGTTGGGGGACACGGCCATGAGCGGACGCCGTCCGAACTGCCGGCCGGCGGCGAAGCCGCAGACGTCGTAGGCCACGGTGCAGATGGCCAGTCCCACCAGCATCCCCACCCCGTTGTCGAACCCGAGGATGAGGGAAGCGAACGCCCCCAGACACCCGACGTAGGCGAAGGGTAGGAGGGTGGTGGCGAAGCCTATGGCGGGCCGGCCCCGGACCACCTGGGCCAGGTACCACAGCAGGGTCCCCAGGATCACCATGGACAGGACCATGGGGTAAGCCGACTGGCCGCTCTCGTAGGCGGCCAGGACCAGGGCGACGGAGCCCAACAAGGCGATGACCACCGCCGGGCGGTAGCCCTCGGCCCGCAGGGCCGTGCACAGCTCGAGCACCCCGAGACCCACGATCAGCGCCACCAGCCAGGCCGTGGGCCCGGTGCCGGCATTGAAGACGAGCAGGCAGGCGGCGGCCACCAGCACGCCGGTGATGATCCGGGTCACAACCTCGCCACCGAAGCGGCCGGACGCCGGCGGCTTCTCGGGTTCGGGGCTCACGGGCCGCAGCCGGCTCACGCTGGCCGCCGCCTCCTCCGGCGTCTGATCACCGTCCCCTACCTCCCCGCCGGGCCGAACCCGGCCTCCGCGGCGCCGGCCGCGCTCCAGCAGGGCACGAGCGAAATCCTCGTCGGCGTCCGGACGCCGGCGGGCGGCCAGGTGCTCTCCCGCCGCCGACGGATGCCGGGTGATCCGGGCCGCTTCCATCGGCGGGCGTCGCAGCACGTCCGACCAGGCGGCGAGGTCGTCGCGCCCGGCGCGTTCGGTGAGGTCGATGGTCTCCGCCCCAGGCTCGTCGTCGTCGTCCTCGAGCTCCCGGGCGGAGTCGTCAGCGGTCTCGTCCCACTCCAGCGGCAGCGCCGCCGCCCCGGCGCCACCCACCTCAGCGGGAGCCGCGGGATCGGGCTGGGCCCGGGCGGCGCTCATGCGTCGTTCGGCCAGCTCGTCGTCGTGGCGATCGACCACAGCACCCCCCTCGGGCACGGTCAGAAACGGTGCAGAAAGCGTAACCCCGCGCCTCCCCCAGCCGGTGGACCTCGAAGAGTGAGGAGCCAGTTCCACGGCGGGGCAAAGCGAGAGGCCGCGGGCACGCCGCCCGGGAGGGAGGAGGGGAGCACGCACCCACCTCCGACTGACCGGGACCTAGGTCTCGAGGAGTTCCTGCTCTTTGTGCGACAGCATCGTGTCGATCTCCGCCACGTATTCGTGGGTGAGCTTCTCGAGATCCTTCTCTGCCCGGTCCAGATCGTCCTCGGACAGCTCACCTTCCTTCTCGAAGGCCTCGAGGTCGTGCCGGGCGGCACGGCGGAGGTTGCGCACCGCCACCCGGGCGTCCTCGGCCCGGTGCTTGACCACCTTGACGAGGTCCCGGCGGCGCTCCTCCGTGAGGGGCGGGAAGGCCAGGCGGATCACCTGGCCGTCGTTGCCGGGCGTGATCCCCAGGTCGGAGGCCTGGATGGCCTTCTCGATGGCCTTGATGGCGCTCTTGTCGTAGGGGGAGATGACCAGCAGGCGGGGCTCGGGCACGGAGAAGCCGGCCAGCTGCTGGAGCGGCACTTCTGAGCCGTAGTAGTCGACCCGCAGCTTCTCCACCAGGACGGGTGTGGCCCGCCCGGTGCGGATCCCGCCGAACTCGCCCTGGAGGTGGACGAGGGCCTTGGCCATCCTGTCCTTCGTCTCGGCGAGGACATCGTCCTGGATCACCCGTCCCCCTTCGCACTCACGAGGGTGCCGATTGGCTCGCCGACCAGCACCCGGTGGATGTTGCCCTCCTTCAACACATCGAAGACCACGATGGGCAGCTCGTTGTCCATGCAGAAGGTGATGGCCGTCGAGTCCATGACCTTCAGACCCTGCTTGATGACGTCGAGATACGAGATCAACGTCAGCTTGGTGGCGTCCGGGTTGACCCGGGGGTCGGCGGAGTAGATCCCGTCCACGCCGGAGTGGGTCCCCTTGAGGATGGCCCCGGCCCCGATCTCGGCCGCCCGCAGGGCGGCGGTGGTGTCGGTGGTGAAGTACGGGTTGCCGGTGCCGGCGGCGAAGATCACCACGCGGCCCTTCTCCAGGTGACGGATGGCCCGACGACGGATGTAGGGCTCGGCCACCTGGGCCATGTGGATGGCGGTCTGCATCCGGGTGGGCTGGCCCACCGACTCCAGAGCGTCCTGGAGGGCGAGGGCGTTGATGACGGTGGCCAGCATGCCCATGTTGTCGGCGGTGGCCCGGTCCATGCCCCGGCTGGCGCCGGACATGCCCCGGAAGATGTTGCCGCCGCCGACGACGATGGCGACCTGGACGCTCAGGTCAGAGCGGACGTCGGCGATCTCCTCGGCCAGGCGCTGCACGATCACGGCGTCGATGCCGGAGCCGACGGACTGGTCGGCGAACGCTTCGCCCGAGAGCTTGAGCACCACCCGCGGCCACTGGCTCTCGGCCATGAGCGCTGAGCTACTCCTCTCCGACCTTGAAACGCACGAAGCGGGTGACCTTGGCGTCGGGTCCCAGACCGGTGAGGAGCGAACCCACCGTGACCTTGTGATCGCGCACGAACCCCTGCTCCACGAGGACGTTGTCCTTGTAGAAGCCGTTGAGCCGGCCCTCGACGATCTTGGGGATGGCCTGCTCGGGCTTTCCCTCGTTCCTGGTCAGGTTCTCGAGCACCGCCCGCTCCGCCTCGACCACCTCGGCGGGCACCTCGTCCCGCGTCACCCACCGGGGGGCGGCAGAGGCGACATGGAGCGCGACGTCGTGGGCCACCTCGGCGGCCTTGGGGTCAGCGGGGTCGACGCCGGACACCTCCACCAGCACGCCGATGGTGCCCCGCTCGTTCTGGATGTGCTTATAGCCGTCGACCAGTCCGCCATCGGCCTGGTAGCGGGCGACCCGGCCGAGCGTGATGTTCTCGCCCAGGGTCCCGGCCATGCCCTTGACCAGGTCCCCCACGGTCGTGGAAGGGTCGGCGTCGTAGGGCTGGGCGGCCAGGTCGGCGTCGCCCTTCGCCGCCACCTGGCGGGCGAGGGCGGCCACCGTCTCCTTGAACTGGGTGCCCTTGGCCACGAAGTCGGTCTCGCAGCTGAGCTCCACCAGCGCGCCCACGGGGCCGTCGACCACCACGTCGATGGCCCCCTGGCTGGCGGCGCGCCCGGCGCGCTTCTCGGCGCCGGCGATTCCCTTCTCCCGCAGCCAGGTCTTGGCCCGCTCGACGTCGCCCTCGTTCTCCTCCAGGGCGCGCTTGCAGTCCATCATCCCGGCGCCGGTCAACTTGCGCAGGCTGGCGACGTCCTTGGCTGAGATCTCAGGCATGCTGGTCCTCGGTGGGGGCGACGGCGGCCTCCGCGGCCGTCGGAGGGGTCTCGGGGATGGGCTCGGCCGGTGCCTCCTCGGCCGCCCGCTTGGCCGCCGCCAGGCGGTCCTCGCGGGCCTTCTGGGCGGCGGCGGCCTCGGCCCGGGCCCGGGCCTGGCGCTGGGCCCGCTCCTGCTCGGCAGCAGGGTCGAGCGGCGGTGGCGGGGCAGCCGGAGCTGCCGCCGGGGCGGGCAGCACGCGGCCCTTCCGGGCGGCCATGTAGCGCCCCTCCTCCACGGAGTCGGCGATGACCCGGCACATGAGGGCGCTGGCCCGGATGGCATCGTCGTTGCCGGGGATGACGAAGTCGATCAGGTCGGGGTCGCAGTTGGTGTCGACCACGGCCACCACGGGGATGCCGAGCTTGTTGGCCTCGGTGACGGCGATGTGCTCCTTCTTCGTGTCGATCACGAAGATGGCGTCGGGCTGCTTCTCGAGGTAGCGGATGCCGCCCAGGTTGCGCTTGAGCTTGTCCAGCTCCCGGCGCAGGATGAGCGCCTCCTTCTTGGGCACGGCCGCGAACTCGGGGGAGTTCACCTGCCGCTCCAGCTCGTTCATCTTCGCCACGCGGGCGTGGATGGTGGAGAAGTTGGTCAGCATCCCGCCCAGCCAGCGCTGGTTCACGTAGGGCATGCCGGAGCGTCCGGCGCCCTCCTGGATGGGCTCCTGGGCCTGCTTCTTGGTGCCGATGAAGAGGATCGTCCCGCCCTCGGCGGAGAGATCCCGCACGAAGTGGTACGCCTTCTCGATCCGCTCCAGCGTCTGCTGCAGGTCGATGATGTAGATGCCGTTGCGCTCGCCGAAGATGAACCGCTTCATCTTCGGGTTCCAGCGCCTCGTCTGATGGCCGAAGTGGACCCCGGCCTCCAAGAGTTGCTTCATCGTGACGACGGCCACGCGACGTTCTCCTTTGTCCCTCGGTTCGGCCTCCGCCCGTTCGACGCACGGGCCCTGAGGACCGCGATCACCGATGGGATACGGGCGTGTGATTTCCCGGCCCGGAGGCCGAGTCGGGCGTCAGTCTACCTGCGCACACCGGGGGGGCGATTTCGCCGTGGAGGGGCGCCAGCCGGACCCGCACCGGCACCGCTCCGAACGCCAGGGGGTCGAGGTAACGCCGACCTCGCCGGAGCCCGAAGTGAACCACGTCGGAGCCGTGGCCGGGCCCGGTCCCGCCCGAGAGGCCGAGGGTGTCGCCCACCTCGACCCGCTGGCCCCGCGTCACGTCCACCCGGGCGAGGAAGGCGTAGGAGGTCCGCAGGTCTGCCTGGTGGTCCACGGCGACGGTCAGTCCCCCGGCGACACCGCCGGCGAAGGACACCAGCCCGTCGGCCGCGGCGTGGACCGGCGTGCCCGGCGGGACCCGGTAGTCCACCCCGCGGTGTCCCGGCCCCCAGGGCCGGGCGGGGGGATCGAAGGGCCGCGAGATGGGCCCGTCGACGGGGGGGACGAGCATGAGGGCAGCGGCAGCGAGGACGTAGCGGATCACTTCCACCTCCGACTGGGAGCGCGACGACACGGAGGGGGAAGGGAGGGGAAAGAAAGGCAAAGACGCAATCAAGGTAGCCGGGGTGCCGGAACGGGGGAAGGCTATTGCGCTCGGCGGGGACTATTCCGGTTGAGTGCGATACCTTGAGGCTCAAACCATCGGCGGCGCTCAGGCCGACGCGACCCCCCTCATTGCGTCTTTGACTTTGGCTCTTCGGCTTTCAGCCCGCGAGACCCCGCTCGGGTTCGAGCAGCCGGCTCCGCAGCTGGAGGATCCCCTTGGTGTGGATCTGGCACACCCGGCTCTCGGTGACGCCCAGCACCTCACCGATCTCGGCCAGGGTCAGGCCGTTGTAGTAGTAGAGGTTGAGGACCAGGCGTTCCCGCTCGGGCATGCCCTGGATGGCCTCGGCCAGGATGTGCTTGATCTCCTGCACCTCGTACGCCTCGACGGGATCGTCGGTCCCGTCGGCGATGGTGTCGGCCAGGGTCGACTGGCCACCGCCGTCCCCGGGGTCGGAGCCGGAGAGCAGCTCGTCGAGCGGGACGATCCCCACCAGCGAGATCTGGGAGAGCGTCTGGGCGAACTGCTCCCGGGTCATCTCCAGCTCGGCGACAACCTCGTGCTCCTCGGGGGTGCGGTGCAACTCGCCCTCGAGCTTGGCGTAGGCCCGCTCGATGGCACGGGCCTTGGCCCGCACTGACCGGGGCACCCAGTCGATGGTGCGCAGCTCGTCGATGATGGCGCCCTTGATCCGGGACATGGCGTAGGTCTCGAACTTGTAGCCCCGGGCCGGGTCGTACTTGTCGATGGCATCCATGAGCCCGAAGATCCCGTAGCTGACCAGGTCGGCCTGCTCGACATTGTGGGGCAGACCGACGGCGACACGTCCGGCCACGAACTTCACCAGCGGGGAGTAGTGCAGGATCAGCCGGTCCCGCAGTTCCTTCCGGCTCGACTCCTTGTACTCCCGCCAGAGTTCCTCGATGAAGCTGGCGTCGTCCACGGCGGGGGCCTCAGGCACGGGGATGGGTGTCGGAATAGACCGCCCGGAGGCGGTCCTTGGTCAAGTGAGTGTACAGCTGGGTCGTGGCCACATCGGCGTGACCCAGGAGCTCCTGGACGGACCGCAGGTCGGCGCCCCCCTCCAGAAGATGGGTGGCGTAGGCATGGCGCAGGCCGTGGGGGCTGATGGCCCGCCCGTCGGGGAGGGGGTGGCGGGCCAGGATGCGCCGGGCGTCCCGGGGGGACAGCCGCCGGCCGG
>JBIOYN010000034.1:0-5996 GCA_044870155.1 Acidimicrobiia bacterium | reverse complement strand
TCAAGGACGTCATCGACGCCCAGGCGGCCAAGGACTACACCAAGACGTACACCAACCTGCGGTCTTCGGCGCACCACATGTCGATGATCGCCAACCCGCTGGCGGGCGCCATCGCCAAGCAGTTCCCGGACAAGTTCTGACCTGACCTGCCGGGCAACCAGGAGACTGGGGGAGGCCCCGGGGGACGAAGCCCCGGGGCCTCCCCATTACGCTCTCGGTGATGCCCGCTGCCCGACCGCTCATCGCCGTGACCGGCGTCCCCATCACCGCCGGGGGTGTGCTGGGATGGCGTCAGGCCTCCACGGCCGCGCCCGTCGCCTACCTTCAGGCCCTCGACCGGGCGGGTGCCGATGGCGCCATCCTCATGCCCGTTCCGCTCGACGACGCCGAAGCCGCCCGGCGCCTCGGCCGGTTCGACGGGCTGGTGGTGGTGGGAGGCGGAGACGTCGACCCGGCCCGGTACGGCGCCGAGGCGCGTCCCGAGCTGGCCCACGTGAACCCGGACCGGGACGGCTTCGAGATCCCGTTGCTGCGTGCCGCGGCGGCCGGCGGCGTCCCCACCCTGGCCATCTGCCGGGGGATCCAGGTCCTCAACGTGGCGCTGGGGGGCACCCTGCACCAGCACATCAGTGACTGGAGCCACCTGGCCGCTCACCGGAGCCCGGACGGTAGCGAAGAGGCGTTCCACGACGTGCGGATCGAACCCGGGACCCGCCTGCACAAAGCCATGCAGGCCGAACGGGCGGCGACGTTCTCCCACCACCATCAGGCCGTCGACGTGCTGGGTGAGGGACTGGTGCCGGTGGCATGGGCCGACGACGGGCTCCTGGAGGGCGTCGAGCACGAGGAGGGATGGGTGGTCGGGATCCAGTGGCATGCCGAGGCGATGGCCGCCGGCGACCCCCTCCAGCAGAACCTGTTCCACGCCCTGGTGGCCGAGGCGCGCGGGCGGTGAGCCCGGAGGAGGCCGTCGCCGCCTGCGAGATGGCGGGGGTGCGCCTGGTCCGGTTCCTCTACTGCGACAACGGCGGGACGATCCGGGGGAAGACCACCGCCGTCTCGGGGCTGGCCGAGCGCATGCGGACGGGCATCGGGCTCACGGTGGCCATGTCGGCCATGAACTCCCTCGACCAGCTCCAGCCCGTTCCGGGCATGGGTCCGGTGGGGGAGGTCCGCCTGGTGCCCGACCCCGACACGCTGACCATCCTGCCCTACGCCCCCCGGTCGGCGGCCATGCTCTGCGACCTCGTCGACCTCGACGGCGAGCCCGACGTCGCCGGCCCCCGGCACTTCCTGCGACGCATGGCCGGACTGCTCGGGGAGGAGGGCCTCCACCTCCGGGCGGCGGTGGAGAACGAGTACGCCCTGGCCCGTCCCGCCGGCGACGGGACCTGGGTGCCCATCGACGAGAGCCTGTGCTTCTCCACCGTGGGCATGGCCGCGGCCGCCGAGGTCACCGACGCCGTGGTCGAGGCGCTGGCGGAGCAGCGCATCGAGCTGGAGCAGTACTACCCCGAGCTGGGCTGGGGGCAGCAGGAGCTGTCGGTGTCGCCCCGGCCCCTGCTCGCCGCCGCCGACACCCAGGTCCTGGTGCGGGAGACGATCCGGGCCGTGGCCGGGAGGTTCGGCCTCGCCGCCTCCCTGGCGCCCAAGCCGTGGCCGGAGGCGGCGGGCAACGGCGCCCATATCCACTTCAGCGCCTGGGAGGGGGAGCGCAACGCCTTCTACGACCCCGCCCGGCGCTTCGGTCTCTCCGAGCTGGCCGAGCGGTTCACGGCCGGCGTGCTGGCGCATGCTCCCGCCCTCCTGGCCCTCACGGCGCCGTCGGTCAACTCCTACCGCCGTCTCCAGCCCCGCTCGTGGAGCTCGGCCTACGTGTGCTGGGGCCCCGACAACCGGGAGGCCACGGTGCGGGTGCCGTCCACCTTCTGGGGCTCTGAGGAGGGCTCCACCAACCTGGAGCTGAAGCCGGCCGACGCCTCCGCCAACCCCTACCTGGCCTTCGGGGGGCTGGTGGCCGCCGGCCTCGACGGCATCCGCCAGAAGCTGGAGCCACCGGCGCCCATCACCATCGACCCCGCCGACCTGTCCGAGGAGGAACGCCAGGCGGCAGGGGCTGCCCGCTACCCGCTGACGCTGGGCGACGCCCTCGACGCCCTGGAGGACGACTGGCTGCTGATGGGCGCCCTGGGCGAGCCCCTGGCCCGGGTTTACCTGGCCGTGCGGCGCTCAGAGGTCGCCGCCTACGCCGCCGGCGACGACGATTTCGAGTTCCGCCACCACTTCCTCAAGTACTGATTTCGGGCCGGGAGGTGATCTCGGCGCCGGACTGGGGGAGGATGCAGGCGGTGGCCATGAGCGGGGACCCACGGATCGAAGCGCTGCGGGCGGCGCTGGCGGAGATGCCGGCCATCGACCATCACGCCCATCCGCTGTCCGGCTCCGAGGTCAGCTGGTCCCTGCCCGACCTGCTCTCGGAGAGCCGGGAAGCGGAGCAGCGGGCCCAGATGCTCCACCACCCGTCGTACCACCGGGCGCTGGCCGAGCTGGGGGTGAGCGACGAGGCGGCGCTGGCCGAAGCCCGGGCCGAGGCCGGGTTCGAAGCCCATGCCAAGCGGCTGATGTCGGCCTGCCGCCTGGAGGGGCTGTTCATCGACGACGGTTTCCCGGTGGCGGGAGCCTTGGACCTCGCCGGCCACGAGGACCTGGCCGGGTGCCCGGCGCGGCGCCTGGTGCGCATCGAAGCCGTGGCCGAACAGGCGGCCGAGGGGTCGTCCGGCTTCGAGGCGGTGCGGGAATCGTTCCGGGACAAGGTGACGGCCGCCCTGGGGGGTGGCGCCGTGGCCCTCAAGACCATCGCCGCCTACCGCTGCGGGCTCGACCTGCCCCATCCCGAAGGCGACGAGGCCCGCTCCGCCTACCGGGCGTGGCGGGCGTCGGGATTCGGCCGGCTCACCCATCCGGCCCTCATCTCCTTCTTCCTCTCCGACGCCCTGGAGGTGGCCCACGCCCATGGCGGGGTGCCCCTGCAGATCCACACCGGCGTGGGGGACGCCGACCTGGAGCTGCACCGCGCCGACCCGTCACTGTTGGGCCGGGTGATCGCCGACGCCGGTGCCGCCGGGGTGCCGGTGGTGCTGCTGCACTGCTACCCGTTCGTGCGCCAGGCGGCGTGGCTGGCCCACGTCCACGGCCACGTGTTCGTCGACCTGTCACTGGCCCTGCTGCTCGTCGGCCATCGGGGGCGGGAACTGCTGTTCGAGGTCCTGGAGCTGGCTCCCGCCACCAAGGTGCTCTTCGCCACCGACGCCTCACGGGCGCCCGAGATGTTCCTGCTCGCCACCCGCTGGTGGCGCGAGGCCCTCGCTGGTGCCTTGGGCCGGATGGTGGAGGAGCAGGCGGTGGGGGAGTCGACCGCCCAGCAGTGGGCGGGGATGATCCTGGCCGGCAACGCCCGCCGGCTCTACTCGCTGGCCTGATCACCGAACAGAGGAGGTCCCGATGACGGCCATGACCTCAGGGCGCGACCTACGTCAGGTCCGCGAGGCGACCGTCCGCCACCACTGCGAGGCGGAGAACCGCCATGACCTCGATGCCCTGCTGGCGACGTTCTCCTCGTCGAGGGCGAGCTATGACATTCCCGCTTTCGGGGAGGCGGGACAGCCCGCCGACGCGGTCGGCGTCCGCGCCATCGACCGGCGCACCTTCCGCCGCGTGGAAGCCGGCCTACGCCTCGTCCTCGGACTCTGAGGGGGTGGACCGTGATTCGCCGGAGCTGCACCCAGGGCAGTGGCACGACGCCCGGAGCAGCTCCCAGGAGTAGATCCCGGTGCTGTGGGTGTCATTCCATTCGATGGTGATGCCATAGGCGCCCACCAGCTCCGCGGTTTCGACGCGCAGCGTCTCAGGCGCGCCGGGCCGAGGCCAGATGACCACACCCCGCTGGCGCAGCCCTCGGCACTCTGCGCACTGGCAGTTGAGCCGAAGCTCCTCGAGTCCGAAGCGGGACACGTGGTCGTCGTCCCACTCGATGGTCACACCCTGGTCCCGGTCGACGTCGACGCTCGTAGGCTCGGGACCGCCGGGTCGGGACATGGGGCCAGTCTGGCGCGTCGACACGCGGTGAGGGCATCGTTGTCCCTTACGTCACGCTCAGCAGGGAACCGCACCCACGCCGACAAATCTCAATGCTCATGCTGGGGGAACGAAAGAAGCGGCCGGTCAACACCAAGCCGGCCCAACCAAGATCACCAAAGGGCAAGCGCTACGGGTTCCCAACCGCCCGCCGGCGCTATCACCTTCCGAACTAGGGCGTCCAGGCGTACTGGCGCAGGCCGGCCACCGCCTGGCGGCCGTCGTGCTCCTTGACGAAGACGAGCCAGGTCGTCCAGTCGAGGCCCTGATACTGCGCGTCGTCACCGGGGTCGTGGACGCTCACGTAGTCCAGCTCCGCCAGTTCGGGCGGGAAGTCACCCAGGCCCACCAGGGTGTTGGGTCCAAGCGTCGCCTTGTTCTTCTCGACGAGGCGGTCGGCGTCCCGGAAGGCGCCCAGGAGGGAGTCGGCCACCACCTCGGTGAAGGTGCCCTGGTGGCACTCGTCGTCACAGGCGCCGGGGTTCCAGCCCTCCGGCTTCCCATTGCGCAGGATGTCCCGCAGCTGTTCGGGGCGGTAGTGGCGTTGCGTGGCGCCGTAGACGACGGTGAGGCCGTCGGGCGCGACCACGTCGTTGAGGTCGCCTCGCTGCTCCATGACCCGGGCCAGGGGCTCCACCAGGGACGCCGGGTCGCGCTCGGAGGCAGCGGGGGCGGTGGTGGTCGTCGACGGCGCCGACGTGGTTGTCGACGGGCCGGCACCTGCCGAGGCGGCGGGGTTGTCTGAGCTGCAGGCCACGGCCGTCATCGCCAGCAGGCAGGTGAGCCCGAGGGTCGTCGGTAAGCCGGCGCTGCGCATGTCGCCATCCTCCCAGGGTCGGCGGGCGTGGTTGCCCGCACCAACAATGAGACGGAGGTCGGGAGGGGTGGGTGCCGCAGACTCGACCGATTTCGAGCTTTGTTTCCGACCTAGCCGCTCCGACGCATCTCGGCCACGACCTCGCGGGCGGCTTCCAGTTCCAGCGAGGAGACCACTCGCCGCCACTTGTCGATGGCGTGCGGGTCCCCGCCGGCTTCCATGCGGGCCAGGATCTCCTGGGCCCGGAGTAGGGCCGCCCGGGCGAATCCGACAAGCGTTGGGTTTCCTGGTGAAAGGTTCAGTTCCATCGGAGGGGACAAGGCCCCCGACGACCGTCTTGTTCCACACCGGGCGGGTCATTGTCGAAATGACCCGGATGGCCTAGTTGGTCCCACCCGAGTGACCAGAGGTTCAATCGTCACGCCTGGGTGAGCGAGACCATGTTCCCGTCGGCGTCCTGGTAGGTGGCGCTCCGGCCCCAGGGGCGGATCTGTGGGGCATGGACGACCTTGGTGCCGGCCGCCTCCAGCCGGTGGTGGGCGGCATCGAGGTCGTCGACGGCGAATCCGAACGACGACCCGGTCGCCTCACCGGGTCCGGCGGCGTAGATGCTGAACAGGAGGAAGCCGCCGTCGGCGCCGGCGTTCCAGTCGCCCCAGGCGGCGTGGTGGTGGATCGGGTCGCCGTCGGCGTGGGCGTGGCCCTCGAGCGGCACGCCCAGCAGGTCCCGGTACAGGGAGACCGCCCGGTCGGCGTCGGTCACGTACAGCTCCACCTCGATCAGCCGGGTGGCGGTCACAGGCCTCGACCTCCTCGTCGCCGGGCTCCCAGGCCCGGGCCGTCGCCACGGTAGGGAGGAGCGGGCCATCAGCGCTCGTGAATTCTGTAGGTTACATAACGCGGATTATGGGCGCTCGGGGGACAGGGGTAGACCCGGCCCATCGACCGGGTCGGGGCCGCCCTGCGCTTCCGGGGCCATCTTCCCCTGAGCCCGCCCGCGCGCCGGCTCAAACGCCGTTCTTCGTGAACTACGCGAATCGGCGGT
>JBIOYN010000033.1:0-6507 GCA_044870155.1 Acidimicrobiia bacterium | reverse complement strand
CCTTATCCGACCAATGCTATAATCCCCTTAGGACTAGGGTTATACTCCCAAAAGAATGACATGTCAACGGCCGCCGATCTGACATCCACCTCATATGCGCTCCTCGGGCTGCTGGCGATCAAGCCGTGGACCACATACGAGCTGGCGCAGCAGATGGACCGCACCATCAGCCGGTTCTGGCCCCGGGCCCGCAGCAAGCTGTACGAGGAACCCAAGAAGCTCGTGGCCCGGGGCTTCGCCCGAGCCACCGACGACGCCGTCGGCCGGCGCAGCCGCACCATCTACACCATCACCCCCAAGGGCCGGCGCGCCCTGGCGGCGTGGCTGGCCGGGCCCGCCGAGGGTCCCGTCCTCGAGTTCGAGCAGCTCATGAAGGTGTTCTTCAGCGACAACGGGACCACCGACGACGTTCGCCGGCATCTCCACGACGCCCGGGCCTGGGTGCATGAGCGGACGCTGGTGAACATCGAGGTCGGTCGCAGCTACCTCGAGGGGCAGGGCCCCTACCCCGAACGGGCGGCGGTGAACATGATCGTGGGTCGCTTCCTCGACGACTTCCTGGAGACCGTCGACCGATGGGCGGAATGGGCCACGGAGATCATCGAGTCCTGGCCCGAGGATCCACGCCACGCCGGGTTCGACGGCGACGCCCAGCTCGAGACCGTCCAGCAGTCCGTCGACCGGGCCGCCCGATGGCGCGCCGTCCTCAGCGGATGAGGTAACCGCCGGAGGCGGGAATCGGCACCGCCGTGGTGGGATCGGGGGCCATGTTGAGACTGCCACCGCCGGAGAGCTCGAGGCGGTAGGAGATGAACTGCGCCGACTGCTGGCTCAGGCCACCACCACCGGTGACCTTGAACGGGTTCGCCTCGGGAGTGAAGAACGTGCCCGCCAGCTGAAGCCCACCACCGCCGTTGATGGTGAAGACGTCACTGATCTCGGACCACAGGGACAGCCCCTTGAACGGCCCTTCGTTGGGGGGGGTCCACGTGGGGGCGGCGCCACCGGTGTCCTTGATGGCACCCGACTTCTGGTAGACGAACACCCGGTTGAGGTTCAGGGCTCCACCGGTGATGTTCATCTCGCCGTTCCGCATGTAGACGAAGCCGGCGTTGGCGCTCGACGAGGAGATGCACAGGGCCAGCGAGGAGACGGTGGGCGGGAGGCACCCGGTCGGGAGCGACACCGACGGGTTGGCGGTGTTGAAGGCCAGGGAACCCCCGGTCATCTTGACGGTGCCGTCGAAGACGACGTTGCCGCTGGAGAACGTGATGTTCGTCCCCGAGCCGATGGAGAAGTTGGTGGGGCAGTTCACCCACCAGTTGCCGGCCACCGTGATCGTCCCGCTGGGGTTGCAGGAGTAGGTCGGGGACCACTTCTGGAACGAGGAGTTGGGAGCCACCCCGACGGTGTTGCCCACGGCGCTGACCAGGTTGTCGATGTAGGCGGGCGTCCCCAGGGTGCAGCCGTCGATCGGGATGGTGTGGTAGGCGGGGTAGGTGCTCTTGCAGTTGAAGCGCCAGTCCACCGGCGACCGCGTGGCCCGCTGACCCGCCTGGGTCGGGGTGGGGCTGACCCGGGGCAGGCTGCCGCTGACGTCGGCCGGGTCGCAGGAGTTCGCCGTGCACGTCGGCGTACCCGAGGCGAAGAGCGAGATCGCTCCCATGCCGGCGCCGCTCGTCGGGATGGCGCGCAGCGTGCCACTGGGCACGTCGAGCGTCGTCTGGCTGCCGGAACAGGTGGTGCCGTTGGAGTCGATGGCGACCAGGCCGGGAACGGTGGTCGTCCCCACCGTCACGGACGTGCCCGAACCGGACACCGACAGGCCCGGGCAGCCGAAGGGGTCGAGGAGCCACAGGGCGGGGACCATCTTGACGCCCCCGTTCTGGGCCTTGACCACCGCCAGCCGGCTCGACCGGAGGGTCGACACCCCGAAGATCTTCCCGAACGTCGTCTCGTTGTTGATGGCCACGGTGACGCCCATCCGGACGCACGGGTTGGTGCCGTCGTTGGCCCCGGCACCGCTGAAGTGCGAGTCGGCGAGGTCGCCGGCCAGAACCGGATACACCACCTTCACCGTGAAGCGGCCCACGGTCATCGAGGGCCTGGCCTGGGTGGTGCCGCCCAGAACAGAGCAGCTGGTGAGGGCCACGTTGTTCCCCGCCTGGGCACAGAAACCCGATGCCGAGATCTTGGGGAAGAGGTCGCGGGCGTTGGCGTTCAGGTAGGTGATGGCGTCCTGGCACGCCGCCGCCGGGCTGCCGTGGCTCAGCTCCTCCCCGGCTCCCAGGCTGGCCATGTCGGCGATCGACTGGGCCTCGTGGGCGCTCACGCGCTGGAGACCGAAGTCGACGAGCAGGCTGGCGATCCCGAGCAGCACCACCATGAGCAGGCTGAAGAGCACGAGAACGGCGCCGGTCTCGTCCGCCGCCCGCCGCCGCATCCTGGAGATCACGAGGCGCCTCATTCCTCGAACTTCGAGGTCGCCTGGCTGGTGAGCGTCACCGGGATCTTGAAGAAGACGCCGTCGATCTGGTCGTCGCTCTTGGTGATCTTGACCTGGACGCGGTTCCCGGTGTCACCTCCGCTCTCCGGGAAGCACACGCTCCCGCTCGTCGAGAAGCTGGAGGTCGGCGTGGTGGCGGTGGCGGTGCTGCCGTGCACCATGGCCACGCACACGTCGGCGGCGGTCACATCCCCCCCGGCGCGCTCGACCACCACCGACCGGATGAGCTGCGCCCAGGTGGAGGTCCCGCACGGATTCGGGGAGCCGGTGCACTGGGTCAGGGGCAGGGTGGCGGCGTACCGGGCGCCCTCCCGGGCGGCGTAGGTCATGTCCATCTTGTGGTTGTAGGCCATCCCCGCGCTGATCATCCCGAAGGTGATGATCACGAGGATCGGCAGGATGAGGGCGAACTCCACCAGGGCCGCCCCTCGCTCGTCATCCCCCTGGCGCCGGCGGGGCACGCGCATGGTCTTCATGGGACTCATGTCGGCCGGAAATCCAGCCTTGAAAGACTTTTACGCGGGGGTATTTCGCCGCCGGAGCAGCTGCTTCCAGCGCCGCCACGGTGGTTGGGCCCGCTTGGGCTCCCGCACCTTGCCCCAGCGCAGCTCCAGGTACAGCGCTTTGGCCGCGCCGACGAGGGGGGTGGCCACCAGGGCGCCCGGGACGCCGGCGGCCGCCGCTCCCACCAGGGCGGCCAGCATGGTGGCGGGGGCCGACAGGTTGACGGCCTCGCCCACCACCGCGGGCTGGATGACGTGGTTCTCGATCTGCTGATAGACGAGGTAGATGCCCAGGCAGGCGAGGCCGGTGGTCACGCCCTTGGACAGGGCCAGGAGGACGAAGAACCCGCCGCCCAGCAGCCCGCCCACCTGGGGGATGAGGTTGACCACCAGCATCCACACGGCGGCGGCCGGGGCCAGCGGCACCCCGAAGGCCAGACCCAGGGCGAGGATGAAGGTGGCACCGAGGGCGGCCACCAGCAGCGAGCCCGAGAAGTAGGCGCCGATGGTGCGGTAGAACACCTGGCCCACCCGCACCGCCTGGCGCTCGATGCGGTCGGGGATGGCGGCCTTGAGCCGGCGGACGAGCCGCTCACCGTCGACGAGGACGGCCAGGCCGACCAGCACCACGATGAGGCCGGACACGACGCCGTCGAGGATGCCCCGGGCCGTTCTCGTCACCGCCTCGGTGTCGATCCGGGCGGGGAGCTCGGCGGCCCATTCCCGCACCTTGGTGCCGGCGTCGGCCTGGCGCAGCCAGCCGCCGGCCACGGGAAGGTCGTAGAGCTGTTCCACCGTCTCGGGCAGCTCCCGCCCGAAGCGCCGGGCCTGGTCCAGGGCCGGCGGCCCCAGGACGAGGACGAGGACGGCGAAGAGCACGGCCACGGTGGTGCCCACGATGGCCACGGCCGTGGGTCGCGAGCACCCGCGGGCGGCCTGGACCCGGACCACCACCGGGTCGAGGGCGAAGGCGAGGAGGAGCCCCACCCCGACCTTGGTCAGGCTGTCGGGGACGTTGCGCAGGAAGCCGACGCAGAGGATGCCGGCGAGCAGGCTGGCGGCGATCCACGCCCCCGAGCGCAGATCGAGGCGGACGACCTGGGCGTTCCCCGGGTTCGCCCCCTCCTCCTGCGACACGGGCCTATCGTACGGAGCCGTGGCAGGGCCCCGGCGTACGTTGTGGTTGACGGTGGGCCCCGAGGCGATGGCCGTGGTGCTCGGGGCGGTGGCCGTCGCCACCACCACCTTCGCCGTGGCCAGCGCCGCCCGGCGCATCCTGGGCTGGGCCGTGGCCTGCGCCGTGGTGGCGGCGCTGGTGGCGCCGTTCGTGTCCTTTCTCACCCACTGGCTACCCCGGGCCGTGGCCGTGGTCCTCGTCCTCTTCATGGTGGGGGTGGCGGGCGTGAGCGTCGCCGGTGGCGTGCTCACCGACCTGGACCACCAGTTCGACCGCCTGGAGCGGGAGGCGCCCAGGGCGGCGGCCGAGCTGGAGCGTGCGGACCGGGGCGGCCGGCTGGCCCGCGACTTCCGCCTCCAGCAGCGGGTGAACGAGCTGATCGACCGGCTCCGGGACCCGACCAGCGGCCTGGCCGCCGAGGTGCCCTCCCGGGCCAGCACCTTCTTCCTGTGCGCCATCCTCACCGCCTTCTTCGTCTCCTGGGGCCCCCGGTGGAGCAAGGCGGCGCTCAAGCAGCTGCCCGACCCCGGCCGGCAGGCCCGCGTCCGCGACCTGGTGGGGAAGGGGTTCACCCGGGCCCAGCGCTACGTCCTGGCCGCCGTCGGGCGGGCGATCCTGGCCGGCTTGGCCGCCTGGGTCCTGTGCCGCCTGGAGAACGTGCCCGGCCCCGTGGTCATGGCCGTGACCGTGGGCGCCTTGAGCGTCGTGCCCGGCTTCGGCATCCTGGTCGGCTCGCTGCCCGCCCTGCTCTTGGAAGCGGGCCTGGGAACGGGAGCCGGCACGCTGCGCCTGGCGGCCGCCTTCCTCGTGCTCCAGATCGTCGACGGGATCGTGGTGCATCGGATGGTCGCCCCCCGATCACTCACCGTCGGCCCCGCCGCCATCCTGATCACCCTGGTGGTGGGCTTCGAGGTCTACGGCGTGGGCGGTGCCTACCACGGCGCCGCTCTGGCGATCTTCGGGGTGGCCCTCCTCGACGCCGCTGGGGAGCACCCGCCGCCGGACCCCGCCGCCGTGGCCGCGCCGGATCAGGTGGCGGCGGGTGCGGCTCCGGCGGCGCCCGTCGCCGGCACGTGACCCCGGCCCCGGGGTAGCCGGCTCACGGAGACGGCGGCGGCCACCCCGCCGGCCAGGATCAGACCGAAGACCGCCCGCCCGGTCGGATCGCCGGCGGCGGCCAGCAGGCTGGAGCCGATGATGGATCCCAGGTAGCGGCTGGTGGCGTAGACGCCGCTGGCGGCACCCGACTCCTCGGGCCGCACGGCGTCGAGGGCGGCGGCCTGCATGGCCGAGGAAGCCAGGGCCAGGCCCGCCCCCGTCACCATGAGGGCGGGGACGAGGAGGGGCAGGGCGACGTCGGCGCCGGCCACGGGCAGGGGGGCGAGCCCGGCGGCCATGAGGGTCATCCCCGCCACCGCCGGGCGCCGGCGTCCGACCCGGTCGGCCAGGCGGCCGCCCAGGGGCACGAGCACCATGAAGGCCAGCGCCGGGGCGGCGAGCACGAGCCCGGTGCGCAGGCCGCTGGCGCCGGGTCGGTCCCGGAGGGCCAGCGGAACCACGAGCAGCACCAGGTACCAGGCCAGGTTGCCGAACCCGATGCCGGCGTTGGCGGCGGCGAAGGCGGGGCGGGTGAAGAAGCGGGGCTGGACCACGGGGTCGGGGTGGCGGAGCGCCCGGCGGACGAGGACCGTCCCCACGGCCGCCACCAGCACCAGCCCGACCACCAGGAGCAGCAGCGAACCCCCCGGGCCGGTGCCGGCGCTGAGCACGGCGGCGGTGGCCACCAGCAGGGCCGTCCACCCCAGGGCTCCGGCCAGGTCGAAGGCCCCGGACCGTTCGGGGACGGGCGCCGGGCGGATCCGGCGGGCCAGCACCAGGGCGGGGGCAGCGAGGGCCAGGTTGACCAGGAACACGGCCCGCCACCCGGCCAGGTCGATGAGGATGCCCGACAGCGGCGGTCCCACCGCCACCGACACGGACAGCACGGAGCCGACCACGGCGAAGCGGCTGGCGATCCGGTCGGGCCGGGCCGATCGGCGCAGCATGGCCCACCCGTTGGGGAACACGCCGGCGATGGCCACGCCCTGGCCCATCCTCAAGGCGACGAGGACGGGGAGATTGGGGGCGGCGGCGGCCCCGGTGGTGGCCGCCATGAACAGCACCAGGCCGGCCATGAACACCCGGCGGTGCCCGATGCGGTCTCCCAGCTTCCCGGCCGCGGTCTGGAAGGCGGCCACGGCGATGAGGTAGGTGGTGATGAGCCAGCCCCCCGAGGAGATCCGGGCGGAGAAGTCGTCGAGGACCTCAGGCAGGGCCACCAA
>JBIOYN010000032.1:0-3281 GCA_044870155.1 Acidimicrobiia bacterium | reverse complement strand
GAGGTCCAGCAGCTCCCTGGCCGACCTCAGCCTCCACTGGCCCTTGGGCCTGCCTTCGGCGGGGCCGACGTAGACCAGCGGCTCCAGGGTGTACCGGACGATCGGCTCGGTCAGCTCACGGGGCGTGTAGTGCGTCCCGCTGGAGCGCCGGTCGGTCCCCGCCGTGACGAAGACGCTCCCCTGGGGGATGGGCGTGACTCGCCTCCCGCTCCCTGGGAGTTCCTTCCCTGGCAAGGAGTTGTAGCGACACGGGGGTAGAAGACGAGGCCTCCGTGGGGCAAAACATCGGTTGCAACACCCCGATGGCCCTACCCCAGGAGACCTCGTCATGATCATCACTCCGGAGCAAGCCGCTCTCAAGGCCATGGAACGCTTCGAGTACCTCTTGGGCCTCGTGCGGCAGGCCAGCCAGGACGGCCAGCGGATCGACACCGTGGAACGGGACCTGATGCGGCACCTGCTGGCCCTGGGATACGACTTGCTGACGGCCTTCATCGCCCATCACGGTGATGGCGACCAGGGGCCGGAGGTCGAGGCCGACGAGGGCCGCATCGTGCGTCGGTTGCCCGAGCGGCATGACCGCCGCTACGTGTCGATCTTCGGCGTGTTGACCGTCAGCCGGGTCGTCTACGGGACCCGGGAGGGCCAGAAGATCGAGTGTGTCCCGCTGGACCAACGGCTCGGTCTGCCCGAGGGGGACTTCTCCTACGTCCTGGAGGACTGGTCGCAGCGGTTCTGCCTCAAGGAGTCGTTCGCCGAGGTGGGCCGCTCGCTGGAGGTATTGCTGGGCCTGAACCTGGGCCGACGAACGCTGGAGCAGATGAATCGGGAGGTGGCCGGCTACGCCCCGGGGTTCCGGGAGTCGATCGAGCCGCCTTCCCCCGAGCCGGAGGGGGCGTTGCTGGTCGTGACCGCCGATGGCAAGGGGGTTCCGATGCGGAAGCCCAAGGCCGACGGACCCCGGCGGCATCATCGCCGGGGCAAGGGCGAGAAGGCGAACAAGAAGCAGATGGCCTGCGTCGGGGCCGTCTATAGCATCGAGCCCTTCACCCGCACCGCCGACGATATCCTTGATGAAGTGCTCCGGGAGGCGTGTGCCAAGGACCGCCCCAGGCCGCAGCACAAGCACGTCTGGGCCGAGATGATCCGGGAGATCGACGGCCAGCCGCCGGTGACAGCCAAGGACGGGCTGTTCTGCCGGCTCTTCGACGAGTTGACGCTCCGCAACCTCGGCCAGGACCGCCCGGTGATCTGCCTGCTGGACGGGGAGCGGTCATTGTGGGACGCCCAGCGGGCGTATTTCCCCGAGGCGGTCGGGGTACTGGACCTGTTCCACGTCCTGGAGCGAGTCTGGGGCGTGGCCCACTGCTTCCACAAGGAGGGGAGCGATGAGGCCGAGCAGTTCGTGGAGGAGCGGCTGCGTGACCTGCTGGAAGGGCGGGCCGATCCGGTGATCGAGGGCTTTCGCCGACGCATGACCGAGCAACGGCTCCGGGGGAACAAGCGAAAGGTCGTGAGATCAGCGATCGACTATCTGGAGAACAATCGGGAGCACATGAGGTATGACGAGTACCTGGCGGCGGGCTACCCGATCGGCAGCGGTGTGGCCGAGGGGGCGTGCCGCCACCTGGTCAAGGACCGGATGGAGCAGACGGGGATGCGGTGGACGTTGGCGGGGGCGCAGGCGATGCTCCACATCCGGGCGTTGTACCTGAACGACCAGTGGGAGGAGTTCCTGGAGTATCGGATCGAGCAGGAGCAAGCCCGGCTCTATGGGGGAGTTGCGGCATAGCGGACGGCGAGTCACGGGTGCGGTAATTGTTTCTGGTTCGGCTGAGCAATCTGGGAGAATGGGGTCCTCTCACCCACCGCAGGGAGGTCCCCGATGATCCACCGCACGTTCGTCGCCGAGGACGAGGTCGAGGCTGCCGCGCTGGAACAGGCCCTGGCCATGGTCCGGGAGCTGAAGCAACTGGCCGACGCCATCCCCGACGGCCACGTCCTGGCCCGGGTCGAGGACGCCACCGTTACACTCGGCCGGCGTTTCCAGCGCGACCGGCTCCAGGATGTGCTCAATGCCCAGGCGGCCGACCTGGAGAAAAAGGGGGGCGCGGCTGGACCTGCCCTTGTGGCGGGACCCGACGCCACCACGGCCGCGCCACTCGCCGGATCGTGACCGCCGCCGGCGATGTGACCTTGTCCCGCGTCTACTTCACCTGCCGACGCTGCGGCCAGCACGCCCACGCCCTGGACGACCGCCTCGGCCTCGACGGCTTTGTCAGCCCGCATGCCCAGCGGCTGATCTGCACCCTCGGCGTCGGGTGGTCGTTCGAGCGGTGCGCCCGCCATCTACGCGACATCGCCGGGCTGGTCGTCTGCGACAACACGGTGCGGAAGATCTGCGACCGCCACGGTGGATTGATGCGGGCCTGGCAGCGCGAGGACCCCGAGGCATCCCGGCCGTTCCGCGAGGCGACCGGGGACATCGAGTTCCAGACCGACGGGACCTGCGTCAACACGACCGGCGGCTGGCGTGAGGTGCGGCTGAGCATCTTCGCCAGGCGGAAGCCGGGCGAGCCGGTGCTCGACCTGGACGACTGGGACGAGCAGCGGATGCCGGCCCCGCACGTCCGGGTAGCTGCCGCGGCGATCCGTACCAGCGAGGCGCTGGGCCCGCAGTGGCGGCGGGCGGCCGCCCGGTTAGGAATCAAGCGGACGGAGGACCTGACGGTGCTGGCCGACGGGGCGAAATGGATCTGGTCCGAGGTCGAGAAGAACCTGCCCGGCGCCGCCGGGGTCCTCGATATCTACCACGCGGGCGAGCACCTGCACGCCGCGGCCGTGACATTACACGGGGCGGGCCCGGCGGCCGAGGCGTGGTACGAGCGTCATCGCCGGGTGCTGCTGGAGTCCGGGTCGTCGGGCCTGCTGGCCGAGCTGGCGTCCGCCCCCGGGGATGTCTCCGAGTTGGTCGGCTACCTGGACCCGCATGCCGACCACACGCCGTATCGGGGCCGGCTGGCGGAGGGCCGTTCGATCGGCAGCGGGATGGTGGAGGGGGCGTGCAAGACGGCCATCGGGAAGCGCCTGAAGCAGACCGGGGCGAGGTGGAAGGTGCGGCGGCTGGAGCGGATGGCGTCATTATGCTGCCTGGCCTACGGCGACCAGTTCGAGGCTTACTGGAAGCAAGCGGCTGGATAGCAACCAGAATCGGTGACCGCACCCGAGCGGCTCGTCCGCAAGATCGGTCAGGAGCGGATCGACCAACGTGCCGCGGCCGT
>JBIOYN010000031.1:0-6743 GCA_044870155.1 Acidimicrobiia bacterium | reverse complement strand
GTCGGGTCGCCTACGTCGACCGCCGCAACCACGACCAGGCCGTCTCCGCCCTCGACGGTGTGGTGCAGCGACTCCGGGAGGGCGTCTCGATCGCCATCGCTCCCGAGGGCACCCGGTCACCGACGCTCGAGGTGGGGCGGTTCAAGAAAGGTGCCTTCCGCATGGCCATGCAGGCTGCCGTCCCCCTGGTTCCGGTGGTGCTCCGCAATACCGGCGCGCTCATGGGCAAGGGCTCGTGGCTCGTGCACCCCGGGACCGTGGATGTGGCTGTGCTGGCCCCCATCGACGTCTCCGGCTGGTCGACAGAGGATCTCGACGCCCGGGTGACGGGTGTCCGCCAGTTGTTCGTCGACACCCTGGCCTGCTGGCCGTGACGGCCGAGCAGGCTGGGGAGTAGCTGGTGAGATGGCGAACTCCCGGCATCCGATCATCTGACGGAGCGGCCCGGCGCCAAGGAAGAGGCGGCCATTCTGCGAGCGGCCTGGAACACGGGCCTCGTCGCTCTCACGCCGGTGGCCGCCCAGCGCCTCGGGGCCTTGGAACTCGTTGTCACCGACCTCGCCAGGTTCTCACCCCAACATGTGGCGATGAACGCACGTCGCGGGCTCGTCGGTTGGTCATGACCCGTCGCCGACCGTGTACCGGTTCCGGTCAGAGCTCCGCGGCGGGCCGTGCGGTGCGGTTGAGGAGGAGCAACTGCCCCAAGCGCGACAACCGCTCGAGGGCGCACAGCGAAATAGCCAGAACGGGCTATTGGATGCGACGGGCGCCAGGCAGTTACTAGACGCTGATGCCGACTTGCCGCGATTGTCAGGGGGCCATCACCGACGCGCGGGCACCGCAGCGGCCGGAGAGGGACCCCGACGTCCTTCCTCGCCACGGGCAGGGACGGGACAGTTGACTCCCGTGCTCGACACGGCGACCCGGGAACGGGATGCGGGACGCGTCCGGCAGGCGGGGTGGCTCTTCGTGGCCGCCGGTTTGTTCACGATCGTGAACGACTACCTCCCGGGGTCGGAGCATCTGGACACCCGGGTGCTCGACGCGGTCGGCATGGCCGCCATCGCCATCGGCCTTCTCGCCCGCGTGCTGCCCTGGCATCGCTGGCCGGGAGAGGCCGCCCTCGTGTTCGCCCCGGTGGCCTTCGCCCTCATTGCCGTGGCCAACCGCTTCGGGGGTGTCAGCGACTTCAGCTACGCGACCTACTTCGTGGTGGTCTTCACCTGGATCGGCCTCGCCTTTCCGCCCCGGACCAGCCTGCTGCTCGCTCCCCTGGCCACGGTCGCCTACGTCGTCCCCGGGCTCACCATCCCCGACCCGCCCGCCGGTTCGGTGTCCTCCGTGACCGTTGCCATCCCCGTGTGCGTGCTCGTGGCCGAGACCATCTCCAGGACGATTCGCCGGGTGGGTGTCGCCATGCACGACGCCAGTGAGCAGGCGAGCGCCTTGCGGGAGGCCGAGGACCGCTTCCGGCTGGCCTTCGTCAACGCCCCCATCGGCATGGCGCTGACCAGCCTCGACGGGCGCTTCGTCCAGGTCAACGGGGCACTGTCCGAGATGCTGGGTCGCCCGCCCGAAGTGCTGGTGGGGGCGACGGTGCCGTCGCTCACCCACCCTGACGACCGGTCCGCCGACCGTGCCGCCATGCAGGCGATGCGCGAGGGTCGGCAGAGGACCTTCGCCACCGAGAAGCGCTACCTGCGTCCCGACGGAGAACCGGTGTGGGTCAAGCTCCGGGCTGGGGTGGTGCTCGACGATGACCGCCGTCCCCTCTACTTCGTCTCCCAGATGGAGGACATCACCGAGCGCACGCGAACCGAGGCGGCGCTGCGAGCCAGCGAGGAACGCACCCGCCGCATCCTCGAGACGGCGGGCGACGCCTTCGTGGCCCTCGACGAGGACGGCTGGATCACCGACTGGAACCGCCAGGCGGAGCTCACCTTCGGCTGGAGCACCGACGCCGTCCTGGGCCGGCGCCTGGAGGACGTGCTCATTCCGCCCGACCTGCGGGAGGCGCACCGGCAGGGCCTGAAGCACTTCCTCGCCACCGGCGAGGGGCCCGTCCTGGGCCGGCGACTCGAGCTCAGGGCGTTGCACCGGGATGGCCGCGAGATCCCGATCGAACTGGTGGTCTGGGCGCTGCGAGAAGGGGATCACTGGAGTTTCAATGCCTTCCTGCGGGACATCTCCCAACGCAAGGCCATGGAGGCGGAGCTCCAGCGCCTGGCGCTGGTGGACGACCTCACCGGTCTCCGGAACCGACGGGGCTTCCTGGCCGTGGCCGAACCGCTCACCCACGTGGCCCAGCGCAACCACCGGAACCTGGCGCTGCTCTACATCGACCTGGACAACATGAAGGACCTCAATGACCGGCACGGCCACCGGGTGGGAGATCAGGCGCTGATCGAGACCGCGGCGCTGCTCGAAAGGACCTTCCGCGAGTCGGACATCGTCGCCCGCATGGGTGGGGACGAGTTCTGCGTCCTGCTCTCCGACGACGGCACGGACGCCAAGGCGGCCATCGACCGCCTCGTCGAGCAGGTTCCGGTCCAAGGGGACATCGGCCTCGAGGCTCTCATCTCGCTCAGCGTCGGAGTGGCCAGATACCAGTGGGATGACCCCTGCCCCATCGAGACGCTGATCGAACGAGCCGACCGCGCCATGTACGAGCAGAAGTCCCTCAAACGCCCGGTCGTCGAAGTCCTCTAGGGAACTCGGGTCGATCCGAGCCCTTGGACTCTGATCCGGTGGAACTCATGCGCCCTGGAGGTCGCGCCGGCCGAAGGCGGCCATCCCGGCGAGGGCGGCGAAGAGCCCGAGCCCGACCAGCCACGCCCCTGCCGCCCAGTCGGGGTCGGCAGCCGGCGCCGGCGCCATGTGCAGGAACGGGGACGTCTCGCGCAGCCACCGGCCGGCTTCGGAGATCGAGGCGAAGGTCTCCACCAGGAACGACCAGATCACGAGCCCGTAGGTGACGCCGATCGCCCCCCGGGGCCACACGCCGAAGGCCAGGACGCCCACGCCGAGCACGAACACGGCAGGCGGGGCGACGTTCAGTCCGGCCTCCAGGAGGTCGCCGAGGCCCACGGCGGCGTGCTGCGTGGCGGCGCCGACCCAGGCGGCGGCGCCGGTCAGGGTGCTGGCCACCACCACCAGCCCGAGGGCCACGGCCAGCCGGACCCCGAGCCACCGCCAGCGGGCCACGGGGTGGACGAGCAGGTGGTCGAGATGCCCGGCCGCCTCCTCGTTGCGGATGGCGCTGATCTGGCCGGCGACGGCGATGGCCACCAGGCCGGCCGCGATCACGAACACGAACCCCAGGTAGGTGACGGCGCCGGCCCCGGTGGCGCCGAGACGGGCGATCAACCGCTCGAGCGTGGGCGAGCCCTGCAGGGACTTCCCCGCCGCCTGGGTGACGAGCCCGAACACCAGGCCGGTGGCAGCCAGGGCGGTGAGCCAGCCGAGGATCACCGGCCGGGTGAGGCGCACCGTGAGGCCCGCCTGCCCGCCCAGGAGGAGCGTGCGGGGGGCGGCGGCGTCGTGGCGGCCCAGCACGCTCGCCCCGGCGTCGCGCCGGGCGGCCAGCCGGATGGCGAGGGCCACGAGGACGGCGGTGAGGATGACGATGGGGACGAAGGCCAGCGGGCGCGAGCCGGTGAGCGGGCGGAGCTCCTCGATCCAGCCGATGGGGCCCGCCCACCGGAGCCAGCCGATCCGGGGATCGGAATCGGCCGCCATCCGGATCAGGTAGGAGGCGGCGAGGACGAGGGCGCCGATCACGTTGGCGTCGTGGCGGGTGGCGGCCAGCTGGGAGGCGAGCATGCCGATGGCCACGAACATGACGGCGGCGGCCACCGCCGCGGTGGCGAAGAACAGCGACGCCCCCAGCCCGATGCCGACCTTCGAGGAGGCGCCGGCGGCGGCCGTGAGCACGGCCGTGGGCACCCACAGGGCGACGAGCCCCACCGCCAGCCCGAGGGCGGACTGCACGGTGGCGCCGCCGCCGGTGGTGCGTCCCGCCAGGTACAGCTCCCAGCGGCCGGCGTCCTCCTCGCCCCGCAGCATCCGGGTGGCGACGAACAGCCCCCAGACGGCGCCCAGGATGATGAGGGTGAACATCGTCTTGTAGGCGGTGTAGCCCGCCACCGTGTCCATGCGCCGGATGACCCCGAAGATGGCCTCGAAAGCGGCGTTCCCCTCGACGGCGCGGACGAGGTTGGACCGCTCGGCGGCGGTGGGGAAGGACGACACGTAGGTGGTCATGGTGGAGGCGATCGTCGCCCCGAAGACCAGGCCCCACAGCGCCCCTTGGCGTCCGGCGCGCCGGGCGGTGATGACGGCCACCGCCCGAACGGCGTGGCGTTCGTCGTAGACGGCCCTAGGCCGCATCGGAGGACCCCGCGGGCTCGTCGGCTCCGACGGAGCCGTAGTGGGCCACGAAGAGCTCCTCGAGCGAGGGCTCCCGGCTGACCAGGTGGCGGACCCCGGCGGCGGTGAGGACGGACAGGAGCGGCGCCACCGGGCCGGTCACCTGGCATTGGAGCCGGTGGCCGTCGACCACGACGCCGCTGACGCCGGGGACGCCGGCCAGGTCGGGCATCTGCCCGTCCACCTCGGCGTCGACCTGGAGGGCCGAGAGGTGGCGCATCTCGGCCAGGGTCCCGACCTCGACCAGCCGGCCGGCGCGCAGGATGGCGACCCGGTCGCACAGGGCCTCCACTTCGCTCAGGATGTGCGACGAGAGGAACACGGTCTGGCCCCGTTCCCGGGCCTCGGCCACGAAGTGGCGGAAGGCCACCTCCATGAGCGGGTCGAGGCCGCTGGTGGGCTCGTCGAGCAGGAGCAGGTCGGCCCTGGTCATGAGGGCGGCGATCAGTACCAGCTTCTGGCGGTTGCCCTTGGAGTAGGCCCGGACCTTCTTCGACGGGTCGAACTCGAACCGCTCGAGGAGGGTGTCGCGGTAGGCGACGTCGACGTGGCCGTGGACCCGGCCCAGCAGGTGGAGCGTCTCGGCGCCGGTGAGGGACGGCCACAGGTTGACCTCGCCGGGCACGAAGGCGACCCGGCGATGGGCCTCGACGGGGTCGGCCTGGCAGTCGACTCCGAAGATCTCCGCCCGCCCCGACGTGGCCCGGAGCAGCCCCAGGAGCAGGCGGATGGTGGTGGTCTTGCCGGCGCCGTTGGGACCCAGGTACCCGAACACCTCACCTTCGGGGATCTCGAGGCTGAGGGCACTCAGCGCCCGGGTCGGGCCGAACGTCTTGGTCAGGTTCTCGGTGCGGATGGCGGTGGCTGTCGGTCGGGGCATGAGTCTCATGGTGGTCTCCGGTCAGGGGGCGGGGTGAAGGTGGACGACGGCATCGGTGCCGCCGTCGGGACGGGGGAGCAGCTCCACCTCCCCGCCGTCGGCCACGACGAGGCGGTGGACGATGGACAGGCCGAGTCCCGAGCCGCCGAGGCCGTTGCCGGCCCCGGCCGAGGACGTGCCTCCCCGCCAGAAGCGGTCGAAGGCCCGCCGCCGCTCGTCGGGGGTGAGCCCGGGCCCCCGGTCGAGCACGTGGAGGTCCACCCGGGCACCGTCCGCCGCCGGCTCGGCCCGCAGGGTGACTGTCGTGCCCGGCGGAGCGGCGTCGAAGGCGTTGGCCAGCAGGTTGTCCAGCACCTGGACGAGGCGGTCCGTCGTGGCCCGTACGGGAGCGGCCGGACCTTCTCCGGCCTCGACGACCAGGTCCAGGGCCCGCTCCTCGGCCAGCGCCGACCAGGCGGCCCGCCGCTCCTCGAGCACGGCTGTGGGGTCCACCACGGCGGCGGGCGGCTCGCCCGCCGCCCGGTCGGCCCGGGCCAGGGCCAGGAGGCCGTCGACGATCCGGGACAGGCGCTGCATCTCGGCCACCGCCGCCCGCGCGTCGCCGTGCATCGGGCTGTCCGGGTCGAGTTCCTCGGCCAGGTTCTCGAGCCGGAGCCGGAGGGCGGTGAGGGGGCTGCGCAGCTGATGGGAGGCGTCGGCCACGAAGGCGTCCTGGGCGGCGAGGAGGCCGGTCAGCCGTTCGGCGGTGTCGTTGATCTCGCGGGCCAGGGCGCGGACCTCGGGCGGGCCCGCGTCGGTGGGGGCCCGGGCCGACAGGTGCCCGCGGCCGATGTCGGCGGCCGCCGCCTCCAGGCGCCGGAGGGGGCGCGAGACGGAACCGGCGAGCGCCACGGCCAGCCCGCCGGCGGTGGCCAGCGACACGGCGGCCACGCCGGCCAGGGTGAGCCAGCTGCGCCGGACCCGCCCGTCGAGCGCCGAGGTCGGATAGGTGATCCGCACGGCCCCGTAGACCGTGCCCGAGGAGGCGACGGGGACGGCCACGTAGAGCAGGTCGGCTCCCAGGGTGGCCGAGCGGCGCGACCCGGTGGCCACGCGCCCGGCGAGAGCCTCGGCCACCTCCGGGCGGTTGGCGAAGGAGCGGCCGGTGCCGTCGCCGGAGGAGTCGACCAGGGCCCGGCCGCCGGCGTCCACCACCACCACCCGGGCGCCCGTCTCCTCGGCGTAGCGGGTGACGGCGGCGCCGTCCAGGGGCCGGCCCGCCTCCAGGGTGTCCTCGACCAGGGTGGCGGTCACCACCGCGTCCCGTTCCACCTCGGCGGTCAGCTCGGCCAGCTGGCGCCGGGCGAAGATGACCCCGAGAGGGACCTCCAGCACCACGAGGACGAAGAGCGTGAGGCTGAGGTAGCTGAGGAGGAGCCGCCGTCTCATGTCCCGG
>JBIOYN010000030.1:0-4714 GCA_044870155.1 Acidimicrobiia bacterium | reverse complement strand
CGCCACCCCGGCCGGTTGAAAGTGGAGCGGGGCAAGGCGTTCGCTGTCACAGCCCGTCGGTAGGTTCCGACCCGATGACCTGGCCCGATTCGCTCCTCCAGCTCCTGTTGCCCGCCAGCTGCCCCGGATGCGCGGCCCCGGCGGCGGGCCTGTGCCCGGGGTGCCGATCGACCCTCCGGTCGGCTCCCGCCACCGGTCCTCCGCCGGGCGTTGACTGGTGGGTCTCGGCCTTCGCCTACGAAGGCGTCCTCCGGGAGCTGGTGGCGAAGGTGAAGTACCGCGGGGCCCGTGCCGGGTGGGCAGGCCTGGGTGAGGCACTGGCCGCCACGGTGGCGGCGACCGCCGGCACCGCTGACCTGCAGGTCGTGACCTGGCCGCCGACCACGGCCACCCGCCGGCGCCAACGGGGATTCGACCAGGCGGAATGGCTGGCCCGGCGGGTGGCGGACGAGCTGTCGCTCCCGGCCCGGCGCCTGCTGCGCCGCCTGCCCGGGCCGGCCCAGACCGGCCGGGACCGCCGGGCCCGGGCCGAGGACGGTCCCGTCTTCGTCGCCTCTCCGGCCGCCCGGGGCGCACGCCTGCTGGTGGTCGACGACGTCGCCACCACGGGCACCACCCTGGCCGCGGCCGCCGCCGCCCTGCGGGCCGCCGGCGCGGTCACGGTGGCGGCGGCGACCGCCGCCCGCACGCCCCATCCCGCCCTCTCAAGCGGAAAGAACTGCCAGGGCCGGCTCAAGGCCCCGGCCCGGACAGCCGATTTTAAGAATTGAGCCCATTTGGTGGGCCGCACAGGAGCTCAGAACGTTGGCAGGGATTGGACAGCACTTCGATGCCTCGGCCTTCGCCGGACGGGTCCCGACGTCACACGTCGTCGACCCCGCCGGGCGCGTCCGCCGGGACGTGGTGCGTCGCTTGCGGCAGCAGGTCGAGGCGGGTGTCTATGACCCTCCGGTGGAGGAGCTCGTGGACCGCCTGGTTCATCTCGTCCTGTCCCGCCAGGCCACCCGCCGCCCCGACATCGCCGACTGACACCCCGCCGGTTTCCGGGGAACCGCCACTCCGGGTGGTCCCGGGGAGCGCCGGTCGGGACGCTGCGTATACTGGCTCATGGCCGTCTGCGGGTCCGTGGTCGTGCCGCTCGGCAATCTGGGTCTGCCGGTGCGTGCGCCGACCCGCCGCTGTTCCAGGCCGTGCACCATCCCGCGCCGGGCGTTCCCGCCCGTCCCTCGAGGGGGTTGCCGGTGGACATCGTGATCCGGGGCAAGAACATCGAGGTTTCCGAGAGCCTGCGCGAGGCGGCGCTGAAACAGATGAGCAAGCTCGACCGGTTCGCCAACGGCGCCGGCCGTGCCGAGGTGGACTTCTTCGAGGAGCGCAACCCGCGCATCGCCGACAACCAGGTGTGTGAGGTCCTCGTCCACCTGAAGGGGCATCTGCTCAAGGCCCATGCCGCCGCGCCCGAACCCTTCGCGGCGGTGTCGATGGCCGTCGACAAGATCGAGCACCAGGTCAAGCGGCTCAAGGAGAAGCGCGTCACTCGCACCCATCGGGGGCCCGCCCGTATAGCATCAAGCGAAGATGCAGCGCCGGATGAGGAGGAGAAGGAACCGGCTCGGATCGTGAAGATGAAGCAGTTCACGATCAAACCGATGTCCGCGGAGGAGGCCGCTCTCCAGATGCAGCTTCTCGGACACGACTTCTTTTTCTTCACCTCATCGGAGAGCGGTCGGGCGGCCGTGATCTACCGACGCAACGATGGAGACCTGGGCCTCATCGAGGCATCGGGCTGACAACGGAGAAGGCGAGGCAGGAGGGGCTGTGACGGACATACCCGCCATCGGTCAGGACCGGGTTCGGGTGCTCATCGCCGACGACCACGCCCTGTTCCGCCGCGGCCTGATCATGGTGCTGGAGTCCGAGCCGGACATCGAAGTGGTGGCCGAGGCCCAGGACGGCACCGAAGTGATCGCCAAGACCGAGGAGTTCGTGCCCGACGTCGTCCTCATGGACGTGCGGATGCCCAAGCTGAACGGCATCGAGGCGGCCCGGGCCATCCGCGAGCTGGTCCCCTCGGTCAAGATCGTCATGCTCACCGTCTCCGACGAGGAGGACGATCTCTTCGACGCCATCAAGGCGGGGGCCAACGGCTACCTGCTCAAGGAGATCTCCATCGAGGAGGTGGCGGACGCCATCCGGTCGGTCACCACCGGCCAGAGCCTGCTGTCCCCGTCGATGGCCTCCAAGCTGCTCAACGAGTTCAACGCCCTGGCCAAGCAGGCCGACGAGAAGCCCCGCCTGGCCGCGCCCCGGCTGACGACCCGGGAGCTCGAGGTGCTCAAGCTGGTGGCCCAGGGGATGAGCAACCGGGATGTGGCCGAGCAGCTCTTCATCGCCGAGAACACGGTGAAGAACCACGTGCGGAACATCCTGGAGAAGCTGCAACTGCACTCCCGCATGGAGGCGGTCGTCTACGCCGTGCGGGAGAAGCTGCTCGACATCGGGTAGTGGCGTCGGGCCCTGCGGACCTTGAGGGCTGTTGATCCTCCGAGCAGGGTGAGGACGGTCAGGGCCAGGCCGAGGTGGTCCCAGGCGTCGGAGCGGTAGTCGAGGCGCAGCGTGTGGGAGCCGGGGCCGACATCGACGGTGGCGAGGCCGTCGGTGGTCCGGTCGAGCTCGACGCTCCTGTTGTTCAGGCGGGCGTGCCATTTGGGCGACCAGGCGAGGGCGACGGTGACCCGGGAGCGGGCGGTGCCCTCGAGGGCGAAGGCGAGGTGCTCGGCCCGGGGGTCGGTGAGCCGGGCGAAGAGCGGGCGGTCGGAGCTGACGAGGGAGGCGGGGGTGGGCTGGCCGGGCGGCGGGATCACCTCCAGGATGGTGAGGGGCGCCTGGCGCCAGACGGCACGGAAGCGCCCGGAGGCGGTGAGGTCGTCGGCCAGGACGTCGCCGGTGGCCACCACGTGGGTCACGCCCAAGCGCGCCATGCGGCGGGCCGAGGTGCGGGGGCCGAGCTCGTCGAGGTCGTCGGCGGCGAAGGCGGCCCGCGGGGTGCTCGACGACTCCAGATTGAAGCCGTTGAGCGAGTTGCGCCCGGACTGCCGGGCGAGCCACGTCTCGGGATGGACCATGCCCGTCCGGCCGATCTCGGACGGGTAGTCCCGCTGGGTCGCGAATCGGGCTCCGTCGGGGACCATCCGGGCCAGGGCGGCGGCCGCCGTCCGCATGGCGGGCACGGGCTCGTCCATCTGGCCCGCCGTCTTCAGGCCGGGGCCGGCGGTGAGCGCCAGGACGGCGGCGGCGGCCAGCGTGCCCAGGTGACCGCGGGTCCCCAGGCGGGCGGTGACGGCGGCACCGAGCGCGCCCACGCCGAGGACGGCCAGGAGCCCGACGTACCCGAGTCCCCGGTTGGCCAGCTGGAGGGTCACCTCGTTGCGACCGGGCCAGTGGAGCGAGGCGTGGGCCAGCACCAGGTAGGCGGCGGGCACGATGCCCAGCGCCAGGGCCGGGCGTTGCCGCTGCACCACCAGGAAGACGGCCGCCACCGCCGCCACCGCTCCCAGCCCGACCGGAAGGAGCACGTCGCCCCGGGCGATCTCGGACAGGCGCTCGCCGAGCGGCGGCGTGCCCCAGGTGGTGACGATCCCCCGCAGGTCGCGGTGAGCGGCCAGGGGGAGCAGCCAGAACCCGGCCAGCCCGCTGGCGGCCGCCCCGGCGCCGGCCAGGCGGCGCAGTCCCGCCCACGAGAGACCCCGGGCCGGGGCCAGCACCAGCAGGCACAGGGCGAGCATGACCGCCAGCACCAGGGCGGAGATGAGGTGGGTCACCGCCAGCCCGGCCAGGGCCCCGGCGACCAGGACACGCCACCGGAGGCGCCCGTCGTCCAGCACCCGTAGGCCGGCGCCCAGCGCCAGGCAGAACAGGATGGCGCCCACCTGGTGCGAGATCAGCCCGACGTCGAAGAGCCCCTGGAGTCCGAGGCCGAAGTAGTTCGAGACGCAGGGGGCGAGGGCCGCACCCAGGCCGGCGGCCGGGGAGGAGAGGCCGAAACTGCGGGCCAGGAACCAGGCGGCGGGCACCACCCCCACGAAGGAGCCGACCACGATCACCTTGAGGGCGCCGGGGTTGGAGAGCACCCCGGCGGTCAGGCCCCGCGCCAGGGCCATGAGCCAGACAAGGCCCGGGCCGTTGAACAGGAACTCCTGGTGCCCGAGGACGAAGCGGGGGAACCAGCCGTCGAGGCGACCGCGGGCCACCAGCTCGGGAATGGCGAAGTCGGCCCGGACCAGGTGGGCCATCACGTCCTCGCCGGCCGGAGGGCGGGGGCCGAAGGCCGGCGCCACCAGCACCAGGGCGACCGCCGTGCCCACCACCAGGCCGGCCCAGATCACGGGATGACGGCGGCGGCTCCGGGAACCCGGTGGCGGGGCCGCGGCCGTCACCTCGTCGGCGGGGACACCCCGCACGCCGGGGGTCGCGGTGCCGGCCACGAGCCGATGCTACTGGCGAGACCGCGTCGGTAGACTCTGGGACCCTATGGGCCTCATCAACAAGATCCTCCACGCCGGCGAGGGCAAGAAGGTCAAGGCCCTCGAAGGCCTCGTCCCCCAGGTCAACGCCCTCGAGCCGGAGGTGGAGCGCCTCTCCGACGAGGCGCTGGCGGCGCGGACGGTCGATTTCCGCGCCCGCCTCGACCGGGGCGAGGACCTCGACGAGCTGC